>NZ_JBMNPX010000007.1:0-128829 GCF_050943825.1 Pseudoflavonifractor sp.
GCTGCTCAGGTCGCTCTCCAGCGTTGCCCTATCCTGCGTATTGGTAAAGCATTTACATTATACCATGGAATGAGGACTCGGTTTCAAAGCTTGCTCATGTTGTCCACGCTGAGGGGAGCACTTCACCTCCCGCTCCGCCTACTTTCTCATGGACAGGAAGGGCAATAAGGTCCTTGAGCTGCCCGGCTATGAGATCGAGTGGTCCTCCCTGTACGGCAATAACGTGACCACCTCGGACGTGAAATGCTGGGAGCCCGTCACCTGCTTCTCCAACGGGTACGCGGTAGTGAAGTTCAGCGGCTTCCGGTACAACGGCCCCAATGATATCGGCTATTCCTCTACGGTCACCAAAGAGGACCTGAACCTGAGCGACTATATGCTCATTGACCTCCAGGGCAACCTGACCCCCTTTGATAAGGACTTCTTTTACAGTACCGGTGTCACCTACTGGAGCCAGTGGGACAACTATATGAAGCGTGGCTTTCTCCTCTCCAAGGTCTCCAGCCGTTACGGTACCCTGGACCGGAATGGCAAGGTATCCATCCCCTATCTTTACGGTGAAATGCAGTACGACCCCTTCCTCAACGGCGTGGCCAAGGTCCAGAAACAGGCCGGGGAACCGGGCAGCGTCATCGACCTGAAAGGGAACGTCATCATCCCCGAGGGTGACTGGCAGTGGATCGGCTCCTTTGTGGACGGCTACGCCCTCGCCACCCAGACCGGCAAGTCTGATGAGGGATACTACACCATTGACACCTATCTGCTCACCGTAGGCGATCCCTCCGCACCCACCGAACCTGTGACGCCCCCGGCGGACACCCCCTCCAGCTGGGCAGTGGAGCAGGTCAACGCCGCCATCGCTGCAGGCATTGTGCCCGACAGTCTCCAGAGCAAATACACCCAGCCCGCCACCCGGGCGGAGTTCTGCGCCCTGGCTGTGGAGCTGTACGAGACCATCAAGGGCTCTGAGATTGCCGAGCGCACCACCTTTACCGACACCAGCGATGTCAACGTACAGAAAATGGGCGCGCTGGGCGTTGTGACCGGTGTGGGCGGCGGCAGGTTCGACCCCAACGGCACCCTGACCCGGGAGCAGGCCGCCACCATGCTCGCCCGCCTGGCCGAGGCTGTGGGCAAGCCGCTGGCAGCTCAGGCACTCACCTTCGCGGACAACTCCTCCATCGCCTCCTGGGCCTTTGATGCGGTGGGCCAGATGCAGGCCAGCGGTGTTATGGGCGGCGTGGGCAACAACACCTTCGCCCCCCAGGTCAGCTACTCCAGAGAGCAGAGCATCCTCACCATGCTGCGGCTGTATGAAAGCGTAAAATAAACGGCAAAAAAGTCCCCGGACCTTGCGGTCCGGGGACTTTTTACTCTGTCAGCTTAGCCGAAGTAACGCTTCAGCAGGCCCTCGAAAGCCTTGCCGTGGCGGCCATTCCCCATGGGACTTGCCCATGGGGACCCCGCTGATTTTACCTGCTCGGGCGAAGTGAATCCGCCCGGCATCGAGGTTTTGGCTCCACCAAAACGCTCGGTGACGAGACCCGCCACGGCAAAAAAGTCCCCGGACCTTACGGTCCGGGGACTTTTTACTCTGTCAGCTTAGCCGAAGTAGCGCTTCAGCAGGCCCTCGAAAGCCTTGCCGTGGCGAGCCTCGTCGCGGGCCATCTCGTGCACGGTGTCGTGGATGGCGTCCAGACCCAGCTCCTTGGCCTTCTTGGCCAGCTCGAACTTGCCGGCGGTGGCGCCGTTCTCGGCGTCAACACGCATCTCCAGGTTCTTCTTGGTGGAGTCGGTCACGACCTCGCCCAGCAGCTCGGCGAACTTGGCAGCGTGCTCGGCCTCCTCATAGGCGGCCTTCTCCCAGTACAGGCCGATCTCGGGATAGCCCTCACGGTGAGCCACACGGGCCATGGCCAGGTACATACCGACCTCGGAGCACTCGCCCTCGAAGTTCATGCGCAGACCCTTGATGATCTCCTCGTCCACGCCCTTGGCCACGCCCACCACGTGCTCAGCGGCCCAGGTCTTCTCGCCGGACTGCTCCTTGAACTTCTCAGCGGGAGCCTTGCAGATGGGGCAGAACTCGGGAGCGGAATCGCCCTCATGGACATAACCACAGACGGTGCAGACAAACTTCTTCATGTTAATTTCCTCCTGATTTTGATTTTTTGTTTTATTTAACTGATTTGGCTTTTCTTCCCGCAAAGTGTGCAGGTGCCGTGGAAAACAAGGTCGTGATGGTGTACCTGGAGCCCGTATTTCTCGCTGACCTGCCGATCCAGCCCGGCGTCCACCGGAATCTGATGCAGATCAATCACAGCGCCGCAGTGGTCACAGATAAAGTGATTGTG
Source organism: Pseudoflavonifractor sp. (assembly GCF_050943825.1). Lineage (NCBI taxonomy): Bacteria > Bacillati > Bacillota > Clostridia > Eubacteriales > Oscillospiraceae > Pseudoflavonifractor > Pseudoflavonifractor sp. Next base: position 2,355 of record NZ_JBMNPX010000007.1, read on the forward strand.
CGGGTGGACGTTTGCATCATAGCGCTCCTGTCCGTTGACCACTGCTACACACTGTATCGTCCCCTGCTCCCGGAAAAAGTTCAGGTTCCGGTAGACAGTACCCAGAGACAGATCCGGATGGGCGGGCTTGAGCCGCTGATAAATCCAGTCAGCCGACGGGTGGATATCGGTGGAGCAGATAGCTTCCAGAATGGCCTCACGCTTTTTGCTGTACCGGATGGTGCGTTCCATACTCGCCTCCTTAACAGTAGTAGTTCTTGTTTGCAGGATTATAATAGCATACCCTCTCCTGTTTGTAAAGGGGTTTTTTCGCTTTTTCTAAAAAATTTTTTGGCAGGGTATAAAGTGAGCCCGGCGGGACAATCCGCCGGGCTCACAGAACAATTTTACTGCTTTCCCGCCATCTCAAGGTCAGAGACGGCCTTTTGAAACTCCTCATAGGTACAGAACACATTCAACGCCTCCAGCATGGCGTTGGCCGTCATGTGCTCGGGCAGGTCCAGGCGCCGGAGCAAAGCCTGGCGGCGGCTCGCGGAATCCGGTCCGCCGGACAGCCCGGCGGAGAACAGGTCCGCCTTGGTGATAGGGCGCCTGGGCGCCTGCTCCCCCGGTTCCTGGTCCAGGAAGGTGACTCCCGCACGGCGGAGGGCCTCCTCCAGCACCTGGGGGCGCATGCCCTCCACTCCCAGCTTGCCCTCCTTCCCCGGCTGGCGCTTGCGGCGCTCCTTGCCGAAGAGGTCGGGGATGTAGGCGTGCTTCACCTGCTGGGGCGGGATGGCCCCCTTGAGAAAGTTGCGGATGACAAAGCCCGCGCCGTCCGAGTCGGTGAGCACCACCAGCCCCCGCTCCCTGGCCACACGGCGGAGCAGGGAGAGCCGCTCATTGTCCTTGAAGATGCCGAAGCCCTTTGTCTCAATAATCATGGTATCCACCAGCTGGGAGAGGGTGTTTTTGTCATAACGCCCCTCCACCACGATGGCCTCTTTGATTTTCAGCACAGCTTGTTCCTCCGTTCAGCGCTTTCGGGACGATGCCCCCGCCAGCTCCAGCAGGAACTGGGTGAGCAGCTCCTCACCGTCGGCGCCGGTGGACTTCATGGCCAGGTCCATCTCCCCGCAGCGGATCACCGCCCGGCGGCACCACGGCAATGAGAATCGTCTGGCCGACTGCATCAGCTTCTCCGCCGGGTAGGCCGAGCGCATACCCCACAGCTCCATCAGATAGGAGGTACCCTTCCGGTTCTCAATGGCCAGCCGTGCGGAGTAGAGCTGTCGGAGCTGCTTGCCCAGGACAGCCAGAATCTTGATGGGGGCCTCCTGCATGTGGTACAGGTCCCCCAGAACAGCGGCGGCCTTGTCGAAATTCCCGGCGGCAATGGCGTCTGTCATCTGGAACACCACCGCGTCCAGCTGGGGGGTGGCCACGGCGTCGATATCCTCCCGGGTGATGCGGTGGTTCTTGGCGTAGGAGCCGATCTTGCCAATCTCCGAGATGAGGCCGTTCATCAGGTCGCCGCAGAGGAAGATGAGGTACTTGGCCTCCTCGGAGCCGATGTCGTGGTCGGTGGCTTTGAAGCGGCGGCGGACCCAGTCCACCAAATCCCCCTGCTCCTGCCGGGCGAAGTTGACCACGCTGCCGTGCTCCTTCAGGGCTGCCGCCAGCTTGGTACGGGCGTCCGCCTTGTACTCGATGAGGTCGTAGACAAAGACCAGACACACATAGTCGGGCAGATCGGCAAAGAGGGCGGTGAGCCCCTCCTTGTCTCCTTTATAAAGGTCATAGTCGCTGACCACAATCAGGGTCCGCTCGCTCATCATGGGCAGGCAGTCCACCATCTGGGCCAGACGCTTGATGTCAAACTCCTTGCCCGACAGGGTGTGGAGATTGAACTCCTCCATGCCCGCAGGCAGGAGCTTCTTTTTCATCTGCCCCAGGTAGAAGTCCCGGAGATAGGTCTCCTCGCCGTGGAATACATACAGGCGGCCGATATTGCCGTCGGAGATGTCCTTTTTCAGCTTCTGATAGGCGGCGCTGTCCGCCTTTTCCTTTTTTGCCATGGGTTGTTCCCCCTTGTGGGTGGATTCAGTCCGTTGCCCGGACGGTAATGGTGCCCTGGAGGTCGGTGCGCCAGACAGTACAGCCCGCCTGCTCCAGCCGGTCCAGGGTATCGGGCGCGGGGTGCCCGTAGGTATTGTAACCCACCGAGATGACAGCGTACTCCGGTGTGACCGCCGCCAGCAGTTCCTCCGAAGTGGAGGATTTGGAGCCGTGGTGGCCTGCCACCAGCAGCTCGATATCGGGCAGGTTTCCGTATTTGATGAGCCGCCGCTCCACAGCGGCGTTCATGTCTCCGGTGATGAGGGCGTCAAAGTCCCCCAGGGTAGCCAGCACGGAGAGCCCCTCCTCGTTGCCGCCGCCGGTGCCCAGGGGCGCATAGAGGGTGAGCGACGCGCCGCCCAGCTCCACCGCAGTGTCCTCCTCAATGAAGATGACTGCCGTCCCCTTCTCCTCCGCCAGAGCCAGAATCTCCGCCCGAAGGGCGCTGTCCGGCTCCACATCGGGTACCGCCAGAGTGGTGACGGTCAGCCGCTCCAACAGCTCGGGCACACCGCAGGCGTGGTCACTGTGGTAGTGGGTCAGCACCAGCAGATCCAGGGTACTCTTGCCCATGGCCTGCACATAGTCGGCGGCAATGTCCCCGGGATCATCTCCGCTGCTACCGCCGCAGTCCACCAGAGCCGTGCTGCCCTGAGCCGTCAGCAGGATGCTCTGCCCCTGGCCCACGTCCAGCACCGTGACGGTCAGCCCGCTGCCCCGCAGGGACAGGGCGTTGAACAGGAGCGCCGCAGCCAGGGCGATGGTACAGCAGCACACCGGCACAATGGGTCTGGGCTTTTCCTTGCGGAACAAAATGCAGGCCCCGATGACAGCGTAGACAAAGAGGAGCCAGAACAGGAGGTACCGGCCCGTCTCCAGGCTGACCGAGGCAAAGGGCAGGCCGCTCAGGCCGTACACGATGCGGTGGAACAGCCAGCTCACCGGCTCCGCCAGGGCTGCAAGGGCCTTTCCCACAACGGGCAGCACACCGCCCAAAGCAGCGGCGGGCAGGCACAGGAGAAAGAGCACGGTGACCGCCCACAGGGTGAGCAGGTTGGCCAGAGGCGAGACCAGGGAGACAGTGCCGAAGTAATAAACGGTGAGGGGCGTGGTGAAGGCGATGGCCCCGATGCTCATGGTGACGCAGCCCACCAGGAAGCGGACGGCGCTGTTATAGAGCCGCCGGGGCTTGGTTTTCCCCTTTTTCAGGGGGAAACGGTGGAAAAACTTCTCGTTGAGACGCCCTGTAATGGTGAGAATACCCGCCACCGACAGGAAGGAGAGCTGAAGTCCCACATCCATGGCGGCGTTGGGGTTTTGGAGCAGGAGCAGCAGGAGGGCAAAGGACAGGGAAGTCACCGTGTCTCCCTCCCGGCTCAGGGCGGGGCCCAGCAGGAGGAGAATCTGCATCACGCCGGCCCGCACCACCGAGGGCGCGAAGCCGGTGAGTGCCATAAAGGCCAGCACCAGCGGGATGGACACGATGGCCATCATTTTTCTCCGCCGTCTGCGCACCAGCATGGCGGCCAGCATCACCACCATGCTCATATGCATGCCGGACACGGCCACCACATGGGCCAGGCCGCAGCGCTTGAGGGCGGTATAGAACCCGCCGGTGAGGCCGGACTTGTCCCCGGTGGTCAGGGCCAGGGCAAGACCGGCGGTCTCGTCGGAAAACAGTGCGTCGATGTGCTCCCTCATGGCCCTGCGCCACAGGGTGGGCCAGTATTTCAGGGGCACGTTCTCCACTGGTGCGACCTCCGGGATTCCCTGCGCGCTGGCGGTGAGGAAAATGCCCTTGGCGTAGTAGTAGCCGCTCTTCTCCCCGGCGATGGTGTCCGCCAATTTCAGCCGCGCGGTGCAGGTCAGGGTGTCGCCGGGCTTTATGTCCGGGATCTCCTCGTCGCCGGGGTAGAAATAAAGGATGGCCCCCAGCTCCGGCCCATCCGGACTCAACAGCCGCACCTCTACTGAGACGCTGTATGTCCCCGTTTCCGGCCAGTCCGCCGCCTGAAACACGAAGGTACCCTCCGTGCCCGCCAGCTGTTCCGCCGGGTACACCGTGCGCATGTCATAGCCCCAGCTCCACAGCAGGCCCAGGGCCAGCCCCGCGGCGTACAGCACCAGTCGGAGCCGCTTGTCCTCCCGCTGTCTGCGCCAGCAAAACAGGCATACCACCCAAATCAGGGCGCACAGAGCCGCCCCGGCCAGCCGGACAGGCCGGGGAAGCAGATACGCCGACAGAAATACGCCCACCCCAAAGGGCAGCGCAAAGGAGGCCAGCTTACGCACGGGGAGAAGGATCGTCTGTGCGTCCCAGGATATAGTCGGTGGTGGTCTGATAGAGGTCTGCAAGCTTAATCACAGCCCAGGCAGGAATCTCCCGAATTCCTTTTTCATACCTCCAGTAGACATTTCGGTTCAAATTGAGATAAGCCGCTATCTCAATCTGGCTCTTATCGTGGTCAACCCTCAGATCCTCGATTCTCTGAAAGTGCATGGGATCACCTCAGAAAAATGCTACCAAACGGCAACATTCTTCCTCGCTAATTTCACCCATACGGCTTCAATTTATTCCAAGGAAAAAAGGCGGTCAAAGACCGCCTTTTTTAGCCTTTCCCTCTGAGAACGGCGGCTGGGCGCCGGGGTGGCAGTCACGTCAAAACGCTGGGATTAACCGGGAGGCCAGGTCATATCCCGTCCCGCCAGGACGTGGAAGTGCAGATGGTGCACGCTCTGGCCAGCCTGCTTTTCCCCAGGCGGAAACCGCCTGGGGGCCCCGTCCATTTTATCTGCTCGGGCGGAGTGAATCCGCCCGGCATCAAGGTTTTGGCCCTACGGGCCAAAACGCTTGGCGCGGCTCGCAGGCCCTTAGCCCGGAGGCCAGGTCATATCCCGTCCCGCCAGGACGTGGAAGTGCAGATGGTGCACGCTCTGACCGGCCTGCTCGCCGCAGTTGGACACCACGCGGAAATCCGTGATGCCTAGGTCCTTGGTCACCTTGGAGATGACCTCAAAGGCGTGGGCCACCACACCGGAATTCTCCGCGTTGATCTCGCCGCAGGAGCCGATGTGGGCCTTGGGAATCACGAGAAAATGAGTGGGCGCCTGGGGGTCAATGTCGTAGAAGGCATAGACCTGGTCGTCCTCATAGACCTTGTTGGACGGAATCTCACCCGCCGCAATCTTACAGAACAGACAGTCGCTCATGGAACAACCTCCTTCCGGGAAATGTTTTCTTCAGTATAGCATATCCCGGCGGACTTGTCATGCCTTTTTCCCGACCTGCCGTGCCAGCACGGGCGCCGCCCGCATCATGGTCTCGGTCATCCCCTCCAGCAGCGCGGCCAGCTCCCCGGGCTCCATGTCGCATCCGTTGCGCACCCAGCGGTGGATCACTCCGCTACCCCCCATGAACATGTACTGGAGCACATACTTCCACTCCATTTCCGGCACGTCCATCTCCCTACCCGCAGGCCAGGAGTACCGGATGGTCTCCTCAAACACACGCCGCTGGAGCGGGGAATTCATGTCCATGAACTGCCCGTTGTAGATGAGCAGGGCAAACATCTCCCGGTGCTCCTTGATATAGGCCAGCATGGGCTCGGTCTCCACCCCGCCCGTCCGCACATAGTCCACCAGGGCGTCCACCAGCTCGTTGCCCATCTCATAATAGAGGGAAAATACGTCCTGATAATAGGCATAAAAGGTGGACCGGTTCAGCTCCGCCGCCTCACACAGCTCCTTTACCGTAATCTTCTCCACCGGCTTCTCCGCCAGCAGCCCCAGCAGGCTCTCCCGCAGCAGACGCTTGGTCAGCCGGGTCCGCTGGTTCTCCTTCCGCTCCTCTTTCTCCATGCCGTTCCTCCTGTTTCCCGTCTTTTTTATCGCTTATGCCGTAATTCCAACACTTTTTCATTTTGTGTCTTGAACACGACGTTTTTAAAAAATCTAATGATTGAAATACAACACTGTGTTGAATACAATACAGCATGGGCACGAAAAAAGCAACCGTCTTTTTCATTTTTGATTTTGTGCCCGGGCAAAATGAAAGGAGAAGGAGCATGGATATGAAAGAAAAGAACACGGCGTCCCCCCGTCCGGCGGGAAAGCTGCCCGTTATCCTGGTCAGCGTGCTGGTGGTCATCGCGCTGATTGTCAACGTGGTGTGCATCCAGCTGTACCCCGCCATCAACGCCTTTATGGCGGCCAACCTGAACAGCCGCCTCACCGGCGGCAATGTCACCGCCGAGCAACTCACCCCCGAGGAGGCCAAGGAGGCCAGCCTGCTGATGGCCCAGGAGCTTGAGGCCGAAGGTCTCGTGCTGCTGGAGAACAAGGACGGCGCGCTCCCCCTGGAGCAGGGCGCCAAGGTCAACCTGTTCGGTTACGCCACCATCTCTCCCCTCTACGGCGGCACCGGCAGCGGCTCCAGCGACACGTCCTCCAACGTGGACCTGATCCAGGGCCTGACCAACGCCGGCTTCACCGTCAACGAGGAGCTGGCCGACTTCTACCGCAATTCCGGCGTCAGCCGTCCCGAGCAGGGCGGTTACACCGGCTCCAACTTCACCCCCGCTGAGGTGCCCGCCTCCCAGTACACCGACGAGGTGCTCCAGCAGGCCCGGGACTTCTCCGACGTGGCCGTGGTCATGCTCTCCCGTATCGGCGGCGAGGGCGGCGACCTGCCCGCCGACATGTACGCCGCCGGGTACAGCGACACCGACGACGGCCGCAGCTATCTCTCCCTCACCCAGGACGAGGAGGACCTGCTGGAGCTGGTCAAGTCCCAGGGCTATGAGACCGTGGTGGTGCTCATCAACTCCTCCCACGCCATGGAGCTGGGCTTCCTGGAGGATGACGGCATCGACGCCGCCCTGTGGATCGGCGGCCCCGGCAGCACCGGCATGAACGCCGTGGGCGAGGCCCTGTCCGGCGTGGTGAACCCCTCCGGCCGTCTCACCGACACCTACGCCTACGACATCTCCTCCTCCCCCGCCTACTGGAATGCAGGCGACTTTACATACAGCAACCTGGAGCGCAACTACGTGGAGTATGCCGAGGGCATCTACGTGGGCTACCGCTTCTACGAGACCCGCTGGATCGACAACGAGACCGGTCTGTGCGACGAGGAGGCCTACCAGGCCGCCGTCCAGTACCCCTTCGGCTACGGCCTGAGCTACACCACCTTTACCCAGGAGATTGAGGACTACTCCGATGCCGACGGCACCATCTCTATGACCGTGAAGGTGACCAACACCGGCAGCGTCCCCGGGAAGGACGTAGTTCAGGTCTACTACACCGCCCCCTACACCGTGGGCGGCATTGAAAAGGCCCATGTGGTGCTGGCCGACTTCGACAAGACCGAGCTGCTCCAGCCCGGCGACAGCCAGTCCGTCACCATCACCTTTGCCGCCGAGGACATGGCCTCCTACGACTACCAGACCAACGGCTGCTATGTGCTGGAGGCAGGCACCTATCAGATTAAGCTGATGAGCAACGCTCACGAGGTCATTGACCAGTGGGAGTACACCGTCTCCTCTACCACCGTCTATGACGAGAGCAACCCCCGTTCCACCGACGTGACCGCCGCTGTCAACCGCTTTGACGACGTGACCAACGGCCAGATCACCCAGTACGTCTCCCGTGCCGACTGGGAGGGCACCCTGCCCACCGCCCGCACCGACGGCAAGACTGCCTCCGACGAGGTGGTGGCCGCCTTCACAAACGCGCCGGTGTATGAGAACAACCCGGACGACCAGCCCATCACCTTTGCCAACCACGGGCTCACTCTGGAGGACCTGTCCGGCAAGGACTACGACGACCCCATGTGGGAGCAGCTTCTGGAGCAGCTGAGCGTGGAGGACATGACCAATATGATCTCCAACGGCGGCTGGTCCACCCCCGAGGTCACCAGCGTGGGCAAGCCCGCCACCAACGACCTGGACGGCCCTGCCGGCATCAACAGCCTGGTGAGCAACCTGCGGGGCGTGTCCTTCCCCAGCCAGGTGGTCATCGGCTCCACCTGGAACCAGACTCTGGTGGAGGAATTCGGCCGCACCTTCGGCGCGGAGGCCGTGGCCAACCACGTGGTGGGTCTCTACGCACCCGGCGCCAACATCCACCGCACCCCCCTCTCCGGCCGTAACTTCGAGTACTACTCCGAGGACAGCCTCCTCTCCGGCAAGCTGGCCGCCGCCACCATCCGGGGCGCCGCCAGCCAGGGCGTGTACTGCTACGTCAAGCACTTCGCCCTCAACGACCAGGAGAGCAACCGTCTCTCCCTCTCCGTGTGGGCCAACGAGCAGTCCATGCGCGAGATCTACCTCCGCGCCTTTGAGATCGCCGTCAAGGAGGGCGGCACCACCGCCATCATGAGCAGCTACAACTACCTGGGCACTGTCTGGGCCGGCGCCAACCCCGCCATGCTCAATGGCGTGCTCCGGGATGAGTGGGGCTTCCGCGGCGTGGTGGTCACCGACTCCGCCATGGGCAACACCGGCTGGATGGACGTGAATCTGGCCATCCGGGCCGGCGGCGACATGATGCTCTGCCTCATGGGCGTCACCCTGGACAGCTCCAGCAACACCGCCCAGCAGGCCATGCGCACCGCCTGCCACAACATCCTCTACACCCAGGCCAACAGCGCCGCCGTGGCCGCCGCGGCCGACACCTCCCCCTACTGGCTGGTGCTTCTGGTGGTGCTGGACACTGCCGTCCTCTCCGCCGCCCTCTTTGTGTTCCTCAACCGCAGCAAGTGGAAGGACAGCGTGAAGGTTCCCGCCAGAATCGGCATTGTGGTGGTCATCGCCCTGGTGCTGGCTCTCATCTTCTGGGCCGCCTTCTTCCGCACCGGCGGCGTGGCTGCGGCTGACGGCGACCAGCAATCCCCCGCTCCCACTGCCTCCGAGACCGTCCAGCCCACTGAGTCCGCTCAGCCCGGCGGCGACGCCTACCTGACCCTCACCGGCACCGGCGACGGCTGGCTGGTCTGCAACGTGGTGCTTCTGAACGACAACACCTTCACCGTCTCCTTCGACTACAACGCCGAGAACTCCGGCATTCAGACCGATTCCGGCACCTGGACCCTCAATGATGACGGCTCCATCACTCTTACCGGTGATACCCGCAGCTTTACCGCTACCACCGCCGACGGTACCAACTACACCATGGATGTGGAGAATGTGGAGACCGGCATCGTCTGCACTGTCTCCGGCACTGTGGGAGGCGGCTCTTCCGCCCCCAGCGACGGTTCCTACCTGACCCTCACCGGTACCGGTGACGGCTGGCTGGTCTGCAACGTGGTGCTTCTGAGCGACAACACCTTTACTGTCTCCTTCGACTACAATGCCGAGAACTCCGGCATCCAGACCGACTCCGGCACCTGGGCCCTCAACGATGACGGCTCCATCACCCTTACCGGCGACACCCGCATCTTTACCGCTACTACCACTGACGGTACCAACTACACCATGGATGTGGAGAACGTGGAGACCGGCATCGTCTGCACCGTCTCCGGCGCTGTCAGCGGCGGCAGCTCCGCTCCCAGCGACGGCTCCTACCTCACCCTCACCGGCACCGGTGACGGCTGGCTGGTCTGCAATGTGGTCCTGATGCCCGACAATACCTTCACCGTGGCTTTCGACTACAACGCTGAGAATTCCGGCATCCAGACCGACTCCGGCACCTGGGTCCTTAACGACGACGGCTCCATTGCTCTCACCGGCGACACCCGCAGCTTTACCGCCACCACCACTGACGGTACCAACTACACCATGGATGTAGAGAACGTGGAGACCAGCATCGTCTGCACCGTCTCCGGCGCTGTCAGCGGCGGCAGCTCCGCTCCCAGCGACGGCTCCTACCTCACCCTCACCGGCACCGGTGACGGCTGGCTGGTCTGCAACGTGGTCCTGATGCCCGACAACACCTTCACCGTGGCTTTCGACTACAACGCCGAAAACTCCGGTATTCAGACCGACTCCGGCACCTGGACCCTCAATGATGACGGCTCCATCGCCCTCACCGGCGACACCCGCAGCTTTACCGCTACCACCTCCGATGGTACCAACTACACCATGGATGTGGAGAATCTCCAGACCGGCATTGTCTGCACCGTCTCCGGCACCGCAAATACCTGATTGCCTCCGGCCGCCTGCCTTTCCGGCAGGCGGCCGGGCAGTATCTGGGGCCCGAATTTCCCTTCGTGCCCCGTCCCAAATTGCAATTTACGCACGTAAACATACCGATTACGTCAAACACGTCCCATTCGCTTTTCTTTCTGCTATACTGTGCACAAAGGTCGTGTTCGAGCACAGGACAGCGACAGCAGGGGACAATTGTTCCGGAAAAGGAGTGTAAGGGATTGAAATACGCGGATCTGATAGCGAAAATGACCCTTGAAGAGAAGTGCAGCCTGTTGAGCGGCGAGGGCAACTTCACCACCAAGAGCGTGAAGCGGCTGAACATCCCCGGGATGTTCCTGTCCGACGGCCCTCACGGGCTGCGGAAGCAGGCGGGCGCGGCGGACCATCTGGGACTGAACGCCTCCCTGCCTGCCACCTGCTGCCCCACGGCAGCCACCATGGCCAACTCCTGGGACCCTGAGCTGGGCGAGGAGCTGGGCAAGATGCTGGGTGAAGAGGCCAAGGCCCAGGGCGTCAGCGTGCTGCTGGGCCCCGGTCTGAACATGAAGCGCTCCCCCCTGTGCGGGCGCAACTTTGAGTATTTCTCCGAGGACCCCTATCTGGCGGGCAAGATGGCCGCGGCCTACATCCGCGGCATCCAGAGCCAGGGCGTGGCGGCCTGCCCCAAGCACTTCGCCGCCAACAGCCAGGAGACCCTGCGCATGCACTCGGACAGCGTGGTAGACCAGCGTACCTTCCGGGAAATCTACCTGACCGGCTTTGAAATTGCCGTGAAGGAGGGCCACCCCCAGTCCATCATGTCCGCCTACAACCGCATCAACGGCAAGTACGCCAACGAGGACAAGGAGCTGCTGCGGGACATTCTGGTGGACCAGTGGGGCTTTGACGGCTTCGTGGTCACCGACTGGGGCGGAAGCAATGACCGGGCTGAGGGGCTCAAGTGCGGCAACTCCCTGGAGATGCCCGCCACCGGCGGCAACAGCGACCGGGAGCTGGTGGCTGCGGTCAAAGCCGGTACTCTGTCCGAGGACGTGATTGACCAGCGGCTGGACGAGTACCTGAACGTGCTCTTCGCCACCGTCATCCCCGAAGACGCCCCCAAGGAGTTCGACGTGGACGCCCACCACGCCACCGCCCGCAAGGCCGCTGAGAGCACCATCGTGCTGCTCAAGAACGAGGACAGCATCCTGCCCCTGAAGGCGGGCACCTCTGTGGCCGTCATCGGCGACTTTGCCCAGACGCCCCGCTACCAGGGCGCCGGCTCCAGCATGGTCAACCCCACCAAGCTGGATTGTGCCCTCTCCGTCATCAAGGCGGACAGCGGCCTGAAGCTGGTGGGCTTTGAGCCCGGCTTTATCCGTCACGGCGGTGCCGACGAGGCCAAGAAGAATGCCGCCGTGGAGCTGGCCAAGAACGCCGAAATCGTGCTGATGTACATGGGCCTGGACGAGATCAGCGAGTCCGAGGGCCTGGACCGGAAGCACATGAAGATCCATCAGAACCAGGTGGACGTGCTGGAGGCCGTAGCCAAGGTCAACCCCAACGTGGTTGTGGTCCTGTCCGGCGGCGCCCCCATCGAGGCCCCCTGGCTGGACAGCTGCAAGGCTGTGGTCCACGGCTACCTGGGCGGCCAGGCCGGCGCCGGCGCCGTGGTGGATGTGCTCACCGGCAAGGTCAATCCCTCCGGCAAGCTGGCTGAGACCTGGGCCATGAAGTACGAGGACACCCCCGCCTACCGCCACTTCCCCGGCACTGAGGCTACCGCCGAGTACCGGGAGGGCTTGTACATCGGCTACCGCTACTATCAGACCGCTCAGGTGCCCGTCCGCTTCCCCTTCGGCTACGGCCTGAGCTACACCACCTTCGCCTACGCCGACCTGCGGGCCGACGACAAGTCCGTCACCTTCACCGTCACCAACACCGGCAGCATCCCCGGCGCGGAGATCGCCCAGGTGTACGTCTCCCGCAAGGGCGGCGTGGTGTTCCGTCCCGAGCAGGAGCTCAAGGGCTTTGTGAAGGTGTTCCTCAACCCCGGCGAGTGCAAGACCGTCACCGTGGAGCTGGACGACAAGGCCTTCCGGTACTTCAATGTAAAGACCGGAAAGTTCGAGGTAGAGAGCGGCGACTACGAGGTCCGTGTGGGCGCCTCCTGTGCCGACATCCGCCTCACCGCCACTGTGGCGGTGCAGGGCACCGACGCCCCCGCCCCCTACGACCTCAGCAAGCTGCCCAGCTACTGCTCCGGCAAGGTCAGCGACGTGGGCGACGCCGAGTTTGAGTACCTGCTGGGCCGTCCCATCCCCCCCGCCAAGTGGGACCGCTCCGCGCCTCTGGGCATGAACGACACCTTCTCCCAGCTCTTCTACGCCAAGCGCTGGGTTGGCCGTCTGGTCTACGCCATCCTCACCCACCTGAAGAACAAGGCTGAGGCCAAGGGCACGCCCGACCTGAACATCCTCTTCATCTACAACATGCCCTTCCGTGGTGTGGCCAAGATGATGGGCGGCGCCTTCGACATGGACATGTCCGCCGCGCTGGTGGAGATTTTCAACGGCCACTTCTTCAAGGGTGTGGGCCACCTGCTCTCCGCCCGTTCCCGGATGAACAAGGCTAAGAAAGAGACCGACCTGGCCCTGGCTCAGGCTGGCAATGTGAAAGGAGAAAACTGATATGGCTACCGAAAAGACGCAGACCGGCCTGGTCGGCTGGTGGAATCATTTCGCCGGAAACCACCCCAAGGCCGCCAAGTGGATCCGTGAGGGCGGACTGTTCGTCATCGTCAGCAACCTGGTGACGGTGCTCAAGTACTTCATCCTCCAGTTCCTGCCCCTGGCCTTCCAGAGCCTGTCCAATGTGGACTTCGGCTGGCCGGGCATCCCGGTGACCCTGTTCGGCGAGACCTTCCAGTGGAACATCTTCGGCTATGACGCCGCCCACGGCGGCCTGGGCTACTTCTGTGCCTATATGATCGCCATGGCCATCGGCGAGATCATCAACTTCCCCATCCAGCGCAACTTCGTCTTCCGCAGCAAGGGCAACCTGGCCTGGCAGATCGCCTGGTACATCGTGGCCTTCATCATCATCAACTGCATCGTCAACTCCATCAACTGCGTGTGGGTGGCCGTCGCCGGCATGTTCGTGCCCGACTTCATCTACAACATCGGCACCGTGGTGCTCAACGGCGGTATCTCCATGGTCATTTTCTTCTTCGTCAACAAGGTTATTTTCCCTGAGGCCAAGCAGGCCTGAGAAGCGTAAGGGGAGGTCACGGTTATGGTCACCATAAAGGACATCGCCAAGCGCGCCGGGGTCTCCCGGGGCACGGTGGACCGGGTGCTCAACAATCGGCCCGGCGTCAACCCGGAGACAGAGGCCAGGGTGCGCTCCCTCATCGAGGAGATGGGCTACCGGCCCAATATGGCCGGTCAGATGCTGGCAGTCAAGAAGCGGAAGCTCCGCCTTGCCTTCCTCATCTTCCACGGGCCGGAGTTTGTGTTCCACCTGGACATCCTCCACGCCGCCCGGGACAAGGCCGCTGAGCTGCGGGAATTCGGCGTGACGGTGGATTTCTACCTCATCCGTCAGCTGGACACGCCCTATCTGGAGCGTCTCTTCCGCGAGGTTGAGGAGAGCCACCCCGACGGCATCGCCGCCCTGCCCCTGCGTACCACCTCCTTTATGGCCTTTATCCAGCGCATGAACGCCAAGGGCGTCCCTACCGTGTTCTTCAATCTGGACGAGGATTTTGTACCCCACCTGGCCTATGTGGGCTGCGACTATGTCCACTCCGGCCGTGTGGCGGCCGGCCTGGTGTCCCTGTGCACGGGAGGCCGCGGACTGGTGGGCATCGCCGCAGCCGACGGCCCCAACTCCCCCAGCTTTGCCGGGCGGATGGGCGGCTTCTCCCAGGAGCTCTCCGCTACCTACCCCGGCCTCACCATGGTGGACGGCGGTATGCCCGCCCTGTTCCGCGACGGTGAGTTTACCGAAGTGGTGGACATGGTGGAGCATAACCCCGACATGAAGGCGATCTATATCGTCAACATGGGAGACTACGGCGTATGTCAGGAGATTCACCGGGCCGCCCGGGGCCGCAATCTGTCGGTTATCACCCACGACCTGGCTCCCGCCCAGCAGGAGCTGCTGAAAAACGGCCTCATCTCCGCCACCATTGTCCAGCAGCCCGACATTCAGGGCTCCATGCCCCTCCAGATGCTCTATGACTATCTGGCCTTCGGCACCGTCCCCAAAACCAAGCTCTTCACCGATCTGCATATCTGCATCAGCCAGAGCATGTAAGAAACAAAAAACAGCACCGGATAACAATCCGGTGCTGTTTTTTATTCGTCTATTGAGGTGGAAGCCGCTTTCCCCCGGCCTTTCTGTGCCGTAACCGCAGCAGCGCAAAGACATTGCTCTCCCGGCAGGCATCCCGGAAGCGCTGTCCTGTGGCCAGGAAGCACAGCCCCGGCACGCTGGATACCAGCACCACGCCCAGAACACAGCCCACCAGAGACAGCAGCCACACCGCCAGCTGGCCGGGCACGGTCAGACCGCCGCCCAGCAGCTTCTGCAGCAGCTCAATGGCCATGGGATGGGCCAGGTACACGCCGAAGGAACAGGCGGACAGCAGGATTGCCACCCGTCCGCTTCTCCTGCCACGGAACAGATCCCGGAACAAAAGGAACAGCGAGGCGGAGAGCGCCATGGTAAAGATGCCCCGGTAGGTGGCAAACTGCTGGCCGTAGGTGCCGGTCACCAGGAAGACAATCCAGGTGCCCAGAGTGATCACCGCCCAGCTGCCCAGCACGGCCGCCAGCAGCACCCGCCGGGATGGCGGCTTCTCCAGCCCTTCCAGCCAGGCGCCCAGCAGGAAGTAACCCAGATACCCCTCCAGCACGCTCACATTCAGCGTCTGGTTCTCCCGCAGCAGGGCGTACCAGGGGTCGGGCAGAAAGCCGCTGAGCTGATTCAGGCCCAAGGTCACCACCACCCACAGCCCCAGCAGATACCGCCAGTGCCGCTCCTCCATGTGGTCGGTCAGCCGCTTGAGCAGCGGCGAGAGGAGATACATGGGGATCAGGGCGTAAAGGAACCAGTAGGGCGTGATGACCGAGATGGCCGGCAGGTTCACCAGCTTCAGCAGCGCGATTTCCCCGCCCTGGGTCAGCCATACCCCGGCAATCACCAGCAGGGACCAGCAAAGCCCCGGCACAGCCACCCGGGGCAGCCTGCGTCGAAGCAGATAGACCGGGTCGTCGGTCTTCTCCGACCCCAGCAGCAGGGCACCGGAGAGCATGAAGAACAGCGGCACCGCCGCCACGCCCAGAGAACAGAGCAGATTGGACAGGTGCCACAGGACCATGTCCTCCGACTGCCGCAGCCCGTTGGCGGCGGTGTGGAGGTAGACCACGGCGGCCATGGAGGCCACCCGGAGCAGGTCGAAGTCCAGCCGCCGGACGTGTTTTTGCTTGCTCAAGGGGCGTTCAGCCTCCTTCTCTCCCAACGGGCTCAGCCCTTCAGGCCGTTCTCCTGGCGCTCCATGTTCTCCACCACAATGTCGTGGATGTCGCCCTTGGAGGCGCAGTACTCCAGCACCTTCCAGGGGGTGTTGGTGTGGAAGTGAATCTTAATGAGATCCTCGTCGCCGAAGGCCAGCAGGCAGTCGCCCTCAATGTTCTGGGCGATGTAGTCGTGAATCTCCTCCTCGGAGAGATCCTCTCCGGCGATAAGGAGCTGGGTGTCGAACTTATACTCCAGCATGGAACTTCCTCCTTATTCTCCCGACGCCTGCCGACGCAGCAGAGACAGAGGCGGCACGGCACGGGGCAGCTTCATAATCAGCTTCATCTGGGGCTTGCGGGCCTCAGTGAGGGGCAGTCCATCGCCGTCGGTCATGGCGGAGACGGTGAACCGCTCCGGACGCACGTCCGGCCCCACCAGCTCCAGCTCCCCCCCCACGGCGAACTTGTTGCGCAGGGAGAGCACGGCGGTGCCGTCGCTCTGGCAGGACTCCACCAGGGCGCACACCTGCCAGTCCCGGATGTACCGGGCGTCCTCGGTGAACTGGCCGGGCTGGCCGTAGTAGAAGCCGGTGGAGTAGTGCCGGTGGCTGATGTGCTCCACCTCGTCCCGCCACACCGGGTCCAAAGGCTCACCCGCCAGGGCGGCGTCCACCGCGTGGCGGTAGGCACCCGCCACAATGGCGGCGTAATAGGCGCTCTTGGCCCGGCCCTCGATCTTGAAGCTGTCCACACCCGCCTCTATCAGCTCAGGGATATGGTCAATCATGCACATGTCCCGTGAGTTCATGATGTAGGTGCCCTTCTCGTCCTCGTAGACCGGGAAATACTCCCCGGGCCGCTTCTCCTCCATCAGGGCGTACTTGTACCGGCAGGGCTGGGCGCAGGCGCCCCGGTTGGAGTCCCGGCCCGTCATGTAGTTGGACAGCAGGCAGCGGCCCGAATAGGACACGCACATGGCCCCGTGGACAAAGGCCTCAATCTCCAGGTCCTTGGGGGTCTTGGCCCGAATCTCACGGATCTCGTCCATGGACAGCTCCCGGGCCAGGATGACCCGGTTGGCCCCCAGGTCATACCAGGCGGAGGCGGTCTGGTAGTTGACGATGCTGGCCTGGGTGGAGATATGGATCTGGACGTGGGGAGCGTGGCGCTTCACCAGAGCCAGGGAGCCCACATCGGCCACGATGACCGCGTTCACCCTGAGCGCGTCCAGGTACTCCAGCCACTCGGGCAGTCTGGCCACCTCGTCGTTGCGGGGCATGGTGTTGCAGGTGATATTGACGGCCACACCGTGGGCCTTGCACAGGCCCACGGCGTCCTTCAGCTCCTCAGGGGTGAAATTGCCCGCAAAGGAACGCATGCCGAACATGGTTCCCGCCAGATAGACGGCGTCCGCCCCGTAGGCCACCGCCATCTTCAGCCGCTCCATATCCCCGGCGGGACAGAGCAGCTCCGGTCTCTTCTTATCCATTCTGATACAGCTCCTGGCTGGCCTTGAAACTGGTCAGGCCGCTATAAGATTTGAAGAAGTGGTGCTCACCGTCATCGCCCAGGGCGTAGAAGTAGTAGCCGTTGCCCGAGGGGTTCATGGCGGCACGCAGGGAGGCCTGGCCGGGGCTGGCGATGGGTCCGGCAGGCAGGCCGGTGTACTTGTAGGTGTTGTAGGGGCTGTCGATGGCCAGATCCTCCGCCGTCAGCTTCTCCTTCCGCTCGGGGAGGATATACTGGATGGTGGCGTCGATGTTCAGATAACCCGCTGTCTCCGAAGTGGGGTTATAAAGGCGGTTGTAGATAACATCGGCGATGTCGGTCTGGTCATTGCCGGTGGTCTCCTTCTCGATCATGGAGGCGATGGTGACGATGTCGTGGATGCTCTGGCCGTTGGCCGCAGCCTCCTCGCGCATCTCTTCGGTAAAGACCTCGTCAAAGCGGAGGATCATCTTGTTCAGCGCCTGCACCGGGTCCATATTCTGGTAGAAGATATAGGTATCCGGGAACAGGTAGCCCTCCAGACGGGTGGCGTCACCCAGAGGAATCACGTCCTTGAGGAAGGAGAACTTGAAATCGTAGTTTGCCGCGGTATCAGTCAGCTCCTCCACCGTGGCCACGCCGTTCTGCTCCAGAATCTCAAAGATCTGCTTCAGTGTGGAGCCCTCGGGGATGACCACCGTCACCTCGGTGCGGGCAGAGGACTTGGCGCTGAGATTGCGGATGATGGCGCTGTAATCCATGGTGGTGCTGAGGGTGTAGGTGCCCGATGTCATCTTCTCACTGCCGTTTGTAAAGCTGCAGAAGAGCTTGAAGAGCCACTTGTACTCAATAATGTCGTTCTGCTTCAGCTGGTCGGCCACATAGCCCACGTCGGCACGGGAGACGGTGACCGTCTCCCCCTCCTCGTTGGTCTCCTCGGTATAGGTAAAGATATCATCGGGCAGGGTGATGGTAGCGGTGACCTCCGCCTTGTTCAGCGCCAGCACATCGCCGGCCCAGATCCAGCCCAGGCCTGCCAGCAGCGCGGACACGCCGATGACCAGCACCACATAGAGCAGCGCGCCCCAGGCCCTCAGACGGCGGCGACGGCGGCGCGGCGGCTGCTGTCCGCCCTCTCTCCTGGGCGCTGCACTGCCGCCGTCCCGCTGGGGCTGACGGCGGGGTGCCTCCCGCTTTCCTTCGTAGTGAGACATTGCTTCAACTCCTATCCATTGCAAAAGAAAAAAATCAAATGTCCTCCTGTCACCACAGATTAGCGCCCCACATAGTATGGGTCGTGAAGGGAACGGAGGCCTCCGGCCCCCGGTTCCTCAGAATAATGTGAGGTGAATATCTACATGTGCTGTGGTAACAACGGTATGGGCAACAACGGCTGTCTCTGGATCATCCTGATCATCATCCTTCTGTGCTGCTGCTGCGGCGGCAGCTGGGGCGGCAGCTCCTGCGGCGGCTGCAACAACAACTGCGGCTGCAACGACGGCTGCGGCTGCTGCTGAGCACCCTCTCCCGCCGGACAGCGGCAAAGGGCGGGCCCTTCGGGGCCCGTCTTTTCCGCTTCAGCACCGGACAGGCTCTCCGTCGGTTATCACCAGGCTCACCGGCCGGTCATGCTCCTCCCGCGGAACGGCCTCCCGGAGCACGGCCCGGCGGCACAGGCCCACAGTGGTACCCGCATACCCCGCCAGATAGCGATCATAGTATCCCCCGCCGTGGCCCAGACGATAACCCAGGCCATCAAAGCACAGTCCGGGCACCAGGATCAGGTCGATCTTCTCCCGGGGAACCAGCGTACAGTCCTCTCCCGGCTCCAGCATACCGTACCGGTGCCGGATGAGGGTGCTCTCCCGGGTGACCAGGCGGGCCTCCAGCCCGTGCCCGGGCAGGCAGCGGGGCAGCAGGACCTGCTGCCCCCGGTCCAGAAGCGCGGGAATCAGCCGGGCCGTATCAGGCTCGGTGCCCATACCGTAAAACAGCAGAACGGTCTCCGCCGCTGCCAGCTGGGGCAGCGCCAGAAAGCGGCGGAACAGCGCTCCGTCGCTCTCCTCCCGCTCCGCCGGGGTCATGGCGGACAGCCGGGCGCGCACCACCCGGCGAAGCGCCGCCTTTTCCTCAGTGATGGAAGTGGACGGCATTGCGCACCCGCTCCATGGCCTCCCGGCCGCAGGCGGCCTCCACCAGGCGCAGGCCGAACTCAAAGGCGGAGCCGGCCGCCTCGCCGGTGATGATGCGGCCGTCGGTCACCACCTGGGCTCCCTTCTGCACCACGGCGGAGCCCATCTCATCCTCCATGCCGGGGTAGCACACCGCCTTGCGGCGATCCAGACAGCCCTCCCGGGCCAGGATGGTGGGTGCGGCGCAGATGGCGCACAGCCAGCAGCCCCGGTCGTAGGCCTTCTGAATGAGTGCCAGAGCGAACTGGTTCTTCTGGATGGCCTCCACGCCGCCCAGGCCGCCGGGGAGCACCAGCATCTCCATATCCTCGGGGTCATGGGCATCATCCATGCTGATATCTGCCTTTACGGTCACGCCGTGGCCGCCTGTGACCTCCAGGCCATCCACGCCCACCAGCGTCACCTTGGCGCCGGCCCGGCGAAGCAGGTCCAGAGGAACCAGTGCCTCAGACTCTTCAAAGCCGTTGCCCAGCAGAATATAGATCATGTTCATTTCCTCCTGTTTTTCCAGGGCTGAGCCGCCCCGGTGTATTGACCAGTGGTGTTCTTTCTCCCGTTCAGAGCAGATTCTGAGCGGTTATGATATCCCAGATTTCCCGGTGAATATCCTCAATGGACCGGACAGCACCTGTACCGTCCACACAGGAGACCCGGCGCCAGCCCAGAAGTCCGGCGGCGGCCAGGGCGGTGCGGCGGCATTTGGCCAGATACTCCGTATCCACCTCGTGGATATCACCCTTGGTGTGGGTGGCCTTCTCCCGGGCGCGGAGCATCTCCACCGCCTTGTCGGTGGGCATGTCCAGGTAAATCACCAGATCGGGGGCGGGCAGCCCCAGCTTGCCGCACTCAAAGTCAAAGAGCCAGCGGATAAAATCCTCCCACTCCGCCTCGGGCAGCTTGCAGGTCTGGTGCACCGCGTTAGAGGTGGTATACCGGTCGGACAGGACCAGCCCGCCGTTCTGATAATAGCTGCCCCAGTCCTTTTTCCAGGCGGCGTACCGGTCCACCGCATAAAAGGTGGACGCGGCATAGGGGTTCACGTCGTCGGGATGGGTGCCGAATTCCCCGTTCAGGTACATACGCAGCAGGGCGGACGAGGGCTCCTTGTACTGGGGAAAGATGAGCCGCCGGAAGGAGGTTCCCTCCTGCTCCAGCCGCTCACACAGCCTGGCGAACTGGGTGGACTTGCCCGACCCGTCGGTCCCTTCAAATACAATCAGCTTGCCGGACATCCGTCTGCCTCACTTTCCCCGCAGCCGGGCGCCGGCGGCGTCCACCAGCACCAGGGGCAGCTTGGCCATGCGGCCGATGCGCTTGGGCTCCTTGAGCAGCCGGTAGAGCCACTCCATGCCCATCTTCTGCCACTTCTCCGGAGCCCGCTCCACAGCGCCGGCAAACACGTCCAGGGAGCCGCCCAGGCCCACCATCAGCCGTGCGCCGGTGGACGGACCGTACTCGGCCATCCACAGCTCCTGCTTGGGCGCACCCAGGCAGACAAAGACCACATCTGCGTGGGACTCCTGAATGGCCCGGATCACCGGCCGGGGGTCCTGGAAGTAGCCGTCATGGGTGCCGCACACCATCAGGCCGGGATACTGCTTCTGCAGGTTGGCCGCAGCGGTCTCGGCAATGCCGGGCTTGGCGCCCAGCAGGAACAGCCGCTCCCCGGACTGGGCCATCCGGCCCAGCAGTCCGGCGGCAAAGTCAATGCCGGGCACCCGGCCCTTCAGCGGCCGGCCCAGAATGGCCGCAGCCTTCACCACGCCGATACCGTCAGCCAGTACCAGATCCGCCCCGTTGAGCACGGCGCGGAATTTCTCGTTCTTCTTGGCCATCAGCAGGAACTCCGGGTTGGGGGTCACCGCGTAGGCAAACTTCTCTCCGGCGGCCAGTCCGGCCCCTCGCTCAATGGCTTCCTCCGGCGTCAGATTATCAATCCCGACGCCCAGTACATCAATTCTCAATGCAATGCCTCCACACGAGATAGATTCCGTTCAATCATATCACACACATGCTGAAAAGTCTATGACAAAGCCGTGAACAACCCTTCGCTTTCCAAAAATTAAGGATTGACAATTCCTGTCGCCCTCATTATAATAGACGCAACAACAGCCGGAAGGCTTTTTTTTTACACCCAGTTTCTTTAACACCTAAAAGCGCTAAAGCATTTGGAGGAGGATACCATGAAAACACTGTCCAAGCTGACCGCTCTGGCCATGGCCGCCGCCATGACCCTCTCCCTGACCGCCTGTACCGTGGGCGGCAACACCGGCGGGAATCCCCAGACTTCCACCAATCCCTCCGCGTCCCAGCCTCAGGAGAGCTCCCCCGCTCCCTCCGGGTCCCAGTCCACGGAGAAGGACTCCTATGTGGTGGGTATCTGCCAGCTGGCGCCCCACGACGCTCTGGACGCCGCTACTCAGGGCTTCAAGGATGCCATCACCGCCGCGCTGGGTGACGCCGTCGAATTCAAAGAGGGTAACGCCGGCGGCGAGAGCAACAACTGCGCCACCATCATCGACGGCTTCCTGGCGGATAATGTGGACCTGATTCTGGCCAATGCCACCGCCTCCCTCCAGGCCGCCGCCTCCGCCACCGACACGGTGCCCGTGCTGGGTACTGCCGTCACCAACTACGGCGTGGCACTGGACCTGGACTCCACCGAGGACGGCGTGCTGGGCGGCAACATCTCCGGCACCTCCGACCTGGCTCCGCTGGACCAGCAGGCCGACCTGCTGGAGGAGCTCTTCCCTGCCTCTGAGTATCCCAACGTGGGCCTGGTCTACTGCTCCGCCGAGCCCAACTCCATCTTCCAGGTGGAGACCATTCAGGGCTACCTGGAGGAGAAGGGCTACACCTGCGCCCAGTATGCCTTCACCGACGTCAACGACCTGTCCTCTGTCACCCAGACCGCCTGTGACAACTCCGACGTCATCTACATCCCCACCGACAACACTGCCGCCAACAACGCCGAGACCATCGCCAACGTGGTCATCCCCGCCGGAGTGCCCGTCATCGCCGGCGAGTCCGGCATCTGCTCCGGCTGCGGCGTGGCCACCCTGTCCATCGACTACTATGAGCTGGGCCAGATCACCGGCGAGATGGCCGTGAAGATTCTCACCGGCGAAGAGAGCGTGTCCGAGATGGCTATCTCCTATGACACCACCCTCACCAAGATGTACAACGAGGTCAACTGCCAGGCCCTGGGCATCACCCCGCCCGAGGGCTATGAGCCCATCGCCTGAGCCTGAGGCTCACCTGCCACTGCCCGGCGGCGGGAGCGGAATCCTCCGCTCCCGCTGCTGTGCGCTT
Organism: Pseudoflavonifractor sp.; assembly: GCF_050943825.1. Taxonomy (NCBI): domain Bacteria; kingdom Bacillati; phylum Bacillota; class Clostridia; order Eubacteriales; family Oscillospiraceae; genus Pseudoflavonifractor; species Pseudoflavonifractor sp. Next base: position 25,095 of record NZ_JBMNPX010000007.1, read on the forward strand.
TTCCCAGCTCATTAAATTTCTAGTTTTTAGGAGGAACCGAGATGGATTTCCTGCTCTCCTTTCTCAACTCCATGCCGGGTGCCCTGGGACAGGGCCTGATATGGGGTATTATGGCCATCGGTGTGTACATTACATACCGGATTCTGGATGTGGCCGACCTGACGGTGGACGGCTCCCTGGCCACCGGCGGCGCCATGTGCGCCCTGGGCATCTCCCTGGGCTGGAACCCCTGGGTGGCCCTGGTGGCCGCCATTCTGGCCGGCATGCTGGCCGGTCTGGTCACCGGACTGCTCCACACCCTCTGCGGCATTCCCGCCATTCTGGCCGGCATTCTCACCCAGCTGGCCCTTTACTCCATCAACCTGCGCATCATGGCCGTTGGCTCCGGCCTGACCACCAAGGCCACCCTTTCCGTCAGCGTGGACAAGTATCCCCTCATGCTCTCCTCCCGCTATATCCGCGACCTGTCGGCCTCCAACCCCTTTATCCTTCTGGTGCCCCTGGTGCTCATCGTCATCGCCCTGCTCTACTGGTTCTTCGGCACTGAGCTGGGCTCCTCTCTCCGGGCCACCGGCGCCAACCAGAACATGGCCCGTGCCCAGGGCATCAACACCAACTGGACCAAGGTGCTGGGCCTGGTGGTGTCCAACGGACTGGTGGCCTTCTCCGGCGCCCTGCTCTCCCAGTACCAGGGCAGCGCCACTGTGGATATGGGCCGCGGCGCCATCGTCATCGGCCTGGCCGCCGTCATCATCGGCGAGGTGCTGCTGGGCAAGGTGTTCCGCAACTTCGCCCTCAAGCTGCTCTCCGCCGTCATCGGCGCCATCATCTACTACATCGTCATCACCCTGGTGCTCCGGCTGGGTCTGGAGACCACCGACCTGAAGCTGCTCACCGCCCTGGTGGTGGCCGTGTTCCTCACCATCCCCCACTGGAAGGGTAAATTCGCCAAGACCGGCAAGAAGGGAGATGCCGCCCATGCTTGAGCTTCAGAACATCTACAAGACCTTCAACGCCGGCACCATCAATGAAAAGCGCGCCCTCAACGGCGTGTCCCTCACCCTGAAGGAGGGTGACTTTGTCACCGTCATCGGCGGCAACGGCGCCGGCAAGTCCACACTGCTCAACGCGGTGGCCGGTGTCTGGCCAGTGGACCGGGGCAGCATCCTCATCGACGGCGTGGACGTGACCCGGCTGCCCGAGCACAAGCGGGCCAAATACATCGGCCGGGTATTCCAGGACCCCATGACCGGCACCGCCGCCACCATGCAGATTGAGGAGAATCTGGCTCTGGCCAAGCGTCGGGGTCAGAAGCGCACCCTCCGCCCCGGCATCACCCGCGCCGAGCGTGAGGAGTACCGGGAGCTGCTTAAAATTCTGGACCTGGGCCTGGAGGACCGGCTCACCTCCAAGGTGGGCCTGCTCTCCGGCGGACAGCGCCAGGCCCTTACCCTGCTGATGGCCAGCCTGGTCAAGCCCAAGCTCCTGCTTCTGGACGAGCACACCGCCGCCCTGGACCCCAAGACTGCCGCCAAGGTGCTCACCGCCACCGAGCACATTGTCCAGCGGGACAATCTGACCACCCTGATGATCACCCACAACATGCGTGACGCCATTGCTCACGGCAACCGGCTGATCATGATGTACGAGGGCCGGGTGGCCCTGGACATCTCGGGCGAGGAGAAGAAGCGCCTCACGGTGGAGGACCTGCTGGCCAAGTTCGGCCAGGCCACCGGCTCCGACGAGGCCGACGACAAGCTGCTGCTCTCCTGACAGGACTTGAAACATCAATAGTGAAGCCGAGGGCCGTGCTCTGATGAGCGCGGCCCTCGGCTGTTGTTTTATTTGTTTGTCCAGCGCTGGAGTATCACTGCGGCCTCAGCCCGCGTGGCAGTACCCTGAGGATTGAGCTTTCCGCCGGGCGTACCGGTGAGGATACCTTCCTTCACTGCCCACGCCATGGCGTCAGCTGCCCAACTGGAGATGTCTCCGCTGTCGCTGAAGTTCAGTTCAGACTGGGCCGCTGTGCCGCCCGTATACCGGTACAGCATGACCGCAATCTGCTCCCGGGTTACCGCAGCATCGGGGTTGGTGCCGTCAGACACGCCCTCAGCCACGGCCCAGGCCTGGGCCTTCTCATACCAGCTGCTTCCGCCTTCGGTGTCCACGCCGTCCATTCGGGCCAGGATGGTCCACATGGTTGCCCGGGTCACAGTGCCGTAAGGCTGGAACAGATTGCCGCCGGTACCCTGCATCAGGCCGGCCTCCACCATTGCGTCCACTGCCTCCTCATACCAGCTGCCCGGCTCCACGTCGTCAAAGCCGGTGATGCTCTCGCCGGTACGTTCAAAGACAGCCTTTACGGTGACAGCAGCATAGGGCATGGTAAACACGCCGTCGCTGACCGGAATTTCCTTGCCCGCGGCTGTGGTTACCGTGACAGAGGACAGGGCATAGCCCTCCTCCGCCTCTGCAGTGATAGTCACCTTCTGCCCATGGTAGGCAAATCTGCGGGAAACTTTTACTGTGCCGTGTTCCGTCTCCGCAATCCGTACAGCGTAGACGGCCGGGCCGGTGGGTTCCTCAGCCGCTGCCCTGATCTCCTCTGTTACGCTGTTCAGCGCCTCCGCCCCCGCAGTAATCTCCTCCTGCGTGGCGGGATGCTCCGCCTCTGCCAGAATGTCATAGGCCTCTTGAAGTGCGGCCACAAGAACCTCTTCCGCATTCTCGGGATAGTTCTTGCCGTCAGTGCCGGCGCGGACGGCTGCCAGCAGCGCTTCGGCCTGGCTGATGCTCTCCTTCAGCGTGGAGAAGTCCACAGCAGGATAAGACTCACCCATGGTGCGGAACACAACGCAGTTCAGCGCACAGTTGAATTTGGGCCCCAGCGCGGTCAGCCTGAGGTCGTGGCTGCCTGCCTCGGAGAACTCCACCTCGCCCAGAGGGTAATAGGTGTACCACTCACCGGTATCGCCGAAGTCGATGGTGGTCAGCTTCTCGCCGTCCAGAGTGATGTCATAGGGACCATAGCCGTAAACGCTGTCCTTTTTGGCGCCCAGTTCCACGGCATACCGTCCGGCAGGCAACTGCAGACCGCCCAGCTGGAGCCAGGCCCCCACTTCGGTGGGCTTGAACAGCACTACCGCGGTGTCTTTGTCAAAGTATCCCTTGAGCTGTTCCGACACTTCCGTCCCCATGGAGGTGGTCAGGTTATCGCTGAGGCCATAGCCGTCATCGATCTCCTTCTCAAATTCGAACACCAGCTTCTCCGAAGAGATCTCCTCCAGCTGGAGCTGGCACTCGCCCCGCAGCGTCCGGTCCTGGAGTTCAGTCTCTGCCCAGACGGTGACAGTGCCGGGCCGCTTGGCCAGCAGCAGGCCGTCCTCAGACACAGTGGCCAGGGTCAGGTCACTGACGCCATAGCGGAACACTGTGCCGGCCGGCACGTCCTGTTCAGAACCATCTCCCATAATAAACTTTGTGACCTGAATCAGAGTGGTCTCGCCGGTCAGGACCTGAGATGCGTCCGCCTCCAGCATAAGGGACGCAGGCAGGGGCGCGCCCACAGTGACCGTACACGTTGCGGTGGCATCCGAACCCTTACAGGATGCGGTCAGTTCCACCACGGCGCCCTGCTTCAGCGCCAGGAGCATACCGTTATCCAGCACTCTGACCGCCTCGGGGTCGGCGCTGGTCCAGACCACATTGCGGTTGGTGGCGTTTTCGGGGAGCACCTGTGCCACGGGGATCTGGAAGGTCTCGCCGGCGGGGGCCGTGACAGCCTCGCTCTCCAGCACAATCTGCTCCACAGGGACAAAGCCCTCGCCGGTGATCACGGCGGAGGCACTGCGCCGGAACAGACCGTAGCCATAGGAGAACTCCGCCTCAGCATAGTCGCTGTCAGCCGTCCAGGTGCCGCTGAAGGTCAGCGCGTCCACGCCGTCCTCCGTAAGCCGGAGGGTACCGGTCTCGCCGGTGAGCAGGTCGGTTACATCGATGTCCACAAACTCCTGCTTCTCGTAGTCCAGATTGTTGGGCGCCCACAGCGTGATATTCACACTGCGGCCGTCAGCGGTGGGCTGGGCCTCAATCCGGATCTCGTCCGCCGCGGAATAGGCAATGGAGGAGTTCCATGCCGTGTTGTAGGTCACCCAGCCCTCCTTATAGCCGCCCGGGGTGTCCGGGTTGTAGGGGTAGGCCCATTCCTTCGGCGAAGCATCGATGCGGCCGCGTACAATGGCCAGTACGCCGGAGCCCATCCGCAGGTCCCGCTCCATCCAGCCCAGGTCGGTGCCTTCAATCTCCTGCTCGTGACCCGGGATGATGAGGTCGGTATTTCGATCCTTGTAGTCGGGGGTTCCGTCCTCCTGCACAGTGCGGGTGCAGCTGAAGAAGTAGGTCCTGCCGTAGGGATTACGGCCGAACATGTTGTCAATGGCGGCGATACCCAGCTCACGCAGGCGCGCCTGGGTTTCCGGTTCATGGTCCAGCACCCGGGCCGCCGCCAGCGCGGCCGCCTGGAAGCCCGAGGTATTGCCGGGCTCGTTCAGGGTGTTGTTGTCAAAGGCGTGGACCTCCTGCTGGTCAAAGGCGGAGCCGGTCCAGTAGTCCCGGTTGTCGCCCGCAGCCACAGAGGCCGCCATGCGCACGTCCCACAGGTTGCCCGAGCGGGCAATCATCTTCTCCGCCCAGTTCTCAATGGCGGGGAGCAGTTCCTCAGGCGCCCGATCGGGATACATCTCCTGGAACCACGCCATATTTTCCATAACGATGTGCTCATTCATGCGCTGGCCCTTGCTGTACTGAGGGTCGTCAATGGGGAAGTGCTCCAGCACATAGGCACAGTTGTTGTAGGCCGCGTCAAAGAAGCGCTCCGCGTCCATGGCCTGCAGGGTGTCGGTCACCAGTTCGGGGTCCTGCATGTCCCGGTTGACAATCTCATACATCAGCAGGTTGGGCACGATGGAGTGTCCGGGCGGGAAGCCGCCCTTCAGGTTACCCACCACGGTCTGGGTCTCGAAGAGGTTGTGCTTCTCACCGGCCACCTGGTGGAACTGGAGGGAACAGCGGCTCTCATCCCACTCGTCCAGGAGGAAGTCGCGGTACTTGATATAATCTTCTTTACTCATCCACTGACTGATCTGGGGGTAGATATACAGCACATAGGCCATCTGCTCCTTGATCATGCCGTGGAGGTAGATAGGACCGGGCTTGTTGTTGCCCCATGGATTGTTCTCGCCCAGCGAGACCTCCGGCGGGCGGTGGGGACGGTCGGGAATGGGATCCACGTCGCCGTTGAAGCGGATGTCGTAGTAGCGCTCCATGCCGAACTGCATCAGCCAGACGATGTTGGGCTCGTCCTGCACCCGCAGGTCCTCAAACATGCAGTCCTCGGCTCTCCACACGTCGTAAGGCAGATTATTGTAATAAGAGGGATTGGACATGTACTGCAGCACAAGGGATGGCAGCTCATAGCTGAACTGATGGCTGTCCCGCCAGCCGATCTGCAGCCAGCCGGGGTCGGTGCCGTAATCGCTGCGGGTCTGCTCCATAAAATCGGTGGCGGAGGGCAGGGACACCCGCTGCATCCAGTTCTTCGCGATCATAAAGGGGAAGGACACGGCTGTACCGCACTCCAGATAGCACTCAGTGGGGATATCGGGGTTGAATTCGCTGAAGTCGATGATGCCGCCCTCCACCGAACGCACCTCGCCCTTGCTGGAGGTGTTGTCGTAGAGCGTTCCGCTCCAGGGCATGTACTCCACGGTACCCTGGTACAGTACCTCTTTGGTGGTGCTGTCCTTCAGGTAAAACGCAGAGCCCTCGGGCACATTGACTACCGTAGCACGCTTGGGCTTGCCGTAGTCAAAGCCGGTCTGATTGACCAGGATGGCAGGCTCTGTGGAGCCGCCGCCGCCGGGGGTCGATGTAGGATCAGCCGGTGTTCTGGTCCGCACCAGCTTGACGCCGCCGGCATAGAGGGTCTTGTCCTCCTGTCCCGCAGCTGCGCTGAGGGCAATCTCAGTGGAGGTGTTGCCCACCACGGTGATGACAGCCAGCTTCACCCACCCGTCTCCGGCGGACTGGTCCAGCTCTTTGATCCACATACCGCCGCCGGTCTGAATGGTGTAGCGGGCCAGCGCTCCATTGGTGTTTCCGGCAGGATGCCATACCCACACCTCGTAGTTTCCTGTCTCGCCGGAGGGAATCCCCATATCGGGGTTCTCATAGCGGGAGAAGATGGCAGAGGCACCCGCTTCCACGCTTACACGGCCTCCATGGCCGTCAGGCCCGGCCAAGGCCGCTTCTGCGTTGGTCCAGAGCCCGGCGTCCAGCTCATTGTATCCGGACTCCCCGCCGGTGTAGATAAACTGCTCCTCCCCGTCCAGAGGCGGGAGGAACTGGACATAGTCGATCACCAGTGCGCCATTGGTGCTGCCTTCGTGCATGCCGTCAGCCTGGAAGGTGATCTCGTTGAGGCCCTCCTTCAGCGCGCAGTCACCCACCGTAATCGCTTTGGGGGCGTTCTGTGTGTCATAGCCGTCGAAGGTGCCCACTTCCTGGCCGTTGAGCAGGATCTTGAAGCGGCCCCGGTTTCCGTCGGTCTTAGTGCCGACAATCAGCGTGGCCTGCTCCTCCGCCCAGGGGCTGCGGAACAGCAAGGTCTCATTGATTGGCTCCCTAACCTGGTTGACATATCCTTTTCCATTGGCTGTGCCGGACACATTCATAATGTTCGTGCTGAGCGTTCCGGTATCGGCATCGGCCATGGCGCTCTCTTCCACCCAGAGACCGTCCGCTTTGTCCGGCACCGGAAGGAAGGCCGCTTCAGCTGCTACATCGCTCTGGACATTGGTCACGTTGTATACCGCCGGAGAACCCTCGGGTACCCGCAGTACGCCGTTGATCTCCGCCGTATCCAGCCAGTAGCCCTCATCAGGAGTGAAGGTCAGCTCCACCTCACCGCCTGCCGGTACTCTGCTCTCAGGTACGGAAGTAATCGCTCCGTGCTCCCCGGCGGACAGTGTGATTGCAAAGTCCTCAGGCGCCTGTGCAGGTACCAGACGGAGATAGTCCACAATCAGTCCATTGGCAGTGCCTACTGCATCCGGATTTTTCCCTGTGCAGTCAAATCGGAACACGTTCTCCTCCGTGTCCGCCGGAATGGTGATGGTACCGACGGTCCACTCCATCACAGCGCCGGTTGCGGCATAGCCGTCCACCGTGCCCACCTTGGCGCCGTTGAAGCTGACGTCATAGATACCCCGGTTATTGGAGGTTTTGCTTCCGATGCAGAGGGTATAGGTACCGGCAGTGATGGCGCTCTTGAGCGAGAGCTCCACCCACATTCCGTCGCTGTCTGGCTGGAACATGAATGCCTTGCCGCCGCTGGCCCCTCCAACTTCGCGGAACTCACAGACCTTATACTTCTGATCCGCGTCGGTGAGGTTTGTTTCCTTGATGGAGAGCGCTTCCTCCGCCTCCAGCCTGATTTCTGCCTCAGAAACCTCTTCCGTTAGGACAGGTATGCTGTCATCCTGAACTGCCCCGGCTGACAGGCCTCCGTTCAGGCAGGAGAATGACATGGCGAGGGCCAGCAGACCGCTCAAAACTCGTTTTCTTCTTGCCAACATGGAGATAAATCCTCCCTTCCTTCTTCCGATAACATCTGAATCTGAATACCTGCTTTACCAATCAGCACGGGGCGTGTTTTTGTTCAAGCGTATTCCAAACCCTTCTTCCCATTTTGTCCGGACACCCCGTCTGCTGTAATATCCGCCTCCTTTTCTGTTTTTCATAATTTTTTGTTTATTTTTAGTTCATTTTTGTTCATCTTGATTGTATCAGAGCGGATATGGGTGCGCCTTAATTATTCTGGCAAAAGTCTGGATTATTCCGCATTCAGATTTTTCAAAATTCGGCTTTTAGAAGCTCAGGCGTTTTCATTTATATCGATATATCACTGTTCTCAGCACTTATCCGCGCAGTTATGCCCATTAAAAAATGGAAGTAATACGGCCTCCGCCGTATTACTTCCATTTATCTCGCCATATGAAGTTCTGTCTTATCGCCAAACTGCAATGCTTATTCTCTCTTCATACGGAAAAGGCCGCCTGCTCCAGCACCTGCCCCTTCTCCGCCACGATAAACTGGTGGTCCCACTGTCCGGAGACCAGCTTTTCCAGCAGCAGATTGCTGCCGTCCACATAGGTGAGAGGGCAATTTACCAGCGCCGCCTGCCGCTTCGCCTTCTCCAGATAGGACTCTGAGCGGCAGGGATAGGCGCCGGTGTCGATGATATCCACGCTCTTGTAGTTGGCAAACCACATATCAAAAATGTCGCCGCCGTCCTCCTCGCCGTACTCTTCTGTCAGGCGCCGGTGCATGTTTTCAATGGACAGACGGCCCTCCAGGGTGTCGGTCAGGTAAAAATGGCCGCACTCCTTCAGGTTGGGGCGCCAAGTCTGATCCTTATGCAGCAGCAGCGTGATGCAGTCATCCACCTTCGGGATAACGGTCCGCCGGGGGAAGGGACGGCCTGACACCGATCCGCCGCACAGACCCATGGCCAGCAGCACCGTATCCACCTGAGCGGGCAGCCCTGCTATGGCCTCAAACACCGCTTCGTTCATCTTTTCAGGCTGGGCATGAAGTCTGCTGTCCAGCAGGAGCACCTCATAGTGGGTGCCCATCTTCTCCTGCGCCGCCTCCACATGGAGCTGAAGGGTATCGCAGGCCACAATCATCCTTTCGATTTTCTCCGCCTTCTCTCCATCACAGCTCTGAAATCAGACCGACAGCAGGCCGGTGGCCACAAAGAGGTTGTACACCATGGCGGCGGCCTCCTCCCGGGTGGTAAGCGCAGTGGGATCAATTTCTCCCAGAGGTGCCCAGAGCAGGGAGACCGTCTGGCCGAAAATGTTCTTCTGGCTGCCGTCCAGCAGCCACATGGACTCCCGGGACCAGCCCGCCCAGGCCCAGTAATCCCCAAGTCCGGCGGAGTGCTCAGTCTTGGCCGCCTCGTAGAAGTTCATGGATAGATACTCCGCCAGACGTCCCATGATGGTGAGGAACTGCTGGTGGTCCATGGGGTCGTCGGGGTGGAACAGCCCGTCGCTGTATCCGCTGATAAGGCCCATGGCGGTGAGGGCATTGAGGGAGGGCGCATACCAGGCGTCAGCGGGCACATCGGCAAAGCCGGTGTCCCCCTCTCTGCCGTCGTGAAGGGCCTGGGCCAGCAGGGCGCAGAACTCCGCCCGGGTCAGTGTACCCTCCGGCCGGAAGGTGCCGTCGCCCGAGCCGGAGACAATCCGATAGGTGGCCAGAGTGTTGATGGCGGCAGCATAGGGCGAATTCTCCGTGTCCGTAAAGGTGCGGGGGGTATAGTCTGTCAGGCTGTACCGCTCCGCCAGCTCGGCGGCGGTGACGCTCTCCCAGCCGTCGACGCCGCCAGTGCCCAGCCAGAGGGGCGTCTGGGCCGGAAGAGCCTCCAGCAGGGCGGTGAAGGCAGGCTTTCCGGTTTCAGAGGCGGCAGTCTCCAGCTCCACGTACCAGCGCCACTTCATATCAACCCGCAGCAGGCCGGAGGTGTCCCCCTTGGGGCCGGAGGCGGAGAGAAGATAGGCCACGTCGGCGGCATAGGCGTCATCCACCAGCAGGTCGGGAATGACCCCCACCCGGTCGGCAGTGGTACCATTGGGAGAGAAATAGCGGTAGGCTGTCACCTTGAGGGCGTCCCCTTCGGTGAAGCTGCCGGGGTAATTGGTCTCGTCCAGCAGAATCTGGGCCACGCCCTTGCCGTAGGTCCGGCTGCCGATGACAATACCGGCGCTCTGGTCCCGAATGACGGAGGCGAAGATTTCGGAGGCGCTGGCGGTACCGCCGTCCACCAGTGTAATCACCGGGTCCATGGTCAGCTCTCCCTCCTCCCGGGGCTCGGCAGCGTAATTGCCCGCCTTATCCCGGAGATAGACCAGGTTCCCCTGGCCCGCGAAGGTGCCCGCCGCCTGCACCGAGGCACTGACGCTGCCGCCGCCGTTGCCCCGCAGATCCACAATCCATCGGTCCGCGGCGGCATCATTGGCCTCAATGCCCTCCACAAAATGGGCCTCAGTCTCATCTCCGAAAGTGGTGCAGGTGATGTAGCCGATGTGGCCGTCCAGCAGCGAGGTGGTGGTGGCGGGGATGACCAGCTCCTCACGTGTGAGGACATAGTCCCTGCTCTCCCCGTCCCGCAGCACGGTAACCGTCACCTGAGTGCCCGGTTCGCCCCGCAGCCAGGCTGCCGCCCCTTCCAGGCTCTGCCCAAGGACAGAGACCCCGTCCACAGCGGTAATGATGTCTCCCGGCTGAATGCCTGCCTTCTGGGCTGGCATTCCCTCTATCAGCGCTTCCACCAGCAGGCCCTGGGCCGACATGCTGCTGGTCACACCCACACCGCCGGTCCGGGTATCCGACATGGAGGCCAGGAACTCGGCGTAGGCCTGTGGATTCAGATACTGTGTGTACGGGTCACTCAGCGCGGAGATCATGTCCTCCACCGTTGGCTGGGAGAGCACCTCCTGGGAGACGCTGTCGATGTAGTACTTCTGGAGCAGTTCCCCGGCCTGGGCGGTATCGAGCGCCAGGGCCGGCGCGGCGAGCAGCATCAGGGACAGCAGAATGGAGAGGGCGCGGCGCAGCAGCGCCTTGTTCTTTTTCATGGGCGTAGCTCCCTTACTTTACATAATGCAACCTCATTCTACTACAAAGAGCGGGCAGGCTCAAGGCCTGCCCGCTCTTTTTCTTGTTTTTTTGCCCTTACACCGGCCAGAGCCCCTCAGCTCTCACATTGTGGAGGTTCAGCAGGTCGTCGGCAGGCAGGAAGGACACCCCGTTCCGGGTGGTCAGCGTCCCCGTGAGGGGCGTTCCGTCGCCGCCGTCCCCTGTGGCGGCTCGATCGCTGCCCAGCGTGAGGAGATACTCCGTGCCTTCTCCCTGGACAGAAATCCTCTCGGGCTGGTCGGCGTTCCAGACGACCTCACAGCCCAGGGCCTCGGCAAAGGCCCGGACGGGAACCATCAGGGTCTCCCCCTCCACATAGGGCTGCTCCGCCGCCATCAGCTCCACCTCTGTGCCGTTGACGGCCAGCCGTCCGGGCTCCAGTTCCGCCCAGGCGTCATAAGGGGACGGAATGACCATCACCTTGACGGGCCAGGCCTGGGCCGGGAAGGACTCGGCCAGCATGTCATACCAGGCCAGCAGACCGCAGCCGGGGATGATGTCAGCCAAGGTGATGGTGCCGCAGGTAAAGCCCGGACCGGCCAGCAGCTCCGCATCGCCCATGGAATAGGTGACGTCATCGCTCATGAGGATGGAGGTGTGGCCCTCCCAGACGTTCACCTGCTCCACAATGGAGTAGGCGGGCACAGCGTAATCAGCAGGGATGGCTGCCAGAATCACCGCCGCCGTGGTGATGGGCGGTAGGCTTTCGGTCATCTCGGGACCCACATAGGCGTAGACATACTCGCCCTCCCGCAGGTCCTCCGCGGCCATGGTGCTACCGTCCACGGCGTTGAGAATCAGGGTGTCCTTCTCCAGGCCGAGGACAATTTCAGGGTACTGCGCCCACTCGTTGCTGTTGGTCACCAGAATGCGGTCCTCCTCTACAGAGACCGTGCCCTGCACCCGCACCAGGTCGGGCTGATGCTGCTGGGCGATGGTGTAGACGGGTTCTTCCGGGGGCGCCAGCGGGTCGCTGGTGGGGATGTCCACCGTGGTCTGGGCAGGAGCGCTGACCGCCTCCTCAGCAGGGGGCACGGAAAGCGCCACGCCGGAGGACACACTGCTGTCATCTGCGGCGGCTGAGGTGCAGCCGGACAGACAGAGTACAGCGGCAAGGGACAGAGACAATACAGCGGAGAAAATCTTCTTTCCTTTCATAGTCAAGCTCCTTCCCAATGATTTGCACTTTAGACGAACTGCCGGTGGAAAAGTTCCCTTTCCCTCCGGCAGTTTTGCACATTTTACAGGTCCCGAAACAGCTTTATGCCCACAGTGGCCAGCAGCCGCCACAGCACCACATTGAGCAGCGCGCAGATTCCCGCCGCAATGAGCAGACCGGCTGTCTCACCAAGCCGGGAGAACAGGAAGAAATGCCCGAAGCCCAGGGCCGCCAGCAGCACCCAGGAACCGAACATGACGATCAGTACCGAAGCCGACTGCTTGACCACCACCGTGTCGTTGGGGGCGTCCAGCTTGGGAAAGCGCAGGTTGGCCAGCAGGCCGCTCTGTGCCATCACGCCGCTGAAGAGCAGCCCCAGCACCAGGAGCAGCACGGTGGAGCCCACATCCACACCCACGGCCACAGCGGCGCAGATGACACCCACCAGCAGGCAGGGCAGGGTAACCAGCATCTGCATCCCCGCCTTGACCAGAAAGATCTCTCCGGCGGACACCGGCGCCTCTTTGAGAATCCAGAGCTGTTTGCCCTCCAGGCTGATGGACGAGGCGGTGATCTCCGTGGTGGAGAGCAGGAAAGCCACGCTGAGGGCCAGAATGGGCACCACGGGCAGCAATCCCTGGGTAAGGGCCAGGAATTCCTCCACCTGTCCCCGGAACACCAGGCAGGCCACGCCGCCCGCAACCAGCAGGATAAGGCCGAAGCCGGCGTTGATGAAATAGGCAGGCGTGCCGAAAAAGCGCTTGAGCTCCTTTTTCAGCAGGGCGGCGCGGTGGCCGGAGGCGGACAGCCGCTCCAGCTTGTAGTCGCTGCGGGCCTTGCGGGCGCCCATGCTGGTGACAATCTTCTTGTACCGTCCGGCAAAGAGCCACACCACCAGGAGGAAAGGCACAAGGCACAGCCCGGTCAGAGCCAGCAGAGAGAGCAGATTCCCCTCACAGGCCGCCTGCTCCAGCAGCAGGAAGGGCAGCCCCCAGCCGGTGAAGGCGTCCTGAAGCCCGGCGGCATACCGGCTCAGGTCGCCCATGGCGAAGCTGAGCCGCATGATCACGCCCATGAGCAGCAGGAAGAATACCAGATACAGCAGGGTGGACAAAATTCCCCGGCGGAGGAACTTGGAGGACACCCAGGAGAGCCCAAAGCCGATCAGCAGGGAGAACAGGGTTGGCAGAGCGGAGAGGAGCACCGCCCCTACCATCAGCACCACAAAGAAGCCGGCCCCGCCTGTACCGTCAAAGACCAAGTAGGCCACACCGGCGGGGGCCAGGACAAAGACGGTGAAGATCAGGTTCTCCACGTAGAGCGCCAGGGTGCGGGAGAGCATGAGGGAGAAGGGGGACACGGGCATGGACAGCATCAGGTCGTTGTCCTTGCCGCCAAATACCACGCCCTGGGCGGCGAAACTGGTGAACATCAGCCCAAAGGACACGGCAATGACCGGCATAATGAGGATGAGCAGATTGATCATGCCCAGGGGAGCCAGCTGGCTGCCGAAGGTAAAGCTGTACACGCCGGAGATGTAGAGACCCAGACCGGCCAGCAGGAACAGCGCGCCGAAGCCGGAGAGCCGATCCGCCTTGTTTCCCTTCCGCCTGGAGCCGAAGCGCATGGCGCTCAGGGTAGCCCGCAGGTTGACGGATACCAGAGCCAGGAATTTAGTCACGGTCCTTCTCCCCTTCCAGCTCCAGGAACACGTCCTCCAGGGTGGAGCTGCCCACAATGTCCTCCGTGGCGCCCACCTCCACCAGCTTGCCCTGGCGGATGATACCGATGCGGTCGCACAGCTTCTCCGCCACCTCCAGCACGTGGGTGGAGAAGAACACCGCGCCGCCGTTGTCGCACACCTCACGCAGGTAGCCCTTGAGCAGATGAGCGGCCACCGGGTCCAGGCCCACAAAGGGCTCGTCCAGAATGAGCAGCTTGGGCTGGCGGATGAGGGCGGAGATGATGGCCAGCTTCTGCTTCATGCCGTGGGAGTAGCTGCCGATGGGGCTGCCCAGGCTGCCGGTGAGCTCAAAGGCGTCGCTGTACTTCTGGACCCGCTCCTGCCGCTCCTTCCGGGGGATGTCGTACAGGTCAGCGATGAAGTTCAGGTACTGCACGCCGGTGAGGAAGTCGTACAGGTCCGGGTTGTCGGGCAGGAAGGCGGTGATCTTCTTGGCCGCCGTGGCGTCCCTGCGTACGTCGTGGCCGCCAATGGTGATGGAGCCCTCAGTGAAGTCCATCACGCCCGCCACCGCACGGAGGGTGGTGGTCTTGCCGGCGCCGTTATGGCCGATAAAACCAAAGATTTCACCCGGTGCAACGTTCAGATTCAGGTCGTCCACAGCCCGTTTTCCCCCGGGATAGGTCTTGGAAAAGTGTTCAATCTTCAGCACGTATGCTTCCTCCTTTATTTGGGCCAGTTCATCACAAAGGTTATGGCCGACAGCACCGGGGAGATCACCGCCAGGATGAGACCGGCGGTCTTTTTCTCCCCGCTGCGGGTCAGTACTGTACCCACCGCCCCCACCGCCACGGGCAGAAGCAGGGCGGGCACCTTGGGCATATAATTCTGGAGCTGGCCCGAAGCTCCGATCTGCATGGCCAGGCTGTCCGGCAGCAGAAAGTAGCCTGCAATCCCCAGAATCAGCGCCAGGATCGTGGCTGCCAGGGCAATCCATGTGGTTTTCGCCGGTTTCATGACCTTACCCCACGATGCGCACAGCTGTGCCGTACACCGTCACCTCGGCAGCTCCCTGCATGATGGAGGAGCTGGTGTAGCGGATATTCAGCACCGCGTCGGCCCCCATGGCCTGGGCGTCGTCCACCATGCGCTTGGTGGCAATCTGCCGGGCCTGGATGAGCAGGTCGGTATAGGCCTCCACCTCGCCGCCCACCAGGTTCTTCATGCCGGACATAAAGTCCTTTCCGAAGCTCTTGGCCTGGACCACACTGCCCTTTACCAGCCCCAGGGCCTCGATCTTCTTGTCGGGAATGTAATCAATATTGAGAAGCAGCATCCTCTTCTCCTCCTTTGATCTGTTTGAATCTCTGGACCAGCGCCACCAGGACGCCGATGATAACCGCCGCCGGAATGGCGATGATGACGATGAGCACCGGTAAGGGCGGCGCCTCCGCCGGGTCCACCGTAAAGGCCCACACCAGCAGGGCAATGATGCCCGCCATGAAGGCGATGAAGATCAGCGCCGCACCCAGCGGCCCCAGATAGCGGGACATGGTATCCTTCTTTTTGATGTTCACAAATCGGGTCCCCTCCTGTTCCATCTGCTCCATCTCTGCCAGATAGCGGTCGGCATCCAGCCCGGAGAGCTGGGCACCCTCCTCCAGCACCCTGGCGCACAGGGCCTGCATGGTGCCCAGATTGCTCCGCTCCCGCTCCAGCACAATCATGTGGCGGCGGACGGCATCCTCCAGGGTCAGAGCGCCGTGCTGCATCCGGCGGATCTCCTCCAGGGGCATATCCAGCTTGCGCAGGAGCTTAATCTTCTTCAGCTCCGTCACGTCAGCCTCGGTGTAGTCCCGGTAGCCGTTGTCGCTGTTCCGCCCGGGCGTGAGCAGGCCTTCCTTTTCGTAGTAGCGGATGTTGCGCTTGGTAATGCCCACCCGTTCCTCTACTTCATTGATTTTCACTGCCGTTCACCTCTCCACGGCCTCACCTTACACCTTCCACCGGGTGGAAAGTCAAGAGGACCAGGCAAATTTTTCGTAGTTCGAATGGTTTAGTATAGCACGGCCTGCCCGGCTTCGCCAGTGCGGGCATATCAATGGAACTATTTTCTTTCCGCTTCGTCTTACTCATGTGCCTTCTGTTCCTCCCGTTTACAAATATATTATGGGGTGTCCTTTTTTGTTGTCAAGAATGTCTGCGCCGCCGTCTGTTTCAATTTTGCTTTTGGTCACTTCTACCATACTTTTTTAACTTTTTATTAATATCTATGAAAAGAACTTGTAACATTTAAAATTTGTGCTAAGATATCGCAAATGGGCAGAAGTGTTCACCCTTATGTCAACAAAAACTGTTATCAGGTGAAATGTTATGAATATGATCCATTTGATAGAGCACCTGAATCTCTTCATCGCCGTGCTCTTTACGGTACTCTACTTTTATCAACTGGTCTATCTGGGCGTAGGCCTTGTGCGCCGGAAGCACCCGCCCCGCCTGCCGGAAAACTGTAAATTCCACCGCTATGCCGCTGTGATCTCCGCCCGAAATGAGGAAGGAGTCATAGCCGAGCTGATACAATGCTTAAAACAGCAGAATTACCCCTCGGATCTGCTGGACGTCTATGTCATCGCCGACAACTGCACCGACGACACTGCCGGTGCGGCCCGTGCTGCGGGCGCCATTGTCTATGAGCGTCAGGACCAGCGGCTCAAGGGCAAGGGCTACGCCCTGGACTGGCTCTTCCACCATCTGGCCGCGGAGGAGCGGGACGTGTACGACGCCTACCTCATCTTTGACGCCGATAACCTGGTGGATAAGAATTTTGTGCGTGAGATGAACCGGGTCTTTGACACCGGGAAGTACGACGCTCTCACCAGCTACCGCAACTCCAAGAACTTTGGCGACAACTGGATCTCCGCTGGCTACTCCATCTGGTTCCTGCGTGAGGCCCGTTTCCTCAGCTACCCCCGGATGCTGCTGGGCAGCAACTGCCACGTGTCTGGCACCGGCTTCCTGGTGTCCGCCAAGGTTATCCGTGAGAACGGCGGCTGGCCCTACCACCTGCTCACCGAGGACATCGAGTTCTCCGTCAGCTCTGCCGTCAAGGGCTTCCGCATCGGCTACTGCGATGCCGCTGTGGTCTACGACGAGCAGCCCACCACCTTCCGTCAGTCCTGGGATCAGCGGCTGCGGTGGTCCAAGGGCTTCTATCAGGTGGATATGAAGTACACCCTCCCCCTGCTGAAGGGCTGCGCCCGTCTGGACCGAACCAGCTGGTCCTGCTATGACATGCTGATGACCGTGGCTCCCGGCATGCTGCTCACTCTGGCCGTGTTCCTCTTCAACGGCATCATCTGCGCCGCCTGCCTGATGGAGCCCCCCTACATCGCCCGTTATGTCATCTCCATGTGTCTGGAGTTTATGGGTTCCTCCCTCTTCACCTTCTACATGGGATTGCTGGTCTACGGCATTATCACCGTACTCAGCGAGTGGAAGAACATCAGCGCTCCCGCAGCGAAAAAAGTGCTCTACGTCTTCCTCTTCCCCGTCTTCATGTTTACCTACATCCCCATCTCCCTGGCCGCCCTGGTGCGCCGGGTGGAGTGGAAGCCCATCTATCACTCCAGCGCCAAGCAGCTCAGCACTGCCCGCTAATTGATTCCGGGCCGGCACATGCCGGCCCGGTTTTTTTATTGCCTGCTCCACTTGAACGCCCAGCGCCCGTATGCGGTGTTTTCAATTTTTTCTCTTGACAAATCCCCAGTGTGCGAGTATGCTTACACCGTCATAACACTCCCCCCCAGGGGGGTGTTCAACAGAAAGGAGGCGGTCCGCTATGATGGCCGACGCGAAAACCGTAACCCGGCTGCTGAAAACCGCCCGCGGACAGCTGGACGGTATTCTGAAAATGGTGGAGGATGACCGCTACTGCATCGACATCTCCCAGCAGATCATGGCCACCGAGGCCATTCTCAACCGGGCCAACAAGGAGATTCTGGCCGCCCATCTGAAGCACTGCGTCCAGGAGGCCGCCAGCGACGAGGAGCGGGCCGCCAAAATCGACGAGTTCACCCAGACCTTGGGCCGGATTCTCAAGTAATCCCCCTGTTTCCTATTTTGCTGCGTTTGAAAGTGTGGTGTTCCCTTTGAAACAGAAATTTGACGTCACCGGCATGACCTGTTCCGCCTGCTCGGCCCACGTGGATAAAGCGGTACGAAAGTTGGACGGCGTCACGGAGGTCAACGTAAACCTGCTGTCCAACTCCATGACCGTGGAGTATGACCCGGCTAAGACCTCGCCCCAGGCCATTGAGGCAGCGGTGGCTGCCGCCGGATACGGCGCCTCCTGCCCCCTGCCCGCCGGGAAGCAGTCCCCCGCCGTGCAACAGGGGCCCTCTCTCATGGAGGCGGAGCTGAAGCACATGAAGCGCCGTCTCATCGTGTCCTTCATCTTCCTCATCCCCCTGTTCTACATCGCCATGGGCCACATGATGGGCTGGCCTCTGCCTGAGGTCTTCCACGGTACAGAAAACGCCATGGTCTTTGCCCTGGTCCAGTTTCTGCTGCTGCTGCCCATTCTGTACGTCAACGACAAGTACTACAAGGTAGGCTTCAAAACCCTGTTCAAGGGTGCGCCCAACATGGACTCCCTCATCGCCATGGGCTCTGCCGCCGCCCTCATCTACGGTGTGGCCGCCCTGTTTGCCATCGGCTGGGGTCTGGGCCACGGAGATACGGACCTGGTAAACAAGTGGTCCATGGACCTGTACTTTGAGTCGGCCGGCATGATTCTCACCCTCATCACCCTGGGCAAGTTCCTGGAGACCCGCTCCAAGGGCAAGACCAGCCAGGCCATCACCCGCCTGATGGACCTGGCCCCCAAGACCGCCTCGGTTCTGCGGGGCGGTGTGGAGACCGAGATTCCGGTAGAGGAAGTAGTGGTAGGCGACCTGATTGTGGTGCGGCCCGGCGGGCGCATCCCGGTGGATGGCATCATCACCGATGGCTTCTCCGCTGTGGACGAGTCCGCCCTCACCGGCGAGAGTCTGCCGGTGGACAAGGGCCCGGGGGACAAGGTGGCCGCCGCGTCCATCAACAAGTCCGGCTCCTTCACCTTCAAAGCCCTCCGGGTGGGCGAGGATACCACCCTGGCACAGATGATCCGCCTGGTGGATGAGGCCGCCTCCTCCAAGGCCCCCATCGCCAAGCTGGCCGACCGGGTGGCGGGTGTCTTTGTCCCCGCCGTCATCGGCATCGCCCTGGTGACCGCTGTCATCTGGCTCATCGCCACCGGCGGCAGCATCACCTCCGCCCTCACCGCCGGTGTGGCCGTGCTGGTCATCTCCTGCCCCTGCGCCCTGGGCCTGGCCACCCCCGTGGCCATCATGGTGGGCACCGGTAAGGGCGCTGAAAACGGCATTCTCATCAAGTCCGCTGAGGCCCTGGAGACCCTCCACACCATCGACACGGTGGTGCTGGACAAGACGGGCACCCTCACCAGCGGCTCTCCGGTGGTCACCGACTGTCTCACCGCCGCCGACGTCACCGAGGAGGAGCTGCTGTGCGTGGCCGCCTCCCTAGAGCAGCCCTCGGAGCACCCCCTGGCCCAGGCCATTGTGGCCGAGGCTGGTGACCGGAACATCCCCCTTGTGAACGTGGAAGGCTTCCAGGCCATCCACGGACGGGGCGTCACCGCCCTGCTCCATGGCGCCCCCGTGCTGGCGGGCAACCGGGCCATGATGGAGGAGGCAGGCGTGGACCTGTCCGGCTTTGAGGCCTCCGCCGGTGCTCTGGCGGAGCAGGGCAAGACCCCCCTCTACTTCGCGGAAAACGGCAGCCTGCTGGGTGTGGTTGCAGTGGCCGACACCGCCAAGCCCACCAGCGCCGCCGCTGTGGCGGGCTTCAAGGCCCTGGGCATCCGGGTGGTCATGCTCACCGGTGACAACCGCCGCACTGCTCAGGCAGTGGGGCAGGCCCTGGGTGTGGACGAGATTGTGGCCGAGGTTCTGCCCCAGGACAAGGAAAAGACCGTGTCCGCCCTCCAGGCCCAGGGCCGGAAGGTGGCCATGGTGGGCGACGGCATCAACGACGCCCCCGCACTGGCCCGTGCGGATGTGGGTCTGGCCATCGGCGCAGGCACCGACGTGGCCATCGAATCGGCGGACATCGTGCTGATGAAGAGCGACCTGATGGACGCGGTGGACGCGGTGCGGCTGTCCAAGGCCACCATCCGCAACATCAAGGAGAACCTGTTCTGGGCCTTCTTCTACAACATCATCTGCATCCCCCTGGCCGCCGGTGCCTTCTATCCCCTGTTCCACCTCCAGCTCAGCCCCATGTTCGCCGCCGCGGCCATGAGCCTCAGCTCGGTGTGCGTAGTGACCAACGCCCTGCGGCTCAAGTTCTTCAAGCCCACGCCCCGGGACACCGCTGTCCCCCAACATAATGAGTCCAAAGAAATCACTGAGAAAGGAACGATCACCATGGAAAAGAAGCTCGGAATTGAAGGCATGATGTGCAATCACTGCAAGGCCCACGTGGAGAAGGCCCTCTCCGCTCTAGACGGCGTTACTTCCGCCGTGGCCGACGTGGAGGGCAAGTGCGCCGTGGTCACCCTGTCCCACGACGTGGCTGACGACGTCCTCAAGAAGGCCGTGGAGGACGAGGGCTATCAGGTCACCTCCGTGTCCTGAGCGCTATGTGCAAAGACGCCCCCGGGATATCCCGGGGGCGTCTTCTTATTTCAGCGCCGCCGCCACCCGGTCCAGGGTGGCCTCGTGGTTCTGGTCCAGCAGGTGGGTGTAAATCCGTCCGGTGGTGGCAGGGGTGGAATGCCCCAGAGCCTTGCCGATATCAAAAAGAGGCGCCCCCTGGGCGGAGGCCACGGTGGCGAAGGTGTGCCGCAGGCCATGTAGGGTGATTTTTGGCAGTCCAGTGCGGCGAATGAACCGGGTGAAGGCCAGAGAGACGGCGTTGGGGGACAGCGGGTGCCCCATGCGGTCCACCGCCACCAGCCCCGAGTCCTCCCACTTGTCCCCCAGGGCCAGCCGGTTCTCCGCCTGTCTGGCCCGCTCCCGGCGGAGAAGCCGCACCAGCTCGTCGCTCATATGCAACACCCGGTTGGAGGATCGGTTCTTGGTCTCCTTCTGGATAATCTCCGCCCCAGCGGCAGTGCGGGCGGCACAGATATGGATTCTCCGCTGGGCAAAGTCCACGCTGGACCACCGGAGGCCGCAGATCTCCTCCCGCCGCAGGCCCAGCATCCCCGCCAGCCGGATGATAAGCTCCAGACTGGTCCCCTCTGCGAGGGCATAGAGCTTCTTGAGCTCCTCAGGGCCGTAGTAGCCCACCTCCCGTGTCACCACCCGAGGCGGCTCCACCCGCTCGGTGGGAGAGCGGAGTATAATGTCCTGCCGCACCGCTGTGTGGAGGGCGGCCGAGAGCAGGTCGTGATGCCGCCGGACTGTGTTGGGCGACAGTCCCTTGTCCCGCATCAGCATGGCGTAGTACTCCTGCAGGTGCCGGGGCGTCAGCTTCTGTACCGGAATATCCCCCAGAGCGTCGGACAGGTGGTTGTCGATGATCTTCCGGTAGCCGTAGATGGTGGTTTCCGCCCGGTTAGGCCGGATGACCTCCTCCATCCAGTATTCCAGCCACTGGTCCAAGGTCAGTGCTCGTGGTGTCACCTGCCGCCGGCTCTCCAGTTCGCTCTGGAACTCCCGCAGAGCCCGCCGGGCTGCCGCCAGTGTGGCGCAGGTCTTGTACTTCTTGACCCGCTGTCCCTCCTCGTCCCGTCCATAGTCCATGTAGACATAGTATGCCTTCCGGACATCGTCGTAGGAAATGCCGCGCTCAACCGTTTTTCTTGCCATAGCAAATTACCCCTTTTCTCGACGGAATCAGACAAAAAATTATCATATTCCGTGAGCTGTTCCCACTGTTTGGAGTAATTTTATCCGTTAAAGCAGCGCCTCGCTCACACTTTCACAACATTTAGGAGACAATTCCAGCATTTTCACTTCCAAACGTAAAATAAAAAGCCCGGGCCGTCGGCCCGGGCTTTTCATGGATGATGGAGTTATGCCTCCGCGCTCTCCTTGGCGCGGGCAATTTTGACGCAGGCGGCGATGACGCCGAAGAGGAAGAAGTAGACGAACATATTGCGGGGGTAGAACCAGGTGTACTCGGCCACGCTGATGACCGAAATGCCGAAGAAGGCGCCCACGGCGGCGGAGAGGATGTTCTTGATCCGGCGGTCCGTGCAGGTATAGTAGGTCTTGACGCCCACCTTCAGCTGGTGGAGCACCATGGCCACATAGGTCAGGGCGCCGAAGAAGCCCAGCTCGCCCCACATCTGGACATAGTTGTTGTGGGTGTGGATGGGGTAGTTGCCGTCATACATGGTGGGGTACACCCTGAACACCTGACGCATCACGTCGGTACCCAGGCCCACGCCCCGCAGACCGTAGTCCTCAAGGAGGTAGGTGGTATTGCCGTAGATGGCAAAGCGGTATCGGAGGGAGCTGTCCTTCATGTTTCCGATGGTAAGGATACGGTTCATGATGCTCTCAGGCAGGAAGGGCAGCGCCAGCAGACCCAGCACGATGAAGAGAGGCAGGAAGCGCCAGTTCTGTAGGATCAGGAACACGGCCATGACAAGAACCATGGCAATCCAGCCGGTGCGGAAGTAGGTCAGACCGATAGCCACCACACAGATCGCCAGAGCTGCCAGGGCCAGCACTCTCCCACGCCAGCCCCTGGCGTTGAGAAGCAGGGCCAGCAGGAAAGGCATGAGCATAATCAGGATTTCACCAAAGTTATTGGGGTTATCGAAGAAGGAGTAGACCCGGCCGGGCATGCCAGCGTTGAGGATCAGATCCTGCTGGGAGGGTACCACCTCCACGCCGATATAGCCCTGGTAGCATCCGTAGAGAGCCGATACAGTCAGGCCGAGCAGGGAGATGACCAGCATCAGCTGAAGCTGCTCCACCTTCTGCACCGAGCTCACGGTCAGCAGGGTGATGAGGAAGGCGATGGCGTGGAAGACAAAGAAGCGCCAGGACAGGCTGCCGGTGATGCCGCTGACCAGTCCGGAGGAGAAGTCGGTGCCCAGGCTGGTGAGGAAGCCATAGCACACAAAGGCCATGAACAGGGTGTAGTAGGGTCCCAGCTTGTCCAGGTCCAGCCGGTGTTTGGGCCGGGCCATGCAGCCGGCCAGGAAGAGCATCATCACGCCGTACATGCACAGCAGGGTGTAGGCGTTGTTCCAGTTGTTGTGGTCCACCACCAGCATGAGCAGCATGGACAGCCCCAGGAACACGAAGGTGGCTCCGCCCAGGGCGGAGGCGATGCGGAAGGCAATGCTGCCGTCCCACACGTTCTTCCAGATTTTGTACAGCCACTGTACAATCATGCAGGGAATGTTGATAATGAAGGTAACAACCCGGCAGGTCAGGCTTCCCGGCCAGCCGCCCGGGAGGCGGCCGTCCCGCCAGACAAACTGCCAGAGGACGCTGCCCTCCACGCCGTGGCGGACGGCAATCTCGATCCGCCGGAGGATTTTCCCGGGCACGCTCTCCGCCCAGCCGTCACTCAGGACGGCCCACAGGGCGATAAAAAAGCGGACCAGGGCACTGTTTTGTGCGACAGACATAGACATAGGCTCCAATCTTGTGGAAAAATTGTAACTGAGCGGCAGGTTTTACCCCTTGGCCGCCTTTTCGTAGATACGGAAGGTGGCCTCCGCCATCTTGTGGACCTCAAAGCGGTCGTCCACCGCCTTGAGCGCGTTGGCACGGCAGCGGGCCAGCAGCTCCGGCTCCTCCATCATCCGCTTGAGGGCGCCCGCCATGGACTCCGGGTTGTCGTACTCTGCCAGCAGGCCGCAGTTGGTCTGGTCATTGACGATGTCCGGGTTGCCGGCAATGTCGGTGACCACCACGGGCAGTCCGGCGGCCATAGCCTCGATGATGAGGAAGGACAGGGCCTCGTGCCGGGAGGAGTTGACATACAGGTCGCTGGCCTTGTACAGGTTCTTGATGTCCTTGCGGAAGCCGATGAACTTGACGCAGTCGTCCAGCCCCAGCTCCTTGGCCTGGGCCTTCCGCTCCTCCAGCAGAGGGCCGTCTCCCGCCAGCACCAGGGTGAAGGACACGTCGGAGATCTCCTTGAGCCGCTTCACCGACTCCAGCAGATAGTGGTGGCCCTTGTCGTCGGCAAAGCGGGAGGCGCACAGCATGACAAACCGGTCCTCCGGGATACCCAGCTCCTGCCGCAGGGTGGACTCGCTCCGGTCCCCTGCCCAGGCGGCGGGATCCACGGCGTTGAAGATGACGGAAATCCGGTCTCCGCTCCAGCCGTTGCGGATGAGCTGCTGCTTGCCCAGGTTGCACACGGCGATCATCTGGTCCTGCCGCTTGTCCATCCACTTGTTGGACAGCCGGGTAATGGCGTTGTTCTCCAGCACAAAGTGGTTGGTGTACACCACCCGGATGTGCTTGTTGTACCGCTTGGCCAGCAGGGCGGTGTAGTGCTCCCGCAGGTAGTGGCAGTGGATCACGTCGATGTTCCACTCCTGGCACAGCTTGGCCAGGGCCTTGGCCGCCTTGAAGTCAAAGCGGCTGTTCATGTCGATCTGCCGGATGGGGACGTCTGCCTCCTCCATCCGCTCCACCAGCAGGCCCCCCTGGTTGTAGGCGAAAAAGGCCCGGATATGCTTGTGGTTGAGGTACTTCACCAGGGTCTCCACATATCGCTCCGTCCCGGCCTTACCGGCGAAGTTGAGGAGATAGAGGACATTCAGCACGTCAATCGGCCTCCTGTGTTCAGCATAAGATATGGGCAGACGCATGGCGTCTGCCCATATAGTTTACCGTAAACTTCTGCCTTTGTCTACGCTTTTCTTCCTGTTCCGGGGGTTTTACAGGGCGGCCTTCAGGGCCTCAGTCATGTCGGTGCGCTCCCAGGGCAGGTCCACGTCGGTGCGGCCGAAGTGGCCGTAGGCCGCGGTCTTGCGGTAGATGGGGCGACGCAGGTCCAGCTTGCGGATGATGGCGGTGGGCCGCAGGTCAAAGACCTTGCTGACGGCGGCGGACAGGGCCTCGTCGGAGACGGTGCCGGTGCCGAAGGTGTCGATGAGGACGGACACGGGCTTGGCCACGCCGATGGCGTAGGCCAGCTCAATCTGGCACTTCTTGGCCAGACCGGCGGCCACGATGTTCTTGGCCACATAGCGGGCCATGTAGGCAGCGGAGCGGTCCACCTTGGTGGGGTCCTTGCCGGAGAAGGCGCCGCCGCCGTGGGGGGCGCTGCCGCCGTAGGTGTCCACGATGATCTTGCGGCCGGTGAGGCCGGAGTCGCCCTGAGGACCGCCCACCACGAAGCGGCCGGTGGGGTTAACGTAGTACTTGGTGTTCTCGTCCAGCAGCTGGGCGGGGATGGTGGGCTTGATGACCAGCTCTACCATGTCCTTGCGGATCTGCTCCAGGGTGGCCTCAGCGCTGTGCTGGGTGGAGATGACCACGGTGTCAACCCGGACAGGCTGGCCGTTCTCGTCGTATTCCACGGTGACCTGGCTCTTGCCGTCGGGCCGCAGGTAGTCCACCAGGCCCTGCTTGCGGACCTGGGCCAGACGGTAGGCCAGCTTGTGGGACAGGGAGATGGCCAGAGGCATCAGCTCGGGAGTCTCGTCGCAGGCGTAGCCGAACATCATGCCCTGGTCACCAGCGCCGTTCTCCAGCTCGGCGTCGGCGCCGCCCTCCTTGGCCTCCAGGGACTTGTCCACGCCCATGGCGATGTCGGGGGACTGCTCGTCAATGGAGGTGAGGACAGCGCAGGTGTCGCAGTCAAAGCCGAACTTGGCCCGGTCATAGCCGATCTCCCGGATGACCTCACGGGCAATGTGGGGGATATCCACATAGCAGTGGGTGGAGATCTCGCCCATCACGTGGACCAGACCGGTGGTGACGGTGGTCTCACAGGCCACACGGGCCTCGGGATCCTTCTCCAGGATGGCGTCCAGCACGGCGTCGGAGATCTGGTCGCAGATTTTATCGGGGTGTCCCTCGGTAACGGACTCAGAGGTAAAGAGATGGTGTGCCATAAGTACATTCTTCCTTTCTGTGTTTGCGCGGGGATGGTCCGGAACGAAAAAGCGCTCCGCCGGCCGGCGGAGCGCATGGAGTCAGTTCCATCCTCATCTTTCGATTCTCTCGCCGGATTTGGCACCTTGCGCAATGCGCAGGTTGCCGGGTTTCATCGGGCCGTTCCCTCCACCGCTCTTGATAAGGCGTATTCACTTTTGCGAAATGTATTGTATCAGATTTTCCCCGTTTGTCAACGGTTTTCTTGGCCCCAAGTACACAGTTCCCCTAAATTGTCCCGCCAAAGAGGTGCTCCGCCGCAATGTCCGTCTGCTCCGGCGTCAGGAAATCGTCGGCCATGAGCCACACAATCCGGCCGTTTTTACACGCCAGATAGTAAGGCCAGGGGCCCTCGTTGTCCCACACCTGCCACACCTCGTCGGCGCCCCAGGCCGGGTCGTTGAGGGGCCGGAAGTGGAGCTCGGTAATCGCGCTGTACCGGTTGTCATAGCGGCTGAGATAGCTGTTCCGGCACAGGTCGAAAAGGGCGGGCAGGTGCACCTCCACCACCTGGTACTCCAGCTGGACCGGACCGCCGACCGTCACACCCCGCTGCCACCCCGCGCCATAGGTCACCAGTGGGGAGCGCGACGTCTCCCAACTGTATGTGAATGCACCCGGCTCCCCCTGCTGAAGATCCGCCAGCACCAGGGGCAGGGCGGCCCGGTCAACGATGTGCAGCTCCGCCGGCTGGCCCCCGATGACCGCCCTCGGAATGATGTTGATCACCAGCAGCAGCGCGGCGGCCACTGCCAGCGTGAGCTTCCGGTTTTCCCCGCGCTCCACACCCCGCCGCCGCATGAATGCTCTCACCGCCGCCACCAGCCCGATGCAGACGGCCGACATCAGGACGGCATACACGCCCAGCCACGGAGTGCCCGCCGACACGGCCGTGCCCAGCGCCGCCAGAACGGCCATCAGACCCAGCGCCGCCACCGCAATGGTCAGGGCGCGGAACCACCCCGCTTCCTCCGCAGGCCGCTCCTCTGCCTCTGCCGCCTTCCTGGCCCGTAGGTACCACACCAGGTAGCCCGCCAGATTCAGAAAGGTACTCAGCCCCACCAGTACCCAGGCCAGAGTGAGCAGCAGTCCGGCTGGACGGCACAGATTGGCCACTGGATTTTGCAGGATGGCTGCAATAGAGAGTACCGCTATGAGCCCCTCCAGGCCCAGGCTCAGCAGGCTGGCAGGCAGGAACCTGCGCAGCATGGCCCTGTGGATCACCCTCACCCGGGCCGCCTCGTCGGTCTCGATGGGGATGGGATGGGCCCGCTCGGTGGAGAAAACCTGCATCCGGTCCCACTCGGTCACCAGGTTCCAGCCCACCTCCCGGCAGTAGTCATAGAACTCCTCCTGGCTGTCGGTGGGATAGGGGTTGTACTCCGACGCCTCGGGGAAATAGGTCACGGCGTAGTGCACCCCGGCAGGTTCCGCCCGGCGATAGCGCCAGAAGAAAGGACCTGCCTTCTCCAGCCGCCAGCCCCTGGCCGCCATTTTTTCCAGATGCCGCGCGATCCCCTCGCCGTCATAGTACAGGAACGGCTCCGGCCTGTATTCCAAGTTCCCCATGGCCGTCCTCCTCTCCCTCTTCCAGCCGGTACTGGCGGTAGTCCGCCGCCTGGCGCTCCAGCCGCTCATACTCCGCCGCCAGCGCTGCCCGGCCCGCCGGGGTGATAAGGTAGCTCCGCCTGCGGCCCTCCACTTTGGTCTCCCGGATCATGCCCGCCCTGGCGAACTCCTCCAGCAGGTTGTACAGGGTGCCGGGCCCTACTGCCACCCGGCCCTGGGTCATGTCCGCCACCCGCTCCATTACGTCCATGCCGCAGCACTCGTTCTGGAGACTGAGCAGAATATAGAACATCTGCTCCGTCAGGGTGCGGAATTTTTCCCGTGCCATGGTCTCACCTCCGTATATCGAATATCGTTATTCTTCCCGCTCTCATTGTATTATCGATGTTCGATATTGTCAAGCAGAAAATCCCCGCCGCCGGTTTTCCGGCAGCGGGGATTCAAAATTCTCAGGCCTTCCAGCCGTTGAGGTACTCCACCTGATCGGGGGTCAGGGTGTCAATGGACAGACCCAGAGCAGCCAGCTTCACCCGGCCAATCTGGTCGTCAATCTCATCGGGCACATTGTAGACCTTCTTCTCCAGGCCGTCCCGATGCTTGGCCAGCCACTCCAGCGCCAGGGCCTGGACGGCAAAGGACATGTCCATAATCTCAGCGGGGTGGCCGTTTCCGGCGGCCAGGTTCACCAGGCGGCCCTCACCGATGACGTTGAGCACACGGCCGTCGGGCAGGGTGAAGCCCTCAATATTGTCCCGGCGCAGCTCACGCTTCACCGCCATCTTGGCCAGACCCGCCACGTCCACCTCGCAGTCAAAGTGACCGGCGTTGGTGAGCAGGGCGTTGTTCTTCATCACGGCGAAGTGGGCGGGGGTGATCACGTCCTTGCAGCCGGTGACGGTGACGAACACGTCGCCGATCTTGGCGGCCTCGTCCATCTTCATCACCCGGAAGCCCTGCATGGTGGCGTCCAGTGCCTTGAAGGGGTCCACCTCGCAGACCACCACGTCGGCGCCCATGCCCTTGGCCCGCATGGCCACGCCCTTGCCGCACCAGCCGTAGCCGGCCACCACCACGGTCTTGCCCGCCACAATGAGGTTGGTGGTGTGCATGATGGCGTCCCACACGGACTGGCCGGTGCCGTACTTGTTGTCATAGTAGTGCTTGGCCTTGGCGTCGTTGACCGCCATCATGGGGCAGGGCAGGATGCCCTCCCGCTCCCGGGCACGCAGGCGCAGGATGCCGGTGGTGGTCTCCTCGCAGCCGCCGATGAGGTTCTCCGCCAGGTCGGCCCGCTTGCCGCCCAGCAGATGGACCAGGTCGCCGCCGTCGTCCACAATCAGGTGAGGCTTGTGGGAGAGTGCCTGGACCAGATGGTCCTCGTACTCCTCTGCCGTGGCGCCGTGGACGCCGAAGGTCTCCACGCCCAGGCTGGCCAGACCGGCGGCCACATCGTCCTGGGTGGACAGGGGGTTGGAGCCGGTGAGCCGCACCTCAGCGCCGCCCTTGGCCAGCACCAGGCCCAGGTTGGCGGTCTTGGCCTCCAGGTGGACGGACACGGTCACCCGCAGCCCGGCAAAGGGCTTCTCCTTCTCAAAACGGGCCTCAATCCCGCTGAGGGCGGGCATAAAATCCCGTACCCACTGGATCTTTCTGCGGCCGGATTCGGCCAGGGACATATCTCTTACCACGCTCATGGCATATGCCTCCTCAAGGTGTGTTTTGTCGGTTTTTCCAGTTTAACATACTTTTCCTCCCGGTGGAAGAATGTTCACAGATTTTTTATTTACTTCTCGAAGAAAAGCGGGTAGAATGATGCACAGCACAATTTGATTGTTAGGAGGACTTGCCTTGCGCTCCATTGACAGCTGGTTTGACCGCTTCTGCAGAAAGCATCCCAGGCTGGCCATCCCCAACCTGATGATGTACATTGTCATCGGTACCGCCATTGTCTACATTCTGGACCAGTTCGGTCCCTTCCCCATCTCCAATTATCTGGCCTTCGATCTCTACCATATCATCCACGGCCAGGTGTGGCGGCTTATCACCTTTATCTTTATCCCCCTGAACGACAACCCATTCTGGTTCATCCTCTCACTGTATATGTACTGGTGGATCGGCAGAGCGGTGGAGCGGGAGTGGGGCAGCACCAAGTTCACCGTGTTCTACGGTACCGGCGTGCTGATGAATATCCTGTCCAGTCTGATCCTGTCCCTGTTTCTGGGCGGCTTCACCACCTCTATCCCCATCCTGTACGGCGCGGACTACCTGAACATGTCCCTCTTCTTCTCCATGGCCACCCTGTTCCCCGACCTGACCATCCTGCTCTTCTTCGTCATCCCCCTGAAGGCCAAGTGGCTGGCCTGGATTGACGCGGCCTTCTTCCTCTTCGGCATCGGCAAGGGCTTGGTGTATACCGTGATTTACGGGCCCATCATGCTGGTGATGGTCATCCCGCCCGTTGTTGCCATCCTCAACTATGTTCTCTTCTTCTGGTCGGACATTGGGGAGTTCTGCACACGTACCTTCCGCCGTGCCAGGCACCAGACCTCCCGCCAGACCATCAACTTCAAGCAGGCCACCCGCCACGCCCAGCAGCAGAAGGGGTACATCCACAAGTGCGCTGTCTGCGGCAAGACCGACACCGACTACCCCGACGAAGAGTTCCGCTACTGCTCCAAGTGCAACGGCTACTACTGCTACTGCTCCGAGCACATCCACAACCACGTGCATATTGAGTGATTAACCCGGAGCCGGAGGCCAACGCCTCCGGCTCCGTCTCTCCGGGACAAATGTCCGGCCTGCGAAAATTTTCTCTTGACAAATGACCGCATTGCTCCTATACTTACGCTATCAGTTGAGAACGAAGGTGTTCCGACCCCCATGGGTGGAGCATCTTCTTTTTTTATTTCCCTTCCCTGACGGCAAGGATGCCGGAACGGGCTATTCTCCCTGTACAATCCAGCAATATGGCAGCAAAGGCGCTGCGGCAGATGCCGCGGCGCCTTTTGCATATTTCGGGCACAAATTTAAGGAGTGAGTGTTATGAAGAAGATTCCCGCGCTGTTTGGCAGCATGGTGTTCAACGAGTCCGTGATGAAGGAGCGCCTGACCAAGGATGCCTACCGCGCCCTGTGCCGCACCATCAAGGAGGGCAAAGCCCTGGACCCGGCGGTGGCTGACGTGGTGGCCTCCGCCATGAAGGACTGGGCCGTGGAAAAGGGCGCCACCCACTTCACCCACTGGTTCCAGCCCATGACCGGTGTCACCGCCGAGAAGCACGACGCCTTCCTCTCCCCCTGCGGGGACGGCTCCGGCATCATGGAGTTCTCCGGCAAGGAGCTCATCAAGGGCGAGCCGGACGCCTCCTCCTTCCCCTCCGGCGGCCTGCGGGCCACCTTTGAGGCCAGAGGCTACACCGCCTGGGACCCCACCTCCTACGCCTTTATTAAGGACGACACCCTGTGCATCCCCACTGCCTTCTGCTCCTACCGGGGCGAGATCCTGGACAAAAAGACCCCTCTGCTCCGGTCCATGGACGTGCTCAGCCGCGAGGCGGCCCGGGTGCTCAAGCTCTTCGGCAAGGAGGTCCGCCGGGTCACCGCCACCGTGGGTCCTGAGCAGGAGTACTTCCTAATCGACAAGGCCGACTACGCCAGGCGCCCCGACCTGATCCTCACCGGCCGCACTCTGTTCGGCGCTCCCGCACCCAAGGGCCAGGAGATGGAGGACCACTACTTCGGCTCCATCCGGCCCCGGGTGAAGGCCTTCATGGCCGACCTGGACGAGGAGCTGTGGAAGCTGGGCATCTACGCCAAAACCGAGCACAACGAGGTTGCCCCCAGCCAGCACGAGATGGCCCCCATCTTCACCACCGCCAACCTGGCCACCGACCAGAACCAGCTGACCATGGAGGTGATGAAGAAGGTGGCAAACCGCCACGGCTTTGTCTGTCTGCTCCACGAAAAGCCCTTTGAGGGGGTCAACGGCTCGGGCAAGCACAACAACTGGGCCCTGTCCACCGACACCGGCGAGAACCTGCTGGACCCGGGCAAGACCCCCATGGACAACGCCCAGTTCCTCCTCTTCCTCACCGCCGTCATCCGGGCCGTGGATGAGTACCAGGACCTGCTGCGCATCTCGGTGGCCAGCGCCGGCAACGACCACCGCCTGGGCGGCAACGAGGCGCCGCCCGCCATCGTGTCCGTCTACGTGGGCGACGAGCTGTCCGGCGTGATCAGCGCTCTCATTCAGGGCACCGGCCACAGCGACGCCGCCCCCGGCAGCATGGACATCGGCGTCACCGCCCTGCCCCCCATTCCCCTGGACAACTCCGACCGGAACCGCACCTCCCCCTTTGCCTTCACCGGCAACAAGTTTGAGTTCCGCATGCCCGGCTCCTCCTTCAACATCGCCTGCCCCAACATCATGCTCAACTGCGCCGTGGCCGAGTCCCTGGGGCTGTACGCCGGGGAGCTGGAGCAGGCCAAAGACTTCGACGCCGCCCTCTCCGCCCTCATCCGCCGGGAGCTGTCCGCCCACAGCCTCATCCTCTTCAACGGCAACGGCTACGGCGCCGACTGGCCCGAGGAGGCCGCCCGCCGGGGTCTGATGAACCTGCACAACACCCCCGAGGCCCTGGAGCACTTCGACGACGCGAAAAACGTGGCCCTCTTCACCTCCCAGGGCATCTACACCATGGAGGAGATCCACTCCCGCCAGGAGATCGCCCAGGAGGAGTACGCCAAGACCATCCTCATCGAGGCCAGAACCTCCCTGGACATCCTGCACAAGCAGATCATCCCCGCCTGCATGGCCTACTCCACCCAGGTGGCCCAGGGCGCGGCGGTGAAGGGCTCCATCGGCGTCTCCGCCGACGGCGAGATCGCCCTGGTCCGCACCATCACCGGCAAGACCAGCGCCCTTATGGAGCGCACCGAGGCCCTGGATAAGGCCGTGACCGCTGTGCCCGAGTCTGTGAAGGAGAGCGCCCGGTACTGCGCCGAGACTGTCCTCCCCGCCATGGAGGCCGCCCGTGCCGTCGCCGACCAGCTGGAGCTGCTGGTGGACCGCGCCCACTGGCCCTTCCCCACCTACCGCGACCTACTCTTCTACGTGTAATCCATTCTGCTTTCTCTAAAACACCTCACTCCGCCCTCACGGCCGGGCTGCCTCTCATGGCGGCCCGGCCGGAGGGCTGATTGTCGTGTCTGAGCACCGTTTCCGTGCTCATCCATCCCCTTTCAGAAAGGAAGAATATTTTCGTGTCAATCCATGAGGAATGCGGCGTCTTCGGTGTGCTGGACCCTGCCGGAGACTGCGCCCGCACCACCTATTACGGTCTCTTTGCCCTCCAACACCGGGGACAGGAGGCCTGCGGCATCGCCACCATTCAGGACCGTGAGCTGGCCTTTCACAAGGACCTGGGCCTGGTGGGAGAGGTGTTCTCCCCCGAAATTCTGGACCGGCTGGGGGGCACCATGGCTGTGGGCCATGTGCGCTACGCCACCACCGGCGGCAGCCGCCGGGAGAACGCCCAGCCCCTGACCCTCAAGTACGTCAAGGGCACCCTGGCCGTGGCCCACAACGGCAATCTGGTCAACGCCGACCAGCTGCGCACCGCCTTTGAGTACCGGGGCGCCATCTTCCAGACCACCACCGACTCCGAGCTCATCGCCTACGCCATCGCCCAGGAGCGGCTCCGCTGTCCCTCCGCCGAGGAGGCGGTGTGCCAGGCTCTGAAGGGTCTGCGTGGCGCCTTCTCCCTCATCGTCATGTCGCCCCAGAAGCTCATCGCCGCCCGGGACCCCTGGGGCTTCCGGCCTCTGTGCATGGGCCGCCGGGGCGACGCGGTGATCTTCGCCTCCGAGACCTGCGCCCTTACCGCCGTGGGTGCCATCTTCGAGCGGGAGCTGGAGCCGGGTGAGATTGTAGTGGCCAGCCGGGATGGGGTGCACTCCATCCGTGAAAACTGCGTGGCCGCCTCCAGCCATATGTGCATCTTTGAGTACATCTACTTCGCCCGGCCCGACTCGGTACTCTGCGGTCAGTCAGTCCACGAGGCCCGGCGGAACGCAGGCCGCCTGCTGGCCCAGGAGTACCCGGCCGAGGCCGACGTGGTCATCGGCGTGCCCGACTCGGGCCTGGACGCCGCCATGGGCTACGCCGAGGCCTCCGGCATCCCCTACGGCGTGGGTCTGGTGAAGAACCGGTACATCGGCCGCACCTTCATCACCCCTGGCCAGGAGAGCAGAGAGCAGGCGGTGCGTATCAAGCTGGGCGCTCTGGCCAGCTGTGTGGCGGGCAAGCGGGTGGTCATGATTGACGACTCCATCGTCCGGGGCACCACCTCCCGACAGATTGTCTCCCTGCTGCGGGAGGCGGGGGCCACGGCGGTCCACATGCGCTCCTCCGCGCCCCCCTTCATCGCCCCATGCTACTTCGGCACCGACATCCCCGACCGGAAGAACCTCATCGCCTGCCACCACTCGGTGGAGGAGATCCGGGACATGATCGGCGCCGACAGTCTGGGCTTTCTCAGCCTGGAGAGCCTGCACAAAATCGCGCCCCAGGCCAGCTGTGGTTTCTGCGACGGCTGCTTTACCGGCAATTACCCCGTCTGTGTCTGAGCCCTCCAGGCTCTGGCGGGTTGTGTCCGCCCCTCTGCAATGGTATAATGGCTGTATTCCAGCCATTATGCCATTTTTTATTGCGTCCGGCCGGTGTCCGGGCGCTTCCATACGGAGGTACTATGATTCGAATTTCAAATATCCCCCTGCCCATCGGCGGCGGGGAAGCCCAGCTGAAGAAGAAGGCCGCCCACATTCTGGGCATAAAGCCCGACGCCGTGGTCCGTCTCTCTCTGGCCCGGCAGTCCATCGACGCCCGGAAGAAAAATGACGTCCACTATGTCTGCACTGTGGACGTGACCGTGGCCGACGAGGCCGGGATTATGGCCCGCTGCCGGGACAAAAACGTCTCTCTCCACGAGCATGTCCCCTACACCTTCCCGCCGGTGCGCCGGAGCTCCGCTCTGCCGCCGGTGGTGGTGGGCATGGGCCCCGCCGGGCTCTTCGCCGCCTTCTACCTGGCCCGTAACGGCATCCCCTCCATTGTGCTGGAGCGGGGCCGCCCGGTGGAGGAGCGGACCGCCGACGTGGAGCGGTTTTGGGCC
This sequence comes from Pseudoflavonifractor sp., assembly GCF_050943825.1. NCBI lineage: Bacteria > Bacillati > Bacillota > Clostridia > Eubacteriales > Oscillospiraceae > Pseudoflavonifractor > Pseudoflavonifractor sp. The sequence goes on from NZ_JBMNPX010000007.1 coordinate 59,585, forward strand.
ACCGGCGTGCTCAATCCGGCCTCCAACGTCCAGTTCGGCGAGGGCGGCGCGGGCACCTTCTCCGACGGCAAGCTGACCACCGGCACCCACGACAGCCGGATCTCCACCGTGCTCCGCACGCTGGTGATGGCGGGTGCCCCGGAGGATATTCTCTACCAGCACAAGCCCCACATCGGCACCGACGTGCTGCGGGATGTGGTAAAAACCATCCGCCTGGAGCTCATCCGCCTGGGCTGCGACGTCCGCTTCGGCCACAAGCTGACCGGTCTGGGGCTGAAGGACGGCCGGGTGACCTCTCTGACAGTGGACGGCCCCACCGGGCGGTACGACCTGCCCTGCGACGCCCTGGTGCTCTCCCCCGGCCACTCCGCCCGGGACACCTTCCAGATGCTGATGGACGCCGGGGTACCCATGGCCCCCAAGCCCTTTGCCATCGGCGTACGCATTGAGCACAGCCAGGCGGCTGTGTCGGCGGCCCAGTTCGGTCCCGCCTGGGAGCAGCTGCCCCCGGCAGACTACAAGCTCTCCTGCCACCTGCCCGATGGCCGCAGCGCCTTTACCTTCTGCGTATGTCCCGGCGGCTCGGTGGTGGCCGCCGCTTCGGAACAGGGCCGGCTGGTGACCAACGGCATGAGCTGCCGGGCCCGGGACGGCGCTCTCATCAACGGCGGCTTCCTGGTGGGTGTCTCTCCCGCCGACTACGGCAGCGACCACCCCCTGGCGGGCGCCGCCTTCCAGGCCAGGTGGGAAGAGGCTGCCTTCCATCTGGGCGGCGGGGACTTCCGGGCCCCCGCCCAGACCGTGGGGGACTTTCTGGCGGGGGTACCCTCCAAAAAGCTGGGCAGCATTGAACCCACCTACCGGCCCGGCGTCACCCCCACCGACCTGGACCGCTGTCTGCCCGGCTTTGTGACCGGCACGCTCCGGGCCGCCCTGCCCATCTTTGACCGGAAGCTCCACGGCTTCGCCGCCCCTGAGGCGGTGCTCACCGGCGTGGAGACCCGCTCCTCTTCCCCGGTGCGCATCCTCCGGGACGACACCTTCCAGTCCCCCGTCCGCGGTCTGTATCCCTGCGGTGAGGGCGCCGGATACGCCGGCGGCATCATGAGCGCCGCTGTGGACGGCATCCGGGTGGCAGAGGCCATCGCTCAGGCCCTTTAAACAGCAAACAGCGCCTCCGGACCGAAAAACCGGAGGCGCTGCTCTGTCTTATTCGCTCTGTACGCCGGTTACGCCGGAGAAGCTGTGGGTATCTGCCAAGATGGTAAACTCGGTGGAGGGTTCAGCCGTCTCATCTCCGGCCATGCCTCCCTCAGGAGGCTGGCGGTCCCCGCCGTCGGTGGGCTGGGGCGGCTGCTGTCCGTCACCGCCCGCTCCCTCGGGCCGCTCCGGGCGCTCGCCCTCCGGCATCTCACCGTCCTGGGGCGGCTCACCCATGCCCTCAGGAGGTTCTCCCATGTTCTCGGGCGGCTGCTGCCCGTCCTGGGGCCGTCCGCCGCCGAAGCCCATTCCGCCGCCCATGCCGAAGCTGTGGCCTATAAACTGCTGCTGCACCCCGTCCACATAGACCGTATAGGTTGCTCCGTCGGTCAGGTCGGCTCCGGTGTAGGTCAGGGAGGAGAAGGCCCGCTCGGCAGTATAGCTGACCAGCTCGCTGCCCTCGCTGTCCTTGATAACAATATTACTCCCGGCGGCCTGCTCTCCGGTGAAGGACAGCTCCATATAGGCCTGTCCGGAGGCGGTATCCACGGCGTCGTTCCGGCTGCCCAGAGCCAGGACGCTGCCGCCGTTGAGGTAGATGCCGCTGTCCGAGTCAATGCCGCCGTCGCCGGACTGGCCGTTGGCCACCGCCACAACCTCACCGGCGTTGATGGTCAGGTAGCCGTTGGAGTCGATGCCGTCTCCCTCCGCGCCCAAACCGGCGTTGATGGACAGCCGTCCGCCGTTGATGGTGGTGACCGACACGCCATCCTCGTTGGTGTTGATGCCGTCGTTCTGGGCGGTGATGAAGATGCTGCCGCTGTTGATGGTCAGGTGGAGCTCGCTGTCCAGGCCCTCGTTGTCGGCGATGATGTTGAGCGTGCCCGACTCGTCCGACTCCCCACTCACGTTCATGGACATCTTGGAGTAAAACGCGCCGTCGTACTTGTGCAGCTTATCCTGCGTGCCCTCCTTATAAATACGGGCCACATGTGAGCCGGTGACTGTGTTTGTGGAGCCGTCGGCCAGAATCACGTTGGCGCCTGCGGCGGAGGTATCCACCGTGGGGGAGGCGGTGGCTGTGTCCTTGCTGCCGCACTCATAGACGTTATAGAAGATGACCGCCGGAGCCACGGTGCAGGTGATGTCCACCCCGTCCAGAATCAGGGTGACCACCGCATCCGGGTCGTCTTCTGCGTCCTCTCCCAGGTCCACCGCCACCTGTCCGGCGGAAAGGGTGCCGGAGAGCCGGTACGCGCCGGGCTGGGTGATGGTAACCACCATATGGGCGGCCGCCTCCTCGGCGGAGTGGGCCTCCTCAGTGGTTCCCTCACCGTAGGTCTCGTCGTGGCCGTCCTCATAGTAGACAATCTCCGCGCCCACATAGACCGCTGAGGCCGGGTCTGTGGAGGCCGCCTGGCCGTCCACTGTGACCCCGTCATCGGAGAGCACCACAGCGATCTCCACTGTCTCGCTGCTCTGGACAGCAGTGCTCTGGGTGGGTGCGGCGGACGGCACGTCCTCCGTCTCCCCGGCAGTACAGGCGGCGCAGGAAATCAACATCGCCGCGGCAAGCACGGCGGGAATCCATTTATTCCGCATAAGTAAGGTTCCTTTCTGTTTCAGGATGGGAGCAAGTATAACAGTTCAAGCTGAAAGCAACCTGAAATTCCAGTGAACCATCTGTAAATTTTTCATCTGCGAAATAAGCAGAAAAAAGAGTTTTTATCCTGCAATAATTTGCTCTGCTCAGGTGTGTTAGAGGTGAAAGGAGGAGGAAGCCTATGACCGGACAATTCCAGCGGGAAAGCCCGTTCTCCTACGCCTGTGACCACTATATGGACACGGTCTACCGTGTGGCGGTCCACAACGCCCCATCACCGGAGGACGCGGAGGACGTGACTCAGGAGGTCTTTGAGCGGCTGCTCACCTGCCGCAAGGGCTTTTCCGATGAGGAGCACCTGAAGGCCTGGCTTATCCGCTGCACCCTGAACCGGTGCAAAAACCTGTTCCGCAACCGCCGGGAGGTGTCCCTCAGCGAGGCCCTGCCCGCACCGGAGCGGGAAGAGGGCTCCGTACTGGAGGAGGTACGCCGTCTGCCCGAGCGGTACCGGAACGCCATCTATCTACACTATTTTGAGGGCTACACCGCCGCTGAAATCGCCCAGATCATGGGCGGCACCACCAGCACGGCCCTCTCCTGGCTGCGGCGGGGCCGGGAGGCCCTGCGGAAACGGATGATAGGAGGGTTTGACGATGAATAAGCGGGATTATATCAGAGAGGTGGAGTCTCTCCGCACCCCCGATCACCTGCGCCGCCGGATTGTCTCCCTCCCCGGCCGGCGGACCGCCCGCTCCTTCCGGTGGGGCAGGCTTCTCTCCCTGGCCGCCTGCCTGGTGTTGGTGATTGCACTGGCCGTAGCGCTGCCGGCGCTCCTCCGTGGACTCTATCCGGGCGGCGAGATCGTCTCTCCCCCAGTGGCCACTGGCTCGGACGACACCATCCCGGACGAGGAACTGGCCCAGCTGCTGGCGGCAGAATCTCCCGGCGGCCAACAGCCCGGCGATACCTGGGAGCTGCTCTGCTCCATTCCGGGAGATGGCCGCACCCTAGGTGTCCTGCGTTACGAAGGTCCCCACGCCTTCGGGCTCGGCAGTCTGTTTGTGGGCGTCTTTGACAACCGGACCAGAGAGCCGGTGGAGCCGGTCACCATTATCAATGGAGACGACGGGGAAGTCTATACCTGGGTGGACATAGCCACCCAGCAGCAGTACCTGCTTTGCACCAATGCCGTTATTACACACGGAGCCGAAAGCTGTACCGCCGCCCTCTTCACCTTTGACGGCAGCAAGCTGAGCACTGTGACGGAGCTGCCTGAGGTGGCTCTTGGGGCGGAGAACCTTCCCCAGGGCGCGGAGACCATGTTCCGGGCGGACACTGATTTCTGGGAAGACCACAAGAGCGTCATCAACGGCGCCGGCCTGGATCTCTATGTGCGGAATCCCGAATGGGATGCGGCATCGGGCAGCGAGGACGACCAGTGGAGCTATCTGTGCTACGTTCCTCTGGCCGGGGAGGAGCAGGCCCCGCTCACCGACATTGCAAGGCCCGACCAGGCCGAGCCCACTGTCGGCTTTGACTCGTACAATCCTCCCGTTCTGCCCCTGGTTGTGGATGGAGACAGCTCCAACCTGAGGACCTGGCGGAAGCTCACCGTGGACTTCACCGACGACCTGTTTGGCGGCTCCACGGCTGACAATCTCCTTTACTATCCCAGGGTCACCGACCGCTATGTGGTGGAGAATACCAGCGGAAGGGACCTGACCGTCACCCTCTGCTATCCTTATGCCAACAATCTGACTGCCTCCTCCACTTCCCTGCCCTCCATCACCCTGGACGGGTACCAGCAGGACAACTCGCCCCTCATCGGCGGGTCCCTCTTCCCCGAAACTGGTGACAGCTGGACCGGCGATTTCACCGCCTGGGAGGACTATCAGGACGCCATGGACAGCGGAGATGCGCTGGCCGGGGCCAAGGCCGACCCTGTTGGAATGCTGGCCGGTGTGCCGGTGACGGTGTACGACATCCTACCCAGCCAGGACTATGAGACCATCCGGGACAGCCTGGATGACCCCTGGTCGGCCACCCTGGCGGTGGACTGCACCCTCTCCGACCCTGATATTCAGCTCTTTGTCTACGGCCTGGAGGGCTATTCGGCACTCTCCGAGGATCAACTGAGCCGCCGTTACTCCTTCTCCCTCAACGACAATGCGGCCGGGCTCCACCGTATCATCGTGGTGGGTGGTACGCTGGAGATAGGCCCTGTCACCGGCTACACCGACGGCTCCTGCACCCAGGTGGTGACGGAGCTCACCGGTCAGGTATCTGCCAAAGAGAATCTCTCCCTCTCCGATGCGCTTCTGGGCTGTGTGGAGGACTTCTACTTCCCAATTTCTTACCGCTTTCTTTTTTCTCCTCCTCTGTGAGAGATGACGGCAATCGGGGCGGCACAGGGCGCCGGTTTGTAGGCCTCGTTGCTTGCGCCAAAGGCCGAAATATGATATTCTAAGCTATCAAATCCCGCGCTGCCCCGCTTGTGCGGGACAATGGAAAATCAAGGAAAGAAGGTCGGACGATGTCCCATCAGCTTGTCGTTGTCCTGGACTTTGGCGGTCAGTATAACCAGCTCATCGCGCGCCGTGTGCGTGAGTGTGGTGTCTACTGCGAGGTCAAGCCCTACACCACTCCCCTGGAGCAGATTAAGGCCATGACGCCTATCGGCATTATCTTTACCGGCGGCCCCAACAGCGTCTATGACGAAAAGGCCCCCCACGTGGACCCGGAGATTTTCAATCTGGGCATTCCTGTGCTGGGCATCTGCTACGGCTGCCAGCTTATGGCCCACACTCTGGGCGGTCAAGTAACCGCCGCTCAGGACGACTCCGCCCGGGAATACGGCAAGACGGAGACCTATTACAACACCGACTGCAAGATTTTCAAGGGCCTGCCTGCCCAGGGTATCTCCTGGATGAGCCACGGCGACTATATGGCCAAGGTTCCCCAGGGCTTTGACCTGGTGGCCCACTCCGACGCCTGCCCCAACGTGGCCATCGCCGACGAGGCCCGGGGCTTCTACGGCGTGCAGTACCACCCCGAGGTCAACCACACCGAGAACGGTGTGGCCATGATCCGCAACTTCCTCTATGAGGTCTGCGGCGCTGCCGGCGACTGGACCATGGGCGACTACAAGAACACCGCCATCCGGGAGATCCGGGAAAAGGTGGGCAGCGGCAAGGTGCTGCTGGCACTCAGCGGCGGCGTGGACTCCTCCGTGGTGGCCGCCCTGCTGGCCGAGGCCGTGGGCAATCAGCTCACCTGCGTGTTTGTAGACCACGGCCTCATGCGCAAGGATGAGGGCGACGAGGTGGAGCAGGCCTTTGCCCGCTGGGATATCAACTTCGTCCGGGTGGACGCCGAGACCCGCTTCCTCCTGAAGCTGGCCGGTGTGGACGAGCCGGAGCGCAAGCGCAAGATCATCGGCGAGGAGTTTATCCGGGTCTTTGAGGAAGAGGCCAAGAAGATTGGCGCTGTGGACTTCCTGGCCCAGGGTACCATCTACCCCGATGTCATCGAGTCCGGCGCCGGTGACGCCGCGGTCATCAAGTCCCACCACAACGTGGGCGGACTGCCCGACTACGTGGACTTCAAGGAGATCATCGAGCCCCTGCGCCTGCTGTTCAAGGACGAGGTCCGTCAGCTGGGCCGTGAGCTGGGCCTGCCCGAGTATCTGGTCTCCCGCCAGCCCTTCCCCGGCCCCGGCCTGGCCATCCGCATCATCGGCGACATTACCAAGGAGAAGGCCGATACCCTCCGTGAGGCCGACTTTATCTTCCGGGACGAGATCGCCAAGGCCGGTCTGGATGGCGGCATCAACCAGTACTTTGCCGTCCTGACCAACACCCGCTCTGTGGGCGTCATGGGCGACGGCCGCACCTACGACTACACTCTGGCACTCCGGGCCGTGACTACCGATGACTTTATGACCGCCGACTGGGCCCGCATTCCCTATGATGTGCTGGACCGGGTGTCCGTCCGCATCGTCAACGAGGTCAAGGGCATCAACCGCATCTGCTACGACATCACCTCCAAGCCCCCTGCCACGGTGGAATGGGAGTGAGCTCCCGAACGCGGGGAGATGTATCCGCTCTGGACGCAAACCTGTAACCTGCAAGACCGCCCTGCTGATATCAAAATCAGCAGGGCGGTACCTTTTTAAGTGCTAAAACAGCTTTTCTATACTTTTGCAGAGGATATGGTGTTCAACGCGGCGTTTTCCCTACATTCGCCTCCAAAGGGCAGGAAAACGTTGAATTTCCCATGCTTCTGTGATATTATTTCAATATTGATATAATTGCGCAACTTTTTTCTGCACAAATACAGAGAAAAGTCTCCACATTTGAGCGCCGTTCAGTGGAAATAAAATGAATCCATCAAATATAAGGAGGACCTATATGGAAAGCAACAAGCGTCCCGAGAGCATGGAGCGAATCACTACCCCTGCCCTGGCTGAGGCCTTTATCGCCCAGCAGGTGGCGGACATTCAGGCCCAGGTGGGCGACAAGAAGGTGCTGCTGGCACTCAGCGGCGGCGTGGACTCCTCCGTGGTAGCCGCTCTGCTCATCAAGGCCATCGGCAAGCAGCTGGTCTGTGTCCATGTCAACCACGGCCTGCTCCGCAAGGGCGAGCCCGAGCAGGTGGTCAAGGTGTTCCGGGATGAGATGGACGCCAATCTGGTCTATGTGGACGCGGTGGACCGCTTCCTGGAGAAGCTGGCCGGTGTGGCCGAGCCCGAGCAGAAGCGCAAGATCATCGGCGCCGAGTTTATCCGCGTGTTCGAGGAAGAGGCCCGCAAGCTGGAGGGCATCGAGTTCCTGGCCCAGGGCACCATTTACCCCGACATTCTGGAGAGCGGCGGAGTCAAGGCCCACCACAACGTGGGCGGCCTGCCCGAGGACCTGAAGTTTGAGCTGGTGGAGCCTCTGAAGTTCCTCTTCAAGGACGAGGTCCGTGTGGTGGGCAAGGCCCTTGGTCTGCCTGACGGCATGGTGTTCCGTCAGCCCTTCCCCGGCCCCGGTCTGGGCGTGCGCTGCCTGGGCGCCATCACCCGCGACCGGCTGGAGGCCGTCCGGGAGTCCGACGCCATCCTGCGCGAGGAGTTTGCCAAGAACGGCCTGGAGGGCAAGGTGTGGCAGTACTTTACCGTCATCCCCGACTTCAAGTCCGTGGGTGTGCGCAACGACAAGCGTGCTGACGAGTGGCCTGTTATCATCCGCGCCGTCAACACTGTGGATGCTATGACCGCCACTGTGGAGGACGTGCCCTTCGCTCTGCTCCAGCACATCACCCAGCGCATCACCAGCGAGGTCCCCGGCGTCAACCGCGTCTGCTACGACCTGACTCCCAAGCCCACCGGCACCATCGAGTGGGAATGATTTCAGAGGCCCGAAAAAGCCCGTAGTTACTGGGTTTTTGAGGGGTTAAGGCCCTTTGTGGCAACGATTTGGCAACACTTTTTCATTATTCATAAAAAGAGAGCTAACTGATTTTGATTAGTCAGTTAGCTCTCTTTTTCTTTTTATTATTATTCTGTGCAACAAACAGCCTCTCCTGTGGCCTACAAGTGAGGGGGTCAAAAGAGGTCCTGGGGCGGCACCTTCACATACTTCTGGGCTTTGTCAAACTCCGGATAGTGGTAGCGCCACTTGTCGTAATCCTCTTTGGAGATTTCGCCCGTCTCCAGCATGGCAGCGGCCTGCTGCCAGGAACAGAGCATCTCATGCAGCCGGGCGGCATCCTTGTTCTTCCGCACATCCACCTTCAGGCAGACTTCTCCATCCGTTTCGCTGATTTTGAGCCCGTAGTTGTCCTCCAGGGTAAACAAGGTGTGCATCAGCCCCACATAGGAGTCTATATCCGGGACAGAGAGGGCATGGGGCGAGACATCCAGTACCTGGGCTAGGGCAGCAGTAAGGTCTGCCTTAGGGGTTCTTGATCCTGTTTCATACTGAGCAAGGCGCACATCGGCAGACTTCTCCGGGAAGCCCAGCGCCATGCCGAGATATTTCTGAGTCATCCCCCGCAGGAGACGGAAAAAGTGAATCCGTTCGCCAATCGCCATATCATTAACTCCAATCGTTGATTGTTCTTAGGAAAAGCGTAGCAGAAATGCTTAGTAATGTCAAGAGAATCCTAAACAATTTTATTTAATTTATTTTGTGTACTCCGATTGACACAAGCTATTTTGCTTAGTATAATGACAACAGACTAAGCATAATAGCTTAGAATCAATAAATAAAAAAGAACTGCCGCAATTCCCGGTTATACATCACGGGAAAAAGTGGTGGACGAAAGTGAGGAGGCATTTATGGAACACAATATCCAGCCGCAACAGCCATCAATGAGGAAAGGAAGGTATTTTCAATGCAGGCACAAAACTTTATGCGCGTGGAGGAAGTGGCCCAGGAACTGGATATCTCCAAGTCCCACGCCTACAAGGTAATCCACAAACTCAACGCTGAACTCCGGGAGAAAGGCTATCTGACCATCGCCGGGCGGGTCAACCGAAACTTTTTCATGGAGAAGTTTTGCTACGGCAAGACGGGAAAGGAGGGCTAATCATGGCGGTCTACAAAGAAGAAAAGACGAATACTTGGCGAGCGGTCTACCGCTACACCGACTGGAACGGCGAGCGCAAGCAAACCCAGAAACGGGGCTTCAAGACCAAGCGAGAGGCGCAGGCATGGGAGCGGGAACAGCTCAACAAGACCAGTGCCGACCTGGATATGACCTTCAGGAGCTTCGTGGACCTCTACACAGCGGATATGAAGACCCGGCTTAAGGAAAACACCTGGGCCACCAAGGATCACATCATCCGCACCAAGCTACTGCCCTACTTCGGCAGGCTGAAAATGTGCAACATCACCGCTCAGCAGATCATCACCTGGCAAAACGAGATGTTGAACCACAAGGACGAGAACGGCAAGCCCTACTCTCCAGTGTACCTGAAAACAGTCCACAACCAGCTCAGCGCCATCTTCAACCACGCGGTACGGTATTACAACCTTAGGGAAAATCCCTGCAAGAAGGCGGGCAGCATGGGCAAAAAGAAAAACCGGGAGATGATGTTCTGGACCAAGGAGCAGTACCTGAAATTTGCCGAGGTGATGATGGACAAGCCGCTATCCTTCTATGCCTTTGAGATGCTCTACTGGTGCGGTATTCGGGAGGGGGAGCTGCTTGCCCTGACCCCAGCGGATTTTGACTTTGAGAAGCGCACCGTATCTATTAACAAGTCTTACCAGCGGCTGAACGGTCAAGATCTGATTACCACTCCCAAAACCGAGAAGAGCAATCGGGTCATCACCATGCCGCAATTTCTGGCAGAAGAAATCCAGGATTACATCAAAATGCTCTACGGCATCGGGCCGGATGACCGGATGTTCACTGTCACCAAAAGCTATCTCCATAGGGAGATGGACCGGGGAGCCAAAGAAGCGGGGGTACCGCGTATCAGAATCCACGATATTCGTCATAGCGCGGTGTCGCTTCTGATTGACATGGGGTTCTCTGCTACGGCTATCGCAGACCGGGTAGGCCATGAAAGCATCGACATCACCTATAACTACGCACACCTGTTTCCGTCCAAGCAGGCGGAAATGGCGGATAAACTGAACATGGAAAGGGGCAATTAAAAATGTCAGCAAAGAATTTGGACAAGCACAACCGTTGGAGGAACAAGACCGTGGCTTTCCGGGTCTCCCCGGAGGAGGACGCTCAGATCGAAACGGCGGTGAAGCTCACCGGACTGACCAAGCAGGATTATATCATCCGTCGGCTGCTTTGCCGGGATGTGGTGGTCCAGGGAAACCCCAGGGTTTACAAGGCCCTGCGGGATCATCTGGCCGCTGTGCTGGACGAGCTGCGCCGGATCGAGGCCGGGCAGGGGGTAAACGATGAGCTGCTGGACACCATCCAGATGATCGCTACCATTATGAACGGGATGCAGGAGGATTTTGCCTATGACCGATGATAAAAAGAAAATGACCGCCCAGAACTCATCTGTTGGCGCAGATGATGGGCAGTCAATCTCTCAAAATTCCAAGACCACTATACCAGACCCAGACGAAAAAAGCAATTCCCCCGAAAGAGATTTGGAGGAACTTTACCGGAAGATGCGCCGCATGAGCGACCCGGCATACCTGCACACTGTGACCCTGGACGAGCTGATGGACAATGTGTTCGAGGGGAAATCCGCAGTGATTGAGAACCTACTCTACACTGGAGCGTACATCCTTGCCGGAGCGCCCAAAATCGGCAAGTCCTTCCTGGTGGCGCAGATTGCCCACCATGTCAGTACCGGGCAGGATTTGTGGGGCTACAAAGTCCACCAGGGAACCGTGCTCTATCTTGCCCTAGAAGATGATGAGAGCCGGTTGCAGCGCCGGATGTTCCGTATGTTTGGCGTGGAAGGGACAAGCTCTCTTCACTTCGCCACCAACGCTAAGATGATCGGCGGTGGCCTGGATGAACAGCTGGAAAAGTTCGTTCGGGAACACAGTGATACCAAGCTGATTATCGTGGATACCCTACAAAAAGTCCGTGAGGTGGTGAATGATAGTTACAGCTACTCCAGCGACTATGAGGTGATCGGCAAGCTGAAGCAATTTGCTGATCGGTATGGCGTCTGCGTTCTGATCGTCCACCACACCAGAAAGCAGCCTGCGGGGGATAGTTTTGAGATGATCTCGGGCACCACCGGCCTGCTGGGCTGTGCGGATGGTGCGCTCCTGATGCAGAAGGAGAAGCGAACAGATAGCAAGGCCACCTTGGAGGCGGTAGGCAGAGACCAGCCGGATCAGCGGCTGTATCTGAGCAAAGACCAGGAGAGCCTGGTTTGGAGTCTTGACCATGCAGAAAATGAGCTTTGGAAACAGCCTCCAGACCCGATACTGGAGGCCGTAGCGAAGATCGTATCCGCTGACAACCGGGAATGGGAAGGCAGTCCCACCGAGCTGGCTCAGGCGATTCAAGCGGATATGGCGGTGAACCGGCTCACCAAGCATTTGAATGTGAATGCCAGTCGCCTGCTGGAAGAACATCAGGTAAAGTACGAGAACAAAACTAAGCACGCTGGACGGCGTATCCGGCTGATCTACATGGTGGTGGAAGCACCTGCGTTTGAAGTAATCGAGTAAAGCGCGACGCTCGCAACGGTCGCGACGGTGTTTTGAGGGGTACTCACAGCACCGTTGCGACCGTCGCCACCGTCGCGGAAGGGAAAAATGGGGTGGCATTTTGCTCACTTATCTGTCAAGGGCTACACTATTTCACGGTAGCCCCCAAGGCCATAAGGGTGTCATGATCTGTTACACCCTTACCCAAAGGGGTACGGCATTTTGGCGTACTCCTTCAAAGCGTTCGCAGAACGCGCAGCCACAGAATGAAATTCTGTGTTCAAAAAGGGGCTTGGGGGCACTGCCCTCAACAAGCAGACGGCAGGAAATGTGAGTGTGTATTAACACTCGCATTGCTTGCCAGTCTTGTGTGTGGCTATCCACACGCATTGCTTGCGGATAACTAAAACAACCGAAACGGCCTTTGCGCCGCTGCGGAAAACCAATTGAAATTTAAGTATTAGGAGGTAACGAGTATGAGGAAGATTTTGTCTTGTGAGTTTAACCTGGACACCGTCTGTGTGGAGTTGCGTCTGGCGGGCGGGACGCTGCTCTCCATCGACTGCACGGCCGTGGAGAACGAACTAGCAAATAGTATGTACCAGCGGTCAGAACTGGACTGGCTGATCTACAACGATCCGCTGGCCTATGCCGAACTGATTTTGAATGGTGAGCCAGAACTATATCTAAAGGCTGTGACGGAGAAACACCTGTTAGGCTGACACAAAAAATCCGCCAGAAGCAACATCCTCAAGATGTGCCTCTGACGGATTTTTTACATCTTATCAATCAAAGCAAATACAATGGCCTGCTGTTCTTCACTTAGTCTTGACCAGCGTTCCAGAAGTTTTTTCTGCGCCTCAGTCAAGGAAACAGGTGCATCTCCTTCTGCAAACAGCTGAGACAGCGTAATACCAAAAGCTGTGCAGATTTTCTCCAGAGATGGAATGGTCGGAACCATGTTCTTACGATACCATGAGGAGATCGTGGATTGCGGTAAACCGGAGCGTTCTGCAAGCTGATACTCTGTCCAGCCCCGTTCCTCTCGATACGCGGTTATAACCGAGAGAATATCCTTCACCTGCATCACTCCTTTGCTTGTGTTCTTCGTAAATTATACTTTGATAAATCGTTGTGATTTAATCATTTATATCGTATAATTTTAACGATAAACACAACTATACAGGAGGGAGAACTTTGGGCGGAAAAAGCTGTTTTTTCATCGGACACCGCGAGACATCGGAAGAAATTTATCCGGCATTGTATGCGGCTGTGGAGCAGCACATTGTTGAATATGGTGTCAAAGAATTTATCGTCGGTCACTATGGTGGATTTGACCGCCTTGCAGCGTCAGCAGTTAAGGCCGCGAAGCATCTCTACCCAGATGTGAAGCTCATTTTGCTATTGCCGTACCACCCAGCAGAGCAGCCCATCTCAACGCCAGATGGATTTGACAGCACCCTCTATCCACCAGGGATGGAAAGCGTTCCACGCAAGGCTGCAATTATAAGAGCAAACCATTATGTTGTTGATCATGTAGACTATCTGATCGCTTATGCCTGGCACCCCGCCAGCAACGCGCGGGAGTTGGTGAAATATGCTCAGAAGAGACAGCGGAAAAACGGCATCCAAATAACCGTATTGACACAAGTCGCTATATAATTCTGCATACCATTTGACTTGAAATGGTCTCATGATTTCGTGAGTCTATCTTGAGGTATCGTGTGTTTTGTGATATAATTACTTATCCACACACGAATGGAGAAGTTGCAATGCCGGTATCTTATGATAAACTTTGGAAAATTCTCATCGACAAAAAGATGAAACGCTCGGACTTAAAGGATGCCGCAGGCATTAGCTTTAATGTCCTAGCAAAGATGGGGAAAAATGAATTTGTATCAATGGAGAGCCTATATAAAATTTGTGTGGCTTTAGACTGCGGCATTGATGAAATTATGGAGTTTACGAATCATGAGCATGCTTGACTTTGCAATTAATGCAACAACAGAATATATTGACCATATGCCGAAAAGTCAGCGCAAGAAATATGGCCAGTTTTTTACAAGCAAAGAAACTGCCGTTTTTATGGCTGAGCTGTTTAAGATTCCTAACGAACGCCAGACACTTTCTATTCTTGATCCTGGTGCTGGTTCTGGCATTCTCTCAATTGCACTATTGGAACGCTTGCAAGCTTTCTCGACAATAAAAGAGATTAGATTGGTTTGTTATGAGAATGACCCAAATGTAATGGAGCTATTGCGAGCCAATCTGGAGGTAGCGTGTAGTCAATCTCGACAGAAAATATCCTATGAAATCGTTTCTGATAACTACATTTTAAGCCAAGCAACTGACTATAATCTGATGTTAGGGGCGAATTTAGAGCCTGAAAAATTTGATTTTGTAATCGGAAATCCTCCATACATGAAAATAGCAAAGGATGCTCCAGAAGCCCTAGCCATGCAAGATGTATGTTATGGCGCTCCCAATCTCTATTTTCTTTTTGCTTCTATGAGTATGTTTAATTTGATAGATGGTGGAGAATTGGTTTATATTATCCCGCGCTCCTGGACTTCGGGTGCTTATTTTAAGAGATTCCGTCAGAAGTTTCTAAGTGAAGGTGTTTTGGAGCATATCCACTTATTTGTTAGTCGCGATAAAGTCTTTGAAAAAGAGAGTGTACTACAGGAAACTATCATTATTAAACTGAGAAAAACGCGCTCAAAGCCAAAAACTGTTACCATTACTACGACCCAAAGCAATGCAGACTTTTCCCAAAGGACCATTTTTGAGGCACCCTATTCTGCCGTTGTCAACGGATCAGATTCCTATGTCTATCTGGTAACAAATGCTGATGAAGTAGAGACACTTAATAGTTTGAACAAGTGGGAAAATACCTTGCCAAGCATCGGCCTAAAAATGAAAACCGGACTTACAGTTGACTTCCGAAACAGAGAAGCACTGAGAGATGCAGCTGAAGAACAGGCTGTTCCATTGTTCTATTCTCAGCACATACAAAATGGCAAAGTGGTTTTTCCTGTAGGGAAGGAACACGAGTACTTGGTTACTGAGCAGCGGGGGCTATTACAACCAAATAAGAACTATCTTTTTGTCAAACGATTCACAGCAAAAGAAGAACATAGGCGGCTTCAATGTGGTGTTTACTTGGCAAAAAAGCATCCTGAGTATTCCCAGATCAGCACACAAAACAAGATAAATTTTATCGATGGGATGCGTGATCTTTCGGAGTGTGTTGTGTACGGGCTTTATGTCTTGTTTAATTCCACCTTGTATGACTGCTATTATAGGATCTTGAATGGTTCAACGCAGGTCAATTCGACTGAGGTGAACTCTATGCCGGTTCCATCCATGGATGTCATTGAGGCCATGGGGAAAGAGCTGATTGCTGCACACGATATGTCGGAACCGGTTTGTGACAGAATTTTGAGGGGTTATGTATGAGTAGAATAGATGAAGCAAAAGAGATCTTAAATGCCTTGCAAGTCCCAGCAAAGCAGCAAAATGCCATGTGCTGTTGTGTTTTGCTTGCCATGGCGGGACTTGTTGAGGAAACTCCGTGGCAAGATGCGACGAACGAATGGATTCGTATTCACGATGTAATTGCTTTTTCGAATAACAATTATGGGACTACTTATGCGGAAAATAGTCGTGAAACCTTCAGAAAACAGGCTATGCACCATTTCAGAAATGCGGCTTTCATCGAGGATAATGGTAAGGCCACCAACAGCCCAAATTACCGCTATCGGTTGACAGATGAAATGCTGAAGTTGGTACAGAGTTTTGGTACAGATCGGTGGGAAACCAAGCTTACTTCTTTTCAAACTAATCACGACACGCTTGTTCAGTTATATGCTTCTAAGCGTGTCAGACGCAAAATGCCTGTGAAAATCAACGGTAAAGATTTCACTTTTTCTCCAGGAGATCATAATCAACTACAAAAAGCAATTATCGAGGAATTTGCACCGCGCTTTGCTCCAAATTCGGAATGCCTCTATGTCGGCGATACCATTGAAAAGGATTTGGTAAAGAACGAGGACAAGCTTAGTGAACTGGGATTTACTATTACATTACATGATAAGATGCCAGATGTGGTCCTCTACTCAGAGGAGAAGAACTGGCTGTATTTTATAGAGTCGGTAACATCTGTTGGGCCGATGGAGCCGAAACGCATCAAAGAGATCGAAGAAATGACCACCGGCGTAACCGCGGGGAAAATCTATGTTACAGCTTTTCTGGATTTTAAGACATTCAAGAAGTTTTCTGAGACACTTGCTTGGGAAACGGAAGTTTGGATTGCAGATATGCCGGATCACATGATTCATTTGAATGGTGATAAGTTTTTAGGGCCGAGATAGTTCTATAGATATGTATGGAGGCATGCCTATGTTCGGAAATCTAATATATTATAATAAAAAAAAGGTGGATCAGTATTCAACGCTCATCCTTGGACATGCAGCTGACTGGGAAAGTGCTGAAAAAGTTGACAACGATAATAAAGCATCTAATTATTTGTTGGAATGCGCCAAATTTGAAGAGATTTTGCAGCAGAGAGATGATTATTTTGATTTTGCAGGTGACAGTCAAAGCACCTCAATAAAAGATGTTAGAATTTCTTCAATCATCCGCGTTACGGGCGAAATTTATGTCCCAGAGCAGTTTGATATGATACATTTAATTGATGAATACAAACCATATATTTTGAATGGGATAGAATGTAATGGGACTGCGGAAAGAGGATTGCTCAATGCGGTCTTTTCTAACTCTAAGATGCGAATCCCCATTTTCTGTGAGTTGGGTAGCGAATGTGATTATTGGCTGGGAATTGGAAAAGTTTCGCCCGATAATTTGCTAATTGATTATAATGATTTAGAGGATTATGAAGGAAAAGAACTCACTATATTAGCAAAATTAGAATCCCGAAAGTATTACAAGGATACGCCACTCCCTGTATTTGACATATATAAAGATTTCCTTGGACTTAATCGAGCTTTGAGAAAGCAAATAACATCAACAAAAAAGCAAGAATTTGAGAGTATTGATATTGAGGAAGATTATCTGGGGTTAGAATTCCTGGCAATATATTGATAGGGAGAAGATATGAGAAGTGCAATTAAGGAATATATAGAGCCATCAAGTAAAGAAAAGCAGGAGCTGTGGGAAAAAGCGATATTTGTGTTTGATACAAATGTGCTATTAAATTTGTATAGATATTCTGCTAAGACTAGAAATTCTTTACTTGATGCATTTCAGAGCTTTAGGGATAGAGTTTGGATTCCGTATCAAGTAGCATATGAATATATGCGTAAACGCTGTGAAGTTATCTATGAAACCGTTCAAAGATATGACCAGTTTAAAAAAGAGATAGATGCGTTTACTAATAAGGCGATCGATACTTTGCGCCTCACTTCAAGTGACGATGAGATTTCAGACCTTAAAAGATACCTCTTTAAATGGTTGGATAGCAATAAAGATAGGAACCTATTAGTTTTAAACGTTGAAGCCGATGAAATATTAGATAAAATATTGACAATCTTCGAGGGGAAAGTTGGTGCAAAACTTAGCCAGGATGAAATAGACGCTATTAAAAAGGAGGGAAAAGAAAGATATGAAAAATCTATTCCTCCTGGATATATGGATGACAAAAAGCGTAAAGATCAACTTGACGATAATAATGCATATGGAGACTTAATTATATGGAAACAGACAATTCAATATGCTAAAGAGAGATCTGTGGGAATCGTTTATGTGACACACGACCAGAAAGAAGATTGGTGGAATATCGTCAAAGGTAAGACGATTGGTCCAAGAATAGAACTTAGACGAGAATTCACATCGGAAACAGGGCAAGAATTTCATATGTATTCCATGAACAGCTTCATAAATACATATAACAAAATGAATGAGGTACCAATTGATAAAAGTGCCATAGCTGAAGTAATAGGTCTTGAAAATGCTGATAAAAAAAGAGAAAGCAGGAAGAAAAGGTTAGAATTATCTTTATCCGAGCGGATCGCCCGAGTAGAAGAAACGCTTGAAAAAATTCAGAACAGAATATCACGGCGTCAAAAAATTGTCTCTGATATTGAAAACAAATATCAGAGACAAGGAGTTGAACTTCCAGAAAATATTCAATATCAATATGATAATACTAAAGCAAAACTATCAGAATTAGAAAGTGCTTATTTAGAAAAAACACAAGAGTTAGAAATGCTGAAACGCTCTCTAGCTTCTGATGAAGAAAAGTTGTAGAACGCGTGGCAACACTATGGCAACAAAAAATCAGATAGCCGTCACTATCTGAATAATGGAAATAATGTCAATACTCTGAGCTAAATCCCATAAGCAAATCTGTTTAGAAAACTTCTGGCAGGAGCGAGTGGGAATAATTTCATAAAAAAACAGGCAGGTCCCGGAGTTTCCGGGACCTGCCTGTTTTTGCGTATTTTATGACCTGTCTATCAGCTCAAAGGAGCGGAAATCAATCCTTCCCTTCCCTGCAAATTTGAAATACAATGCCCGGGTGCCGTTGGGAATTGTGCAGGGAGCACCCAACTCCTTCCAGGCATTTGAATTGAGATTCACCGAAATTTTGGCTGCCGGAGCCTTGAAATCCGGCGTGTCGGACACCAATAGCTCACCGCTGGCGTGACCCCGCAGTTCTGCGGACACAAATTTCAGCCCCCTGCAGTTAAAATACTTGAAGCCGGCCACCGCTCCGTCCCGCATGTTGGCCAGATACTGGCTGTCCCGCTCCTCGCCATCCTTCCCCTCCTGGGTGAAATAGGGGTGAGCAGCAAGCCGGAGCCGTGGGAACCGGATATCGTACCGTGCACTCCCTTTTCCGCTCCACAGGTTGCAGGCAATTCGGGCCGGATACCGGCCGCTGCCTTTCAGTGGTGCGCCGTTGAGGCCGCAGGAGGTGACCTCCGCCTGGCGGAAGCCGCCGTCCTGCCGCCGCTCCAGCTTCTCAGCGCAGGCCTGTCTGGAATAGGAGTGCCGGTTGGTCTGGCGGTGATAGAACACGTACCACTGGCCACCCACTTCCACAATGCCCCCATGGGTGTTGCCCAGGTAGTTGGCCGCCCGGGTCTCGTCGGTTCTGCCGTCCAGGAACAGGTCGCCAATGTCCACTAGGGTACCGCCGAAGGTGAAGGGCCCTCTGGGGCTGGGTCCCATAGCGTAGCACAGCTCGTGGTTGTGCTGGGAGGAGTAGACAAAGCAGTACTGTCCGTCCACCTTTCGAATGGAGCTGGCCTCAAAGAAGGCGTGGTTCTCAAAGGCACCCGGCTTCCCCTTAGTGGGGAAGAGCAGGTCAGGCCCGGACTTGATGGTGACCATATCCGGCTCCAGCTCCAGCACCACGCCACCCGAGTTGGTCAGATTGTGGAACCCGGAGGCCACGGCGGGCACCTTGGTGGCAAAACCGGAGTAGAGCCAGACCCGTCCGTCATCATCGGTGAGCACGCCCGGGTCAAAGGGAAAGGGTTCCCCCGATTTGGTACCCCAGATGTGGCCGTCTTTGAATTTCACATGGCCGTGGAACTGGTACTCGCCCGCCGGAGTATCGCACACCGCCACTGACATAACGCCCAGAAAGTCAATGGCATAGTAGAGATAATAGCGTCCATCCGGGCCCTGAGTCACGTCAGGCGCGTACAGGCACCGCCGGCCTTTCTTGTTCATAGGGTCCTGATTCTTGCGGTAGATGATACCCTCATACCGCCAGTCCCTCAGATTCTTCACAGGAGCGGACCAGCAGACGTAGTCATTCATACAGAAGAGAGGGCCGCCGAACCGGTCGTGGGAGCCGTAGACATATACCCGGTCGCCAAACACATGGGGTTCACCGTCGGGGACATACTCCCAGCTGGGAAGATAGGGGTTAAAGGCCTGCTCCATACCCGTTCCTCCAGTTTTCTTAAAAATATAATATTATTGATGGAGAGCTCCTTTTGACATCCTGCTCTGTGCTTAATATCAGAACCTTAAAGGAGCTATCCGTCAAATTTGCCTGCGCCAACAAAAGTTCCGCGCCGGATAAATCATCCGGCGCGGAATTTTTGTTCAGATGGTGGTGATATCGATGGGGCGCAGGTCGGCGCTGCGGCCCTGCTCCCGGACGGTGAGGATAGCCCGTGCGGTGTCCACAGCGGTGACGCAGGGCACAGAGTGCTCCACGGCGGAGCGGCGGATCTTGAAGCCGTCGGAGCTGTGCTTGCGGCCCCGGGTGGGGGTGTTGATGACCAGGTCCACAGACCCGGAGGCGATCATGTCCAGGATGTTGGGGTGGGCCTCGGACACACGAGCCACACAGCGGCACTGAACACCCGCGGCCTCCAGGGCGTCGGCTGTGCCGGAGGTGGCCAGAATCTCAATGCCCATATCGGCCATGCCACGGGCAATACCCACGATTTCGCCCTTGTCCTCGTCCTTCACGGTGACGATGACCCGGCCGTCCCGCTTGGGCACCTTCATGTTGGCGCCCTTGAAGGCCTTCAGCAGGGCCTGGGGGAAGGACTCCGCCAGACCCAGGCACTCGCCGGTGGACTTCATCTCAGGGCCAAGGCCGGTGTCCACGTCGGTCAGCTTCTCGAAGGAGAACACGGGCATCTTCACGGCGTAGTAGCTGGCCTCGGGGTAGATGCCGGTGCCGTACCCCAGGTCCTTCAGCTTCTGACCCAGCATGACCTTGGTGGCCAGGTCAATGATGGGCACGCCGGTGACCTTGGAGATATAGGGGATGGTGCGGGAGGAGCGGGGGTTGACCTCAATGACGTAAATCTCGTCGTTGTAGAGGATATACTGGGCGTTGATGAGGCCGATGACTCCCAGGTGCCTGGCCATATCCCGGGTGTAGCGCAGGATCATGTCCTTGTGCTTGTCCTCCAGGTGGAGGGGCGGATAGACGGCGATGGAGTCGCCGGAGTGGACGCCGGAGCGCTCCACGTGCTCCATGATACCGGGGAGCAGGATGTCCTCCCCGTCGAACACGCCGTCCACCTCCAGCTCCCGGCCCATCAGGTATTTGTCCACCAGAATGGGGTGCTCCTGGACGGTCATGTTGATGATCTTCATGAAGTCGATGATGTTCTTGTCGGAGTAGGCGATCTCCATGCCCTGGCCGCCCAGCACGTAGGAGGGCCGGACCAGCACCGGGTAGCCCAGCTCCCGGGCGGCGGCGAGGGCCTCCTCGGTGGTGAACACGGTCTGGCCCTTGGCGCGGGGAATGCCGCACTGCTCCAGAATCTCGTCAAACCGCTCCCGGTCCTCGGCGGCGTCCACGCCGTCGGCCGGGGTGCCCAGGATGGGCACGCCCATGTCGGTGAGGGCCTGGGCCAGCTTGATGGCGGTCTGGCCGCCGAACTGGACCACAGCGCCCCAGGGCTTCTCCAGCTCCACAACGGCCTCCACGTCCTCGGGGGTCAGGGGCTCGAAGTAGAGCTTGTCGGCCACGTCGAAGTCGGTGGACACGGTCTCGGGGTTGTTGTTGATGATAATGGTCTCATAGCCCAGGCGCTTGAAGGCCCAGACAGAGTGGACGGAGCAGTAGTCAAACTCGATGCCCTGGCCGATACGGATGGGGCCGGAGCCCAGCACCAGCACCTTCTTCCGCTCGGGCGCGCCCTCGGTGCGGTGAGGTGCGGCGGTGGCGGCGGACAGGTAGGGCGCCTCGGGGATGTGGGGGGCCAGCTCGCCCACGTTGGGCAGGTGGAGGCCGTCCACCGCCTCGTTCTCCTCATCGTAGGAGGAGTAGTAATAGGGCGTCTGGGCCTCAAACTCGGCGGCGCAGGTATCCACCATCTTGAAGGCAGGGACAATGTCCATGCTCTCCCGCAGGGCCTTGATCTCCTTCCGCTCCTTGCCGGACAGGGCGGCGATCCAGGCGTCGGAGAAGCCCATCTCCTTGGCCTGACGGAGGGTGTCGGCGTCCAGATGGCCGTGGTCCAGCTTGTCCTCCATGTCCACGATGTTCTGGAACCGGTCCAGGAACCACAGGTCGTACTTGGTAATCTTGTTGATCTTCTCAGGGGAGAAGCCGCGGCGCAGGGCCTCGGCCACCACGAAGAGCCGCTGGTCGTCGATGTTCACCAGTCGCTCCTCAATCTCCTCGGTGTACAGCTCGTCCAGGCCGGGCAGGCGCAGGGACTTCACCGGCAGCTCCAGGGAGCGGATGGCCTTCATCAGGGCGCCCTCGAAGGAGTTGCCGATGGCCATGACCTCGCCGGTGGCCTTCATCTGGGTGCCCAGAGTGCGGCTGGCGGTGGTGAACTTGTCGAAGGGCAGGCGTGGAATCTTCAGTACGCAGTAGTCCAGGGTGGGCTCGAAGCAGGCGGTGGTCTTGCCGGTAACGGCGTTGGGGATCTCGTCCAGGGTGTAGCCCAGGGCGATCTTGGCGGCCACCTTGGCGATGGGGTAGCCGGTGGCCTTGGAGGCCAGGGCGGAGGAGCGGCTCACGCGGGGGTTGACCTCGATGACCGCGTACTCGAAGGAGTCGGGGTTCAGAGCCAGCTGCACGTTGCAGCCGCCCTCAATCTCCAGGGCGGAGATAATGTCCAGGGAGGCCTTACGGAGCATCTGGAATTCCTTGTTGGCCAGGGTCTGGGTGGGGGCCACCACGATGGAGTCGCCGGTGTGGACACCCACGGGGTCGATGTTCTCCATGGAGCAGATCTGAATCACGTTGCCAGCGGAGTCCCGCATGACCTCGAACTCGATCTCCTTCCAGCCGGAGATGCACCGCTCGATGAGCACCTGGCCCACACGGCTCAGGTGGATGCCCCGGTCGGCGATCTCCCGGAGGGAGGGCTCGTCGTAGGCGATGCCGCCGCCGGTGCCGCCCAGGGTGTAGGCGGGACGGACGATGACGGGGTAGCCGATGCTGCCGGCGAAGGCCACGGCGTCCTCCACGCTCTCCACCACGTCGGAGGTGACGCAGGGCTGGCCGATGGCCTCCATGGCGTCCTTGAAACCCTGGCGGTCCTCCGCCTTGCGGATGGACTCAGGGCTGGTGCCCAGCAGGCGGACGCCGTACTTCTGCAGGATGCCCTGCTCGTGGAGGTTCATGGCCAGGTTCAGGCCGGTCTGACCGCCCAGGGTGGGCAGAATGGAGTCGGGACGCTCCTTTTCGATGACCTGCTCCACGCTGGCGATGTTCAGGGGCTCAATATACACATGGTCGGCAATGTCCTTGTCGGTCATGATGGTGGCGGGGTTGGAGTTGACCAGCACCACCTCCACGCCCTCTTCCTTCAGGGCGCGGCAGGCCTGGGTGCCGGCGTAGTCGAACTCAGCGGCCTGACCGATGACAATGGGGCCGGAGCCCAGCACCAGCACCTTCTTGATATTCGGATTCTTGGGCATTACCGCGCCCCTCCCTTCTGCTTCATCATGTCCACAAAGTTGTCAAACAGATACTCGGTATCCATGGGTCCGGGGGAGGCCTCCGGGTGGAACTGGACGGTGAAGCAGTTGGGCCGCTTGTACTTCAGGCCCTCCACGCTGCCCTCGTTCACGTTCACATGGGAGATCTCGGCCACCTCCGGGTTCACGCTCTCCTTGGTGACCACGTAGCCGTGGTTCTGGCTGGTGATATAAGCCCGGCCGTGCTCCAGGTCCTTCACCGGGTGGTTGCCGCCCCGGTGGCCAAAGCGCATCTTCCGGGTCTCGGCGCCGGTGGCCAGCGCCAGCAGCTGGTGGCCCAGGCAGACGGCGAACAGAGGCAGGTCGGACTGATAGAGCTTCTTCACCTCTTCGATGATGGCGGTGTTGTCCGCCGGGTCGCCGGGGCCGTTGGACAGCATCACGCCGTCAAAGCCGCCGGTGAGGACGGTCTCAGCGGGCGTGTGGGCGGGATAGACGGTGACCTGGCACCCACGCTTCTGGAGGCAGCGGATCATGTTCTCCTTCACGCCGAAGTCCATCAGGGCTACCCGCAGCTGCTGCTCTCCCATGGCGGGATACACCTGGGGCGCCTTGCGGGTCACGGCCTCCACGGTGCCCTGCACCCGGTAGGCCTTGATCTTCTCCAGGCAATCCTGGACAGAAAAATGCTCCGCACAGGTGATCATGCCGTTCATGGTCCCCTCGCTGCGGAGTATTCTGGTCAGCGCGCGGGTGTCCACGCCCTCAATACCGGTGATATCATATTGTTTCAGGTACTCGTTCAGGCCGCCCTCACAGCGGAAATTGCTGCCACGGGTGGTGAGGTGACGGACAATGAAGGCCTCCGCCCAGGGACGGGAGGACTCGTTGTCCTCGTGGTTCACGCCGTAATTGCCGATAAGGGGATAGGACATCACAATGCCCTGTCCGGCGTAAGAGGGATCGGTCAGAATCTCCTGATAGCCCGTCATGGAGGTGTTGAACACCATCTCGCACACACGGTCTGCGGTGGAGCCGATGCTGCGGCCCGTAAAGGTCATGCCGTTGGCCAGGATCAAGGTCGCTTTCATCGCTTGTATCACGCCTTTCGTTCCTATCGTTCAGCCGTCAGAGCGCGGAAATCCCTCAATGCTACACGAAAGGGAACCGTTTCGGTTCCCTTTCCATTGCTCCGTCCGCCGGTACTGGGGCCGGTGGGCGCTCTGACAGCCTGTTATCCCATTGATTGTACTCTACTTGCCCGGTTTTGGGCAACTGTCTTTTTTCAGTATGAATGAAAATCGTAATTTTATACAAAAGATAGCCTATAATCTGGCTTTTTTGCTGTGAAACCGGCCTCTTTTATACAATTTCTTTGTATGAAGCAAAAAATCTTTTTGCTCACATCCCCGCTTCCGGCCCCAGCTCCAGCACCACCAGCTCAGGCCGGTTGAAGATCCGGGGAATCCGGGTGCTCTCTCTGGCCAGTCCCCGGCTGACCACCATGGTCTGCCCGTTCAGGTCATAAACTCCTCCGGCGTACTTGGGGAACAGCCCCTGGTTGGGGGCCAGCAGGCCGTTGATGAGTCCGGGCAGCCGCCACTGGCCGCCGTGGGCGTGGCCTGCCACCGTCAGGTCGAACCCATACTGTATGTATGTCTCCACCCGCTCGGGCCGGTGGGTCACCAGGATGGTGAACCGGCTCCCGTCCGCCGCCTCACCCACCCGGGTCATCTGTGTTTTCCACTCCACCGTCCCCACCGCCGGGTCGTCCACGCCGCAGATGCGCAGGTTCTGGCCGTTAATCGTCACGTCCTCCCAGGCTCCCGCCAGCACAACCGCTCCGCAGGACGCCATAGTTTCCTTGATCTCCTCCACCTGGCCGCTCCAGAACTCGTGGTTTCCGGTGACATAGTAGGTGGGGTACTGCTCCGCCAGCGCCTTCACCACCGTGTAGGCGTTCTCCACCGGCAGGCTGGGGTCGTCGTCCACAATGTCGCCTCCCAGCAGCACCAAATTGGGCTCCTCTGCCGCCACTGCGTCCAGCAGCTCCCGCTGGCCCTGGCCGTAGTCACAGCAGTGGAGATCGGTGATCAGGGCCACCCGCACGCCTCCGCTGAGCTTTTCACTCTCTATCTGATAATGGGGCACCGTCAGCCGGCTGTCCAGTCCCGCCGCCAACCCTACCACAACAGCCGCTGCTGCTCCGGCGCAGATCAGTCTCTTTTTTCTCTTTGTAATGGGAAGCACCTCCCCGGTGTATTTGTCCCCTATTTTATGTGCTTCTCCTCTGCCCGTCAACCTGGAATAAAAAACGGGAGCGCCTGAACTCAGGCGCTCCCGTCTGCTGTTTGGATTTGTTCCGGCGCTCTCTGCGGTTAGTTCTCCTTACGCTTGAGCAGGATAATGCCCGCAGTACCGGCGGAAGCCATGGACAGAGCCAGCATCAGCATGCCCGCCACATACAGCGGGTTGACGGTGGTGCCGGTCTGGGGCAGGTTGCCGGTGGGCGTCTCGCCGTCGCCGATATCCACTTCCTCACCGGGATCGGTAGGATCAGTGGGATCAGTCGGATCGGTCGGGTCAGTGGGATCCGTGGGGTCGGTGGGGATATCCGGATCGCCGCCGCCGGGGGTCTGGCCGTCATCAATGTCGGTCTCTTCGGCCACATAGTACACATTGATGACTTTATTGCTGTTGAGGACACCGCTCAGCGCGTCGCCGCTGGTGCTGTCGTAGGTGTAGCCGTCAATGGCAATGGCGTCATACTCGGTGACATCATAGCGGCTGCCCTCAATGCGGCTGGGCGTCTTATAGCTCTCAGCAATCTTGTCACCGGTCTCCTTGTCCAGATAGTTGACCGTGACAGTGTAATAGTCATAGCTGGAGCCGCCGCCACCGCCGCTGACGGTGTAGGACACGGTGGGCTTGCCGAATTCTTCCGCCTCGCCCACATTGCCCAGAGAGTCCACGGGATAGAGCACCGCGCTGTTGTTGGTGTACAGGCCGTCGTAGCCCTTGCTGCCGTCAGCGTCATACTGGCCGTAGGTACCAGCAGCAGTCTTGGGGTTGGTCAGCTTTACGGAGTAGGTGAGCTGGACAGTGGCATCCTTGGTCACAGGCACGTTGATCTCCCACACGATGTACTCGTCCTCCACCTGTCCGTTGCCGCTGGTCTGTTCGTCGGTGGCCCCGTCAGCATAGTAGTGCAGGACATAGCGATAGGTGGTGGTTCCGTTCTCCTCAATCGGGCCGAAGCCGTAGGTGGTGTCGTCAATCTTGACCTTATCCAGAGCAACTCCGCCCTCGGTGAGGGTCAGCTTGTCGATGCTGTTGACAAAGTCGAAATTGTAGTCGTCGCCGTAGCCAATAACGTCCACTACCTTGGACCCGGCATCCACCAGCTGGATCAGGCTGTCCTGAACTCCGGCAAACGCTTTTTCCATGGAGTCATCAGCGTCTCCCGTATTGACCTTATACAGATCGCCAACCTCACCCGTCCAATCCAGGAAGAGATTGGAAACCGTGTGTACCGCTGCTTGATCCGGATAATAGTCATAGGCACCGACTGTAATTAAATGCACACCATCCGCCGCAGCCTCCACCATCTCCTGAGAGGCATTATAGGTGCCCTGCTCCATGTTGGTGAAGGGATAGACCTCCTTGTTGCTCCAGTCCGAGGTGCTGTAAATGTATGCGTCGCCCATTCCGTCCTCTTTTGTGCCCTTTGTGCATACAGTAGCGGACTTGTTAAAGGCCTCCACCTGCGTTCCGTACTGCTCCCGGAAAGCAGCAAAGCTTCCAGACGCTATGCTGTACATCCCAGTCAGATTATTATTATACATATGGGAGTCTTCCTGGGCAGTGCTGTCGAAGAACCGTCCACTTTTATACGGCTTCGTCACAGAAGCGCCATCTTCATCCAGCCAGTAGAAGGCACCGCCGTCTGTCAGCAGAATGAGATACTTCTCTGCGTCATCACGCCCGGAAGCCAGCATCTCTCTGCCAGCCCGTACACCGGCCTGAATATTGGTTCCAGAACTAGCAAAGATGAAACCGGGGAGGTTAAATTCCTCCAATGTTTTCAGCGGAACTGTGTCGCTTGCTGTATTTCCAAAAGTGACCAGTCCCACACAAATATCAAGATTTTCCTTTTGCTTCAACTGTTCCAAAACGCTTTTTATATTATTCTTATATGTATTCCACCGACCGAATGATGTACCATCCGCAACAAATACCACATCCATCTTGGGAGCGTAGCCTGCCGCAGGCAGGGACAGGGTAATCTGGGATTCATAACTGGAGTTCAGGTTGGTGGCCGTCTTGGACTTGGAGACCTCCCAGTCAGGAGCGGGAGGATCGGGATCAGGATTTCCACCCTCATCCTCTATGGTATAGGTCAGCTGGGGCACAGGGAAAGCCACGGTGCCGCTGCCGCCTTCCGTAGAGGTGTAGTTCAGAACAGCGCTCTCATTGGTGGGCACAGTATAGTCGCCCGGCTCCTCGGCCTTATTGACCAGCGTCAGGCCGTAGGAGAGCTTCACGCCCGCGGCACTCTCCACGGGGACGTTGATGGTCCACACCAGCTGTTCCTTCTCCGTATCAGTGGCAGGCTTGTACTCCACAGTGTAGGGATAGACGCCCTGCTTATCGGCTGTGCCGAAGTTGATCAGGTTCTCATTCTCCGCATCTGCCGTTCCGGTCAGCTCAGTGCCGCCCACGGTCAGCTTAACAGTGTCCAGACCGCTCAGGTCAAAATCGTCCCCAATGATATCGGTCACAGAGCCGCTCTGGATGGTATACAGAATCGCGTCCTTAATCCCGGAAAAAATCTCTTTCGCATTGGCATTAGAGATGCTGCCCTCACCGGAATTGGTGCTCTGGGACTGGCAGTAGTTCATCAGCTCTTGGCCCCAGGGGTAGTTCTCCCAGTTGGAGGTATTGTCCGCGCCGTTGCCGTCCAGTTCGGGCACGGCATAGGCAAAGCTCTTGTCAAACTGAGCGGCCAGCGTGGTATAACCAGTGGCGGCATAGTACAGGGCAAACTCCGGACCACAGGCGTAGGTATCCTCAGCCACAGCCTGTTGTTCCTCCCAACCCTGATAGATGTAGGTAGTGACATAGGAGGTCTTATCGTAGGATCCGTCCGCACCATATGCCTTTACATATCCGTCCTGTCTGGTGGCCTCCATTCTGGACGCCACATCCGTCAGAAAAGCGCTAAAGCTCCCGTAGAGGCTTTCCACCGTCGTGCGGGCGCTGTTATCTGTATGAGGATACAGGTCCACAGGGTGAAGCATCGTCCAGGTGTCCGGTCCGGTCTGGATGCTGCCCTCTACTGCGTCCCCCTTGGCATTGAGTCCGGCAACCGCCACACAGTAGGTCTGACCGTCCTCGTCCCAGACATAGGTGATACCGTCGCTGAGGGTGACCAGATACGTGGTGTCATACTCCGCAGGAAGGGTAGTCAGCTCAGACTGGGCTTTCTGGATACCGGCGGTCATATTGGTGCCGCTGGTGGTTGCAGCGTTGACAAAGTTGGCCTTGGTGTCCTCCAAGTCTGCGTCATTCTGAATGTCCTTCCATCCGGTTGCCGTCGCCGTGCCGGAGAAGATCACCACATTATAGAGAATGTTGGTATTGGTTTTGGTCTTCAGTTCGTCCAGCATGGCGGCAGCCTCGTCCCGCATGCCCTGGCTGGTGGATTTATCCAGCAGGAACATGACTGCCACATTTTCCTTCTCCTCTGTCGCGCCCACAGACAGGGAGACGGTCGTCTTGTCGTTTTCATCCAGCGGTGTGGCGGTCTTGTCCACCGTGACCCCTTGCTCCGTCACCGGACCCGGGTTTCCGCCGGAGGACTCTGTGCCGTTTGCCAGAGCGGCAGTGCCCAGCAATCCCAGCACCAGGCTCAGCGTCAGCAGCATCGCCACCAATTTCTTACACTTCTTTGCCAACATGTTTCAATTCCCCTTTCAATCCTTGAGGTTGAAAATGCGGCAGTCGGACGGGCATGGCGGACAGGGCGCGCCGCTTTAGCCTCCTGACTTTGCGTCCCGGTCTTTCGGCCGGTTTGCCCTTTCGTTACCGGAAGAATTCCTTCATTTTCAGTACCTTTTCGTCCCTTTCAGGAACAAAAAACACGGTACCTTACTTTTCTCTTCCGTCTGTGAACCCACTATACCATACAAGAGTTACATTTTGGTCACATTTTAAAAAAAGTTTTGGAAATTTTTTCTTTTATTTTCTTATTTTTCGTTACCGTTTCTTTTCCCTGCATATTATGCCGCCGGGCGGTGATACTGACTTTAATCGAGCTGTCTTTGGGAGGTTTTCTCATGGTCATTGCCTTTCTGCGCACCATCATTCTCTATCTGCTGATTATCGCCGGAGTGCGGCTGATGGGCAAACGGCAGGTGGGTGAACTGGAGCCATCAGAGCTGGTGCTGGCCCTTATCATCGCAGACCTGGCCGCTGTACCCATGCAGGACTTCGGTATCCCTCTTCTCTCCGGTATTATCCCTATTCTGACGCTGCTGTGTATTACTATGATCATCTCAGTGCTCACCATGCGCAGTGTGCGTTTTCGGGCCATCATCTGTGGAAGGCCCAGCATCATTGTGGAGGACGGAAAAATTCTGCAAAAGGAAATGAAAAAGAACCGCTTCACTGTGGATGAATTGATGGAAGAACTGCGAATGAAGGGTGTCTCCGACATCAATACGGTTAAATACGCCATTCTGGAGACAAACGGGCAAATTTCCGTTCTGCCCCGGGCCGGTGAGCTGCCTGTAACAGCCAGTCAAATGGGCATACAGACAGCGGAGCCAGGGCTGCCGCTGGTCATCATCAATGACGGACGGATTCTGGACCACAATCTCCGTGCCAGAGGGCTTAACCGCACCTGGTTGGATCGGCAGCTGGCTGCCCACAAGATAACCTCCGCCGGAGATGTATTTCTGCTCACTGTGGACGGGCAGAATCAAATCTATCTGGCGGCAAAGGATGTGACTGCCAAATGAAACGGCTTTGGATTGCATGTGGTATTCTGGCCGCCCTTTTCGCCGCCACGCTGTACAATGCCGGTTATCTGGACCGTCTCACCGCTTCCCTCGCCGACCAGCTCACCCAGGCGGAGGCCTGGGCCGAGGCCGGCAACTGGGATGAGGCTGCCCGGCTCACGGAAGAAGCCTTCCGGGACTGGGAATCCCACACGCTGTACCTTCATGTGCTCCTCCGGCATGCGGATACCGATGATATCAACAGCGGATTTCAGGAGGTAGGGGAATTTATCACCTGCGAGGAGAGCGGTGAGTACTCCGCTGCAAATGCCCGCCTTATCACCCAAATCAGACTTCTCTATGAGGCAGAGCAGCTCTCGCTGAAAAACATTCTCTAGCATGATATGTATCATATAATCAGAGGCCGGTATCCTTCCACAGAGAAAGGATACCGGCCTCTGATTGTTTTTGAAAAAAAAGAAATCTGGAATCGTTTGATTCCAGACTTCTTTTGGCAGCGGGAGAAGGATTCGAACCCTCACAAACAGAGTCAGAGTCTGTCGTGCTACCCTTACACAATCCCGCTATTTCGTTTCGCTCACTCGCAAGCGCAGGATTTATTATACCAGAACCTCGAGATTTGTCAAGAAGAATTTTGAAATTTTTTTATTTTTTTTGCACTGGAATCTATCAGGCTCTTTTGGGCTGTTTTTATGCCTTTTTCCCCGCTTTTCTCCGGCAAAAAGCCGTCCGGAAGTGAGGCCTGTGCCTCGCCTCCGGACGGCTCCGGCTGCGGCTTAGTACTGCTCGGGACGGTTGCTCTTGTTCTGAGCCTGGTCCTTCTTCTTGTTCTGAGGATTCTGACCATTGGTCTTATCCTGAGGACCCATGTTGGTTTTGTTCTGCTTTTCGTTCTGCATAAAGCTCACCTCGCTTTCACTGGACCTATTATTCCCCCTGTACACCGGGCCCTATACTCAAAAACTTCACTCTGGACAAAATTTTTTCCAAAGAAGTAATACCACATTTGTCCAGCCCGTGTTATACTTATTGAGACGAGCCCCACGACATATTTCAGATAGGAGGAGTCGGCCATGAGATGCCCCTTCTGTTCCAACCCCGAGAGCAAGGTTGTGGACTCCCGCCCCTCAGACGAGGGCGCCAGCATCCGCCGCCGCCGGGAATGCCTGGTGTGCCACAAGCGCTTCACTACCTATGAGACCATGGAGAGCCTGCCCATGGTGGTAATAAAGAAGGACGGCAGCCGCCAGACCTTTGACAAGAGTAAGCTGCTCAACAGTATGATCCGCGCCTGTGAGAAACGGACCGTCCCCTTTGATACCCTCAGCCGCATCGCTGACGAAATCGAGCTCACCCTCCAGAATGAGATGGACCGCGAAATCCCCTCTGCCCGCATCGGTGAGCTGGTGATGGAAAAGCTCAAGGACGTGGACGAGGTATCCTATGTCCGCTTCGCATCCGTATACCGTCAGTTCAAGGACATCAGCACCTTTATGGAAGAGCTGAACAAGCTGCTCAAAGAGCGCTGAACCTTCCCGCTTCAAAATGAAAAGACACCAGAGACTGCCCGTATCCGCAGTCTCTGGTGTCTTCTTTTTATTCCGTGTCGTCCGCTGAAGAGGATTGCCGCGGCTTTACAGTGTCTGTCCCGCTGTCCTCCCGTATGGAGTCAGAGGGCTCAGGCTGTCTGGGCGTTACCATTCCCCCGCTCTGGCTGGGAGAGGGACTGGCACTCACCTGCTGAGAGGGCACCACCTGCTTCTCACTCTCCGAGGGTGCCGGGGTGGATTCCACGTCCTCCGAGTGGCTGGGCCGGGGAGCGGGTTCGCCGCTCTGCTCCGTGCCCGGCGTTTCGGAGGGCTGGGGCTGCGCTGTTGCCGAAGATATAAGCAGGCCGAGTGCCATACCAATCACCAAGAGAAGTGCGGCCGCGGAGAGCATAAGGGCTACAAAAGCGGGGCGCAGCTTTCTCTGCTTTTTGACGTGTTTTCCGTTTCTGCGGCCTGTATCCCTGCCCAACAGGTCGAGGTCTCTGGTGTCCAGTACATCCCGCAGGATTTCCTCATCCTCCGGGTGTATCATACCGGAGTCCAGCAGGGCCCGAAGTACCTCCCGGTCGTACCAGCCGTCCGTGTCCCGCTTGCCGTCCAGCACCACCGGCTGGAGCATCTCCACTGTCTCCAGCACCTTGGTCAGCCTCACACTTCTTGCCTCTCCGGCATCCTGATACCAGAGATGCAGCTTGATCTCGCCCACCTTCTGCTCGATCATCCGGCAGGCCAGCAGCTCGGAGTACAGCGCCGCCCAGTTCTTCCCGGTCTCCAGCCACACGCCCAGCCGCTGTTTCCCCCGCAGAACCTTGAACAGCTCCGTCAGCCGGTCCAGCAGGCGGGGCCAGGCCTCGCCCCACTTCAGCTCCGCCGCCTGGAGCAGCTCGGCCACGCCTGCGTCACGATAGCCGTTGTCTTCAAAATAGTCCAGAAGGCGGTACAGGCATTCCTCGTCCTGCTTCTCCATCTCCAGATAGGCCCGGTAGCTGGTCATGCTGTCCAGCATCTTCCGCCGCTCCTCCAGCTGCTGCTGCCAGCTCTGATACCACTTCTCCAGCGGCGCAAGCTCGGCGCCTCGTCCCACGAGGCCGGATGCCTGGGCGTAAAACTCCCGCACACTGCTCTCAGACAGTCCGGAGCGCTCCAGATGGTCTGCCGCCAGCTGAGCGAGCTTGCTCAGACAGCTGTACCGGACACTCTCCTGGCAGGGCTTCAGCTGCTCCACCAGCGTCCGCAGCCGGTTCCAGTCCCATCCGGCCGGAATGGCCCGCTCGAACTCCTCCTGGCGGCGGCGGTTGGCCGCCTCCGTCTCACGGCGCAGCACTTCCCGGCGCTCCCGCACCGCCGCCTTGTCCAAAACGCCGTCCTCACCGGCGCTGCGGCAGCGGTCCAGCCGCTGCGCGTCTCCAACAAGCTGTTCCAGTGTGGGCTGTCCCGAGGTCAGGATACGGTTGAGCAGCTCGGCTGAGAATACCTTGTCCAGTCCCCGGCCCAGGACGCGAAAGACCGTCTCATAGGCCGCAAGCCCTTGGTCCAGCTCCTCCGGACCGGTGGCCCTGAGCAGGGCTTCATCCTGCCGCAGAGCGCCCTCCAGCGTGCCCGGCGTAGTCAGGCGGGCACGGACCTCCTCCTCCAGCCTGCTCCGCTCCCGCTCGCTGAGATGCTGGCCCAGCTGGCCGCAGTACTGCTTGAGCGCGGCGCAGTCCAGAGGCTTCAGTCTGAGCTGATACTGCCGCCAGAAGTTGACATAGCGTTCCTCCGTCAGCCGTTCCAGCGCCTCGTCCCGCTCCAGCTCTCTGGCAACGGTCCGGAGTATCTCCGGATTGAACGCCGCAGCGTGGATAAGCTCCGCCGTCTCGGGCCGGAGGCTGTGGCTCACCGGCCATGTGCTGTCATCCAGCCGGATGGCGGTCCGCCCCCCGGCCCGCACCGCAGTGCCCTCCGGGGCAAAGAGAACCGCAAAGCTCCGCTTGCCCATCTCGTCCGGGTTGGTGGAAAAGCTGAGATAGCGCCACAGGCCGGTGGGCACGCAGCTGAGAATGCGTTCCATTACGGTACGGCAGCAGGCGGCATAGTCCTCGCTGCCCGGGATCAGGATGACCAGGCTGCCGAAGTCGTTGGTCATACCCCTGGAGAGACAGCAGCAGGCCAGGTCCGCCTGCTGGTCCGGCGTGAGAGAGAGCTGGCACAGGGTCTCCCGCAGGCCGGCCCCCCGGCGGGGCCAGCCGCTGCTCAGCTGTGTCCGCTGATCGGCTACGCTCTGGAAGTCCTCCTCCCCCGCGAAGCGGAAGAAGGCCAGCTCATGAGCAGTACCGCTCTCAAACCACTGGTGGAAATTTTCAAAGAAGGCCGCGTGCTGATAGACCGCGTCCACCGAGCTGCTCTTCTGGGCGGCGCTGTACCCCGACACCAGCAGACGCCGGCTGCCGCAGGTGACGCACCGCAGGGTCTGGTTCCCCCGGCTCCGGTCCCCCGGCAGTGTGCCGCTAAGGCACTGTTCCTCCTCCTCACGGGTCAGCACCCCCGCAGGACAGGAGAAGCTGCGGTACTGTCCGGCGTGTCCCTTCAGGATTTCACCCGCCAACTGTTTTCCGCTCATACTCTTACCTCCTTCCGAACAGGCCGCCCAGCAGGCCGCCTCCGCCGCCATGGCGGTTTCCGTGAGAGCGGTAGCCTCCGGCACTCCGGCCGTACATACCTAGATTCTCCCAGCTCAGCTGGTCCGCGTCCTTCCGGCCCTCCCGGTTCATAGTGTAATACTCTGTGTTCCCTTCCGACACCGGCAGGTAGCCAAGCATGGCCAGCATCCACAGGAAGGGCGCCTCGGTCTGGAAGGGACGCTTCTCTCCGGTGGGGGTTCCGTCCTCCCGGAAGCCGTGGCCATAGTTGGAGGTGGCCAGGAAGGTGTGGACGGGAAAATGGGTCTCAAACTGCTCAATGAGCCGGAGGTTCTGCTCCCGCAGGTAGGCGCGCAGCTGGTGGGCCCTGTCACAGAAGTCCTTGGCCCGCAGAATGGTGCGCTGCTTTCCCTCCACGTCCAGCCAATCGCCGGTGGCGCCGGGACGGTAGCCGTCCCGGTACAGGATGGAGCTGATCCGCCCCTGGGACTCAATGGTGTCGCTCTTGCCCAGCAGGAATACCACCGGCACATTGGGACGGAACAGGGTGGCCAGCTGGCTCATGCGGGCTATCAGCTCATTGGTGGGCGTGGCCTGCCGTCCCGCACTGTATCCGTACTTGGCCTGGTCGGCCTTGTCCTCGTCCCGGATGCTGATCTGGCGCAGCTCCAGCTCGTCGGTACAGTACCAGACGCAGTCCACGTTCTGATAAAAGTTCTGATACTCCTTGAAGATGGCGTCGGACACGCCCAGCCGCTCCCGGTCCAGGCTGTACTCACCGGGCAGGTCCACAACCGTGAGAATCAGGTTGGTCTTCTGGCCGATGCGTACCAGCACGGAGAAGCGGGGAATGGCCTCCATGCTGCCGGTCTTGGTGGCTGCAACCTTCCTGTTGGCGCTGTAAGGCTCCAGGCAGTTGGCTTCAAACTGAATCCAGCTCTTATCGCCCTTCTCCCGCACCTCGCCGCCATCCACTGTGCGCACGCCGTAGCTCTCCCAGCTGATGGCGCAGGCCGCCCGGTCATGGATGAATACGTCGGCACAGGCCGCCAGGGCGGTGGACTTGGAGATGCGGGGCCCGCCCAGCACAGTGAGCACCACCTCGGGATACCGCCCGGCCCAGTAGGACATGACGCCGCCGCAGTGGGGACAGTGCCGCTGGTCGGCGATCATGTTGCCCTTGGCGTCGCGGATGGCGGTGATCCGCACATCCCCGTCCCCCTCCTTGTAGTACTGCACCTCCAGGCGCATCATATATTTCTGGGCGGCAAAGCTGTTGCCCCGAATGAACTCCAGCAGATCCCGGTACTCGGCCGGCACCTCGCCCCGTTTTTCACGCAGTCTCTCCTTCCATATGGATGCCAGAATCTCCAGCATGCCCCTGGACACGCCCTGGGCTCCGGTGTCGGTCAGCTGGCCCGAATACGCCAGCAGCTCTGCCTCGCAGTAGAACGTGGGGCCGTGGCCCTGATTGTGCCAGTAGTTCACCAGGCCGTCAAAGGCACCGTAAAACCGCTCCTTCTCCTCCTGTGTACACCCGACAAAGTACAGATCCTTCCATTTTTTGAACTGCTCGCTCAGGTCAAAGCACAGCTCATGGCTCTTGCTCTTCTTTCCGCAGTAGGGACAGATACACTCCATCGTTGCTCTCCTCTCTCCTCTGCCTGTCACGGCCGGTCAGAGATATCCTCCAGTTTTTCCGGCAGCACCAGGATTTTCTTCAGGGACTCCGTCCAGCTCAGCTTCACCGGCAGCTCCCGCCGGGTCCGCAGCAGGAAGGATATCTCATACCGCTCTCCCATGTCCCTGGCCTCCGGCAGGGGCACGGCGCCGAACACGCCGTAGTCCAGGCTGCAGTCCCCCGCCCGCAGGGGCAGCGGGCTGGTAATGACAACCCGCTTGAATCCGCCCTGTTCCCGCTCCATCCGGAGCTCCACGCTCTTCTGCCGGCCGAAGAACACCTCCTGCGGCGGCGTCAGGGCCTCGCCGCTGTCGCAGTCGGAGAGAAAATAGCGGTACAGCCCCTCGGGAAGCCGGGTCTCCAGCTTCCTGGGCCGGTAGTCCTGGGCCGGATATACCGTCATCTCCAGCGTCCTGGCCCGGGTGCTGCCAAAGCACTGGATCGGCTCGATGACCAGTCTGGCCTTTCCGCGGCCTCCCAGCTCATGCTCGGTCCAGGTGGCCAGGTACAGCTGGTCCTCAAACAAATTCAGCTCCACCGCTCAGCCCTCCTCTCCAGCCTGGGTGCGCAGGCTGATCCGCAGCTCCCACAGAAGCCGCCGCCCCAGTCCCTGCACCGGCAGCACACGCACACTGCCCGTGTTGCTCCGGGCGGTCAGCACGCCGTTTCTATCCTCAAACAGAGGCTGTCCGGTGCGGCTTCTGCTCTCTTTCAGCAGTCCCACGCTGTCCCCGTCCCACAGGAGAACGGTCTCCTCCAGGCCGGCGGCCCGGAAGGCCTTCTCCGCCCGCTTCCGGGCACTCTCAGCCAGCACCGCCGCATCCTCGCCGGTAAATTCCGCCTGGCTGTACAGCCCGGCCAGCAGGGTGGACGGCGTCTCCTGCCGCCAGTCCCCCAGCAGGCCCGCCGGCTCCCGCCAGGGCCCCAGCTCCATGGCGCCCAGGATGGTCAGCGCCCGGGTCAGCTCCTCCCGCTTCTCCCGGGCCTGCCGCACCAGGCCGCTGTCCACGCTGAAAAATTCGCTGACACACCCCCACCAGGCCGCCTCCAGGCCGCTGCGGACGCAGCCCTCCCACAGCTTCAGCTCAGGCTCCGCCGCCGAGAGCAGCTGGGCGGGGTGGGAACCGCGGACCGTCAGATCACGGCCCAGGGCCTCATCCAGTTGGATTTTCTGCTGATTCTGCGCTGCTCTGGCCTGTTCCTGGAAGTAGAGGGCCAGTCCGGTGGCCTCGCCGGTCAGGAGCCGGAGGGACTGACGGAAGCAGCGCTGCTTCAGCTCCAGCTGCCTGATATAGTCACTGCACACCCTGGGCAGCACCGGCAGCACCCGGTCCAGCAGCCACTCATGGGGCGCCCGTCCCTCCGGACGGCCGAACAGCCCCTCCAGCGCCGCCCGCACCGTAATGGTCCGCCCAGTGTCCGCCTCGCCCCGGAGGGCCCGGGCCATCCGCCTCATCAGGCCCTCCTCCGGCTCCAGGCGCTCTGCCAGAGCTTCCGCGCCGGTGACGGGCAGGTTCTGCAGCAGGGGCACCCGCCCCAGCAGCGTCTCCAAATCCCGCTCCGTGGGGCCGAACTCCTCCCGGAAGTGTTCCTTCTCCCGGGCCTGTTCTCCCTCGGTCAGGGCCTCCAGCTTGTCCCGCAGCTGCCGGGCCAGATCCCGCTCCACCGCGCTGTGGAGGGTAGCCTGGAGCCGCGCGGGCACCTTCAGGTTCCCGGAGATGAGGCTCTCATCCGCGCTGCCCAGGAGCAGCAGAGCGGTCAGCGCATCCGCCGCGCCTGGTATGCCGGGGTCCGCAAGCCAGAGACGGCCCACGCCGTCGTGGGTACAGTCTGCCTCCGCCGTCAGCCGGCACTGCTCCACCCGGATGGGCAGCCGTCCCCGGAAATCCGCCGTCAGTGTGTCCAGTCCCACGGGCTTCTCCCCGCTCCATACCCACAGCAGGTACACGCCGTCGGGGCATACCACAGCTCCCTCTCTCCGCTCCTCCGCCAGGTTCTCCAGGCAGGCGCGGAGGGCCTGCTCCGGCGTATCTCCCAGAGGACAGGGGCGGTACAGAGCCCGGAAGGGCGCCGTGGCGCCGCACAGACGGGCCGCCGCGGCATCCGACTCCCTCCAGGCCAGCACCGCCGCTCTCCTCCGGGGCAGCAGGTCCATGCGGGGCAGGACGTTCTGCACACGGCCCCGGAGCGCTTCTCTCAGATTGTATTTCACCGGCAGTCCACCTCTCTATCTGTACTGCAAGGCCGGTCCGGCGCCGGGCGGGGCCTCGTGGCCCTGCCCGGCGCCTCCGGCACGGGGTTTGATTACAGCTGCTTGATCAGCCAGTCGTAGAACTTGCGGATCTCCTCCGCCAGCTCACTGCCTGCCTCCTCCTCAAAGTCCCGGGAGGCCATGGGGTAGGCAATCCCCAGCTCATCGCTCTCCTTCTTCAGCGCCCGGATCTCCTTGAGGTACGCCTTCAGCTCCGCTCGTCTGGTCTGGATGGCCTCCAGCTGGGCGTCGGTGGCGTTGTCCTCCTGGTCGCTCAGGGCGTCGGTGAAGCTCTGATAGTCGTCGTCGCTGAGGGCGTAGAAGGCCTGAGCCGCGTAGTACTCCTTGCAGTCCCGCTCCAGACGGCTGGACAGCTTGCCGCCCAGGGGCTTCTCGTCGCCCAGCTCCATGTTCCAGCAGTGGCGCAGCTTGTTGTATTCGATGAGCCCGCTGGCCAGACAGTCCACAAAGGTCTGCTTCCGCTTGCCCGACTTGGCCTTGATGGCGGCGGCGGCGTTGCGGGCCTCCAGCAGCTGCCTGAGCTCCTCCGCCGCGGGGAAGTCCGCCTTCAGCTCGGTCCACACCGCCATCTTCCGCCGCAGGCCGCTCTCGGCCAGCCGCTCGCCCAGGTCGGCAGGGGCGGGCTTGTCGGTGGTGGTCATGACCTGGTTGACATACTTCAGGTCCTCCCTGCGCATGGCGGGCTTGAGCAGGCCTTTGGCATCCTTGATCTTCCTCTCCGCCAGAATGCCGCACAGCTCCTCCATGGTGCAGGACTTGCTGTCGTCCAGCTCCGCCGCCGCCAGCAGGTCGGCCGCCGACACGTCCGGATTTGGCAGATAGAGGGCGTACTCCGCCGTGGCGCCAGTGGCGGTGGGATTGGTCCGCACCACCATGCCCAGGTCTCTGGCCTTGTTCAGGTCCTCCGCGGCCTCCTTGGCCAGATCTGCCTCCCGCAGATCCCACTCGGGGATCTGCCCGTGGAACAGGGTCTGGTTGACCAGGTTGGGGAAGCGGCTCCAGTCCCGGCCGTTTTCGCCGTGCTCCATGTGGAAGCCCACCTCGTGGGGATTGGACTCATAGTCCTTCTCCGCCTGCTCCACCCAGGACAGGGCCCAGGCGGGCACGCAGATGTACAGCCGGTAGAGGACAATCTCCTCCCGGGCGGAGCTGCGGTACACGCTGCCCGGGTCCACCACGTTGTGGCTGGTGGCGTACTTCTCGATGTGCTGGTCCAGCCACTTGCAGCCGTCGGGCACGGTGAGGTACTTGTTGCACCCGCAGCTGTCCAGGGAGAAGCTCTCCCGGGTCCGCAGCAGGGGGCTGGCGTTCATGCTCAGCTGATTGACCAGGGTCTGGGCGGCGGTCTCCAGGGGCTTGTGGCCGTCGGGATCCTCCTCGGGGGGCAGTTCGGGCACCACCGCGTCCTTGTCGCCGGAGTAGAGCTTCACCAGGAAGTTCTCCATGGTGGCGTTGACCACCTGGCCGAACTCCTCCTGGATAAAGTCCCGGATGAGCTTGGCCGCGTCGAAGGCCGCCTGGCTCTTGCCCTGGGGCGGATCCAGCTGGGTCCACTCGTCCTTCTTGCTGCACAGCAGGTCCACGAACTTCTTGGCCTTCCGGGTGACCTCCTTCTCGGGGATAAGGTCGTCCAGGTAGCTCATCACTACTCCGGTGGCGCGGGCGCCGCCGGTCAGGTCGATTGGAGACCAGGAGAAGGAGCGGTGGAACATGGCCTCATGCTCCTTGGAGTCGGTGAGGAGACCGGCGTTCTTCTTCAGCAGCCTCTGCAGCTCCCTGATGACAAAGGTGTACACGTCGTAGAGGCCGGTGCCCATGGGCAGGACCACCTTCTGGTCCAGCTCGTTGTAGCGGTGCTCCGTCCGGGCCCAGTCCTCGTTGGTGCCGAAAATGCCCTTGGCCTTGGAGGCTGCGTAGTTGGCGAACTTGCCGTCGGCATAGAGCACTTTGTGGATCTCGTTCATCAGGTTGACCATGTAGTAGGGGCCCTTGCTCTTGAATACCTCATCGGCGCGGGCCACAAAGCGCTCCCGGAGGCTGCTCAGGTTCTGGGCCGCCTTGACCTCCTTGGGGGAGAGCTGGGCGTCCACCAGGAACTCCTCGGCCGCCTCGCTGTCCGCCTCGCTGCACTTCTCGAAATTCTCCCACACCTTGCCGAACACCTTGTTGGCCACATAGACTGTCATCAGGTCGATGGGTACCACGCAGGAGGAGTAGCCGATGACGTTATAGCAGTAGTTGGCGTCCCGGGGGAAGACCCGGTGGCTCTGGCGGCCCACTGCCTCGCCGCTGAGGGCGGTGCGGTTGGAGAGGAAGGAATCCACCAGGAAGGGCTTGCTGCCCGCCTTGGCCTCGGTGGTGGAGATCAGGTTCAGGATGGAGTTGGCCACCACTTTTCTGGCGGTATCGGCCGGATCGCCGAAGAATACGCCGCCGTCCGCGATGCCCTCAACAAGGGTACAGAAATCAAAGATATTTTCCTTGATTTCCACATCAAAGGTGCCGTACTGGTGGCGGAACACCTCGCCCCGGCTCTGAAGGCCCATGAAATAGTCGATCTCCTTCAGGGCGGCGTAGGCGTTGCGGTTGCCCTTCTTCTTGCGCACCGGGTCGGGCTCGTTGCCGCAGGCGCTGGGCAGCATCAGGTAGGCGGACACGCCGGTGTGCTTGTATCGGTCCTCGCTGATGTTGAAGATGATCTGCCGGGTGAGGAAGGGCAGGTCCACCATGGTGCCGCTGCCGGTGCCGCCGGCCAGGCCGGCCAGGAAGAACACGTTGAGCCGCACGCTGGCGGGCTTGCCCACCAGCAGGCGGTTGATAGCGGTGGTCAGGCCGCTGGTAAGGGCGGCGATGGTATTGGGCTGGCAGAGACGGACACGGCCGGGCTGACGCCAGGCGCCGGCGCCTGTCTCGTCAAAGCCGGACTGGGACGGGGCGGTGATGGCCATGCCGCCCGTCTCATCGTACAGCTTGGGGTCCACCCAGGCCTTCATCTGAGGGGAGATTTTGGCCGGGTTGATGGACTCGTGGGCCCCCTCGTAGGGGAGCCGGAGCACCTCGGTGCTGTCAAAGCCCCGCTCATTCTCCAGCTCGTCCAGCTCCTTGTGGGCCGCGTCCACCGCCAGGAAGGCGGTCTTTTCCGCCAGCTCCAGGGGGTCCACCTTCCACCGCAGCTGGTCCCGGATGGTGCACAGGGTCTTGTGGCCGTTGCCGCCGCTGCTGATGAAGAGGAACACCTCATCCGCCAGCTTCCGCTTGTGGGTGGAGATGACGCCGGTGCCGTCCAGATAGTCCAGCGTCTTGAGATTGGCTTCTACCTTGCGCTTCTGGGCATCATTCATGGGCATGGATATCCTTCCTTTCTCTCTTCTGCTCAGGTGATATGGGACGGAGAACCGGACTCAGGCGTTGTCCGCCCGGTCCGGACTCCGGAAACGCGTGAGTTGGTTCATCAGGTTGGGGAAGCGGCTCCAGTCCCGGCCGTTGGCACCCCGCTCCATATGGAGCCCCGCCCGGTGAGGATCGGATTCATACTCCTCCTCCACCTGCTCCACCCAGGACAGGGCCCAGGCAGGCACGCCTCTGTAAATGCGCAAAAGCGCGATCTCCTCCCAGGCCGAGCTGGGATACACGCCGCCCTGCTTCACCCCGCCGCAGCTGGCGGCGTACCTCTCGATATGCCTGCCCAGCCACTTGCAGCTGTCGGGCACGGTGAGGTAGCTGCTGCAGAAGCAGTCATCCAGGCTGAAGCCCTCCCGGGTCCGCACCAGCGGGCGGGCTTTCATGCTCAGCTGGCTGACCAGAGCCTCGGCCACAGCCTCCAGCGGCTTGTGGCCGTCAGGGTCCCGGTCCGGCGGCTGCGTTGGTACCTCCGTGTCCTTGCTGCCGGTGCAGAGCTTGACCAGAATGTCCTCCATGGTGGCGCCGGCCAGCTGGTCGAACTCCGCCCGGATGAAGTCCCGGACAAGTCCGGCCGCGTCGAAGACTGCCTCTTCCCCTCTCTGGGTCGGGTCCAGCTGGGTCCACTCGTCCTTCCTGCTGTACAGCAGGTTCAGGAATCTCCCAGCCTTCCGCTCTATCTCCGCCGCGGAAACAAGTTCATCCAGGTAGTCCCTCACCGCGGTGTCGGTGAGAAGGCCAGCGTTCTTCTTCAGCAGCCTCTGGAGCTCCCTGACGACAAAACTGTACACTTCGTAGAGACCAGTGCCCATGGGCAGGACTACCTTCTGGTCCAGCTCGTTGTACCGGCGCTCCGTCCGTGCCCAGTCCACGTTGGTGCCGAAAATGCCCTTGACCTTGGAGGCAGCGTAGCTGGCGAATTTGCCGTCGGCATAGAGCACCCTGTGAATCTCGTACATCAGGTTGACCATGTAGTAGGGGCCCTTGCTCCGGAACACCTCGTCGGCATGGGCCACGAAGCGCTCCCGGAGACGGTTCATATCCTGGGCTGCCCTGACCTCCTTGGGGGAGAGGTTGGCGTCCAACAGGAACTGCTCAGCCGCCTCGGCATCCGCCTCGCCGCACCGTTCGAGCCTCTCCCACACCTTGTCCAGCACCTTGCTGGCCATGTAGGCCGCCATCAGGTCGACGGGTACCCCGCAGGAGGCGTAGCTGATGATGTTGTAGCAGCAATTGACATCCCGGCGGTTTGCCGCCTCCACAACTCGAATATCTGTATGCGGTAAGAAGACAACGGATAGAGGAAGCTGTCTCCCTCTGTATTCAGCGGCGGAAAGCAGATCCACAATGGAGTCTGCCACCACATTGCGGGCTGTCTCAGCCGGATCGCTGAAGGGCGCACCGCTGTCATCGGCCCCCTCCGCCAGGGTGCAGAAATCGAATATATTCTCTCCGATCTTCACCTCAAAGGCGCCGTACTGGCGGCGGAACACCTCGCCCCGGCTCTGGAGGCCCATGAAATAGTCGATCTCCTTCAGGGCGGCGCATGCTCTGTGGTTCCACAGCTTCCTGCGCGCCGGGTCAGGCGCGCGGCCGCAGGCGCTGGGCAGCATCAGGAAGGCGGACACAGTGGTGTGCCTGTACCGGTCCTCGCTGAGGTTGAAGATGATCTGCCGGGTGAGAAACGCCAGATCAACCGCAATGCCGCTGCCGGTATTGCCGGCCAGGCCTGTCAGCAGAAACACGTTGATGCGCACGCCGGCGGGCTTGCCCGCCAGCAGGCGGTTGAGGGCGGCGGTCAGGCGGCCGGTGAGTGCAGCAATGGTATCCGGCCGGCAGAGCCGTATATGGACAAGCTGCCGGGAACTTCGGTACGCCGCACAGAAATCTGTCTCACCATGGTCTGCGGCGCCCATGCCGCCCATCTCATCGTACAGCTCAGGGGGCAGCCAGGCCTTCACCTGGGGGGAGAGCCCGGCCGGATCAACGAACCCCTCGAAGGGGAGAGGGAGCACCTCTGTGCTGTCAAAGCCCCGCTCCTCCTCCAGCTCGTCCAGCTCCTTGTGGGCTGCGTCGTCCACCGCCAGGAAGGCGGTCTTCTCCTCCAGTTCCTCAGGGCTCACCTTCTGCCGCAATCGGTCCCGGATGGCGCACAGCATCTTGCTGCCGGTGCCGCCGGCGCCGAGGAAGAGAAACACCTCATCCACCAGCCTCCGTCTGTGGCCGGA
The DNA here is from genome assembly GCF_050943825.1 of Pseudoflavonifractor sp. NCBI lineage: Bacteria > Bacillati > Bacillota > Clostridia > Eubacteriales > Oscillospiraceae > Pseudoflavonifractor > Pseudoflavonifractor sp. Next base: position 103,668 of record NZ_JBMNPX010000007.1, read on the forward strand.
GATGACGCCGGTACCTTCCAGATAGTCCAGCGTTCTGAGATTGGCCTCCACCCTGCGCTTTTGGACTTCCGTCATGTGCATCCCCCCTCTTCTGCTTCCATGGTTGGTACGGAGGGCCGGACTCAGGCGTCATCCGCCTGGTCCGGGCTCCGGGTGTCCTCTGCATTCTCCTGCAGCTCTGCCTTTTCCCTGAGCTGCTTCATGAGGACACTGAGCGTTCTGTGCCCTGCGCCTCCAACGCCGATGTACAGATACTTCTTGTCTGCCTGCTTTTCCGCTTTGTCCATGGACAGCTTCTCCTTTCTTCTGCTCAGAGCCGGGCTCAGAAGTCATCCTCCTCGTCCGGCCGGTGGAAGTCCACCTCAATGGTCAGGCCGCTCTCGTCATTCCGGTAGATCTCGCCGCCCAGGGCGCGGCTGTCCTTGCCGTAGCGGTAGGTCTCATATTTGGTCCGGCCGCTGGTGCGGGTGGTGATGCGGATGCGGTAGCGGTCAGAGGAGAGCTCGTTCTTTGCCGCCTGTACCGCCTTGACGATCTGCTGCATGCCGGTGCTGCTGGAGCCCGGGTCAATGCTGGACATCACCAGGTTGTACAGGGTAAAGGAAGTGCCACGGGGCGGGGAGACGGTCTCCACGCTGTACCCCTGGCCGCAGGCGCAGGTGACGGTGAAGTCGCCGCGGAGATAGCGGGTCCGTCTCCGCAGCACCACGGCCGCGGCGATGATCAGCACCAGCACCACCAGAATCAGGGGCAGATAGACCATCAGGCTGAAGGTGACCTCCACCGTGCCGGGAATGTCCCACACCTGTCCCAGGCTGTCCACCGCGTGGACGGTAAAGGACGCCTCACCCTGGCTCAGGCCCTTGACGGTAATGATTCCGTTCTCTCCGGGGATCATGTCCAGCCGGTCCTGGGGGTCCCACTCGGCGCTCTCCACCGTCAGGGTCACATTGTCCCAGCCGGCCAGGAAGCGCTGGCGCAGATCCACAGTGATGCTCTCCTTATGACCCACAGTGATGTAAACAGGGTCGCCGCCCATGGTAAACTCCATGGTCTGGACGGCAGTGCGGGCCATCTGGGCGGCAGTCACCGACGCCTCGGCCACATACCGGCCGGGGGCGGGGACGGTGACCTCGCCCACCAGGGCGTTTTTCTCCTCGTCATATGTCAGGGATACGGTCTGGCTCTCTCCTCCCGCCTCAGGCGTGACGGTGCAGACGGCGCCGCTGAGGCCGGTGTAGAACTCGGCGCTCTGGGTCTCGTCCATGTAGAGGGCCTCCACCTTGATGTCCGCGCTGCCGCCGTACACCTGAGTCTCCATCCGGAGGGTGATTCCGGTGACAGGCACCAGGTTGACCTTATAGCTCACCTCTCCCTCGGCGCCCATGGTCCACACTCCCTGGGCAGGTGCCATAATGGTCATCATGGCGTAGCCGTTGCCACGGACAAGGCGGACGCTCTCTCCGTTGAGATCCACCTGGTTGCCGCTGGGGTCCCACAGGCCCAGGCCGCCGATGGCGCCGTCGGAGATGATGTAGATATTGGCGCAGAAGATGCCGGGGCTGGTCAGGTCCACATCGTAGTAGGTCCAGCCATTCTCGTACCAGGGCGGGAGCGTTGTGCTATCAGAGCCCATCATCATGCCGAAGATGGCGGTGTAGAACTCATTGACCTCCTGGCGGGAGTCGGTGATGAGGTAGTTGACCCGAGCCGCCGCGGTGGTGTCATCGCTGTCGGGGAGCATCAGTCCGTCTCCGGCCTGGGTGCTGTTGGCGATGTTCCAGATCTCCGCCCGGCCCTGGGCATTGATCCGTCCCTGGTAGTTCAGACCCACCACATAGATCTCGCAGCCCATCTGCCGGGCCGCCTCCAGGCCCTCGGCCATCATGGCGGAGGAACGCGCCATCCCCTCGGCGGAGAGTGCGTCGGTATAGCCGTCGGTGAACAGGATGATCATGTTCTTCCGCACGCCGTCCTGGGTGTTTTTGATCATCTCCGTGCCGGAGAGCACCGCCCGGCCCAGGTCGGTGGCGCCGGTGTTCACCTTATCATAGGTGATGGAGTCGATCTTCTCGGTGAGAAAGCTCACCTCAGTCTCAGAGGCCAGCTCCACCGGGATGGTCTCGGTCTCTGTGTCCGCACTGAAGGAGATGACGCCTACCTTGGAGCCCTCTCCGCCGGTACCGGAGGCCTGGCTCATCAGGCTCTCGGCGTACAGGGAGTTGACGAACATCCCCGCGGCGGATACGGCCAGCCGCTCCGGGTCGGTGGCGTTCATGGACCCGCTCTTGTCAATCAGCAGGACAATGTTGTAGGGCTGATATCCGCCGGTGCTCTCCGCTGCGCCCGCGCTGGGGACGCCCCAGCCCAGACAGCTCCACAGCAGGCAGAACGCCGCAGCCAGAGCTGTCAGCCGCAGCCGCATCAAGGCAGCGCCTCTTCTCTTCTCCATCTCATGTTCCTCCCTCAATTAATTGCCTTAGTTTTATCTCATCTCTTCCACATTATCTATTATTCTACTTTTTATGTGAAATATAGACAAATTGTAAGGATGTTCTTTTCCCAAGTCAATATCACTAGGTTTATAATCGAAACTTTATTTTTATCCGTTTTTTTCCTTTTCAGAGTTTCTATTCCATTGTATACTGTTGATAAAATTCCACCTTGTTTTGGCCTTTGACAAAAAAAACGGGGTGCCGCCACGATTGTCATGTTTCTAAACAAAAAAATTTTTATTTCCCTTCCGCTGTGACAATGGCTGCCCCGGGCCGTTCTCTACATGTAAGTACGGCCGGATCGGCCGGCTGCTATTTCGCCGGTTCTCCGGCAGAAGGAGTGGATCATTCATGAAACGTATGCTTCGCCTCTGTCTTGCCGCCGCCCTCTTCCTTCCCCTGCTGCTGTGCAGCGGCTGCGCTCCCTTTTTCTTCTTCCGTCCCAACTCCTCCGCCAGCTCCCAGGCGCCTGTGGTCTCCCGGCCCGCGGCCTCTCAGCAGCAGCCCGTTCTCTCTGCCGCCCCTTCCGCCGTACAGTCCGACCTGCGCTACTGCCGGCAGCTGCTCAGCGGGAACGAGCTGGACCTCTATCTCCGGGTGCTGGAGGCCGTGCAGAACGCAGAGCCCATCGTCACCTGCTCCAGCTCCGACCTGGACACCATGCGCCGGATGGTGGACTATGTGCACGCCGATTACCCCGAACTCTTCTGGCTGCTGGGCGTCAATGCGAGCACCATCACCACTGTGAACGGCGTGCCCACTGAGGCGACCATTGAGTTCCGTTACAGCGAGGAGGCCGCAGATCTGGCCGCCGCCCAGGCCCGTGTGGAGGCGGCCGCCCAGGAGTGCCTCAGCGGTATTGACCCCGCCTGGAGCGATTACGACAAGATCAAGGCCGTGTACGACTGGGTCATCCGCCGCACGGAGTACGACGTGGAGGCTGCCGACCAGAGCCTGTATACCGTCCTGGTCAGCGGCCGGGGCGTGTGCGCCGGCTACGCCAGGACCACCCAGTACCTGCTCAACCGGCTGGGCATCCCCTGCACCTATGTGACAGGCACGGCCCGCGGCGGCGCCCACGGCTGGAACCTGGTGCTGGCTGACGGTGACTGGTACTACCTGGACCCCACCTGGGGCGACCCCCTCTTCTCCGACGGCGAGAAGGACCCGGACTATGTGTCCTACAACTACTTCTGCGTCACCGGTGAGGAGCTGTTCCAGACCCATACGCCAGACGATACCTTCCCCCTCCCCCAATGTACCGCCACGGCCTGCAACTACTTTGCCCGCAACGGCCTGCTCCTGGACCGGTACGACTACGACACTGTGCTGGACATCATGCGCCGGGCGGTGGCACAGCGGCAGGACGCCTCCTTCCGCTTCACCTCCTCCCAGGCCCTGGCTCAGGCGGTGGAGGCGCTTACCAGGCAGTACGATCTTCTCGACCTGGTGAAGGATGCCGACGGCGGCGCCGGTATCCTGGACATCAGCACAGTGCGCCACAGCACAAATGAGGAGCTGAACATCTTCACTGTCTACTTCACCTTCCGATAAACCTGGTTAATTGACAGCCCTGCCGGACCACTTTAAACTAGTGGAAAGAATATGTCAGAGGTGCAGACTATGGGAAAAGCGGACTATATCTCCAACGGCTACGGCTACCGCACCGACGAACAGGGGCGGGTGATCCAGGCCTACGGGGAGCTGCGTCTGACGGACGACCCCCAGCGGGACGGCAAAGCCCAGCGTGAAGCGGGCGGCGCCGCCCGCCAGCCGGGGGATGACGGCGGGCACTACATCGGTACCCGTTTCGGCGGCAGCCCGGGGGCAGAGAACCTGTCCGCCCAGAACCAGGTGGTCAACCGCAGCGACTACAAGCGGCTGGAAAATTCCTGGGCCAGGGACCTGCAGCAGGGCAACCGGGTGTTCGTCAACATCGAGAGCAGCTATCCCGGCAGCCAGGACCGGCCCGCCGTCCTGTCGGGCACCTACACTGTGGTCCGGCCCGACGGCACCACCTTCACCGACCACTTCTCCTTCACCAACGAGAACATGCACACCGGAGATTTGGCCAAAGATGTGGGCGGCCTGGACAATGCGCCGGTGAGCCAGCTGCCTCCCGGCGTCACCCAGGCCGACCTGGAGGACAACCTGAAATACGACCAGGGCCGGGTGTTCCAGAAAAACGACCCCAACGCCCTCAATGTGACCATGGCGGAGGAGTTCCAGGAGCTGGCCCAGCCCAGGGCGGAGGCTCAGTTCAAGTCCGGCGTGTCCTCCCTGTCCGTCCAGGAGGAGACAGGCGGACAGGGCCAGGGCGCGGCCGCCGGGCAGACTGGGACCTCCTTCACCTCCGGGGTGTCCGCCCTGTCCGCAGGTGAGGACGCCGCCCAGTCCTCCGGGCCCTCCGGCGGCTTTGCAGCCAGCGTGGAGGCAGTCTCCGGCCAGGAGGCCGGGGCCGCCCCGCCGGCGGAGGGCGAAAGCCAGGGCGGCGGACCCTCCGGCGGACAGGATATCGAGCCCTGAAAGGAGCGGCACACAATGGATCTGATTCAAACTGTACTGAGGGGCCATGTCCTGAGCCAGGGCGTCCCCCCTTCCCCCTCCGCACCGCTGGTCAGCCTGCCGGGCACCTGCCGGGGCAGCGCGGATGCCGTCCGGCTGGATGAGGAGCTGCTCAGCCGGAATTCCCTCTTTCTGGGAGGCAGCGGCACCGGCAAGACCAACGCCATCCTGCTTCTGCTGTACCGGCTCTTCTCCTCCATGGGGCCGGACGACGTGGCGGTGGTCTTTGATGCCAAGCGGGACTTCTTTGACCGGTTCTACACCCCGGAGCGGGGGGATCTGGTGCTGTCCGGCTCCCCTGCTCTGCGGGATGTCACCGCCGTCTGGAACCTCTTTCCCGAGCTGACCGCCGGCGGTCTGGACGAAGAGGTGCTGATTCAGAGCATCAACGAGAACGCCAAGGCCCTCTTTGCCGGCCGGGGCTCCACCCAGCAGCCCTTCTTTGTCAACTCCGCCCGGAACATCTTCAGCGCCTGGCTGCTGGCCATGCTGCGCAGCGCCAAGGCTGACCCGGCTTTTGGGGACCGGGAGTGTAACAACCGCACCCTGCGGCGCTACTTTGACCAGGCCGGCGCCAAGCAGTACAGTGAGCTGGCCGCCTCCTATCCGGACCTGGGCGGCATCAGCAAGTACCTGGGAGACGGCAAGAACCTCCAGGCTCTGGGCGTAATGGGCGAGCTGTCCTCCATGGTCCAGGACCTGTTCCAGGGGGTCTTTGCCCGGCAGGGCGACTTCTCCATCCGGCAGTTCATCCGCCAGAAGGGCGGCCGGGTGCTCTACATCGAATACGACCTGGCGGTGGGCGAGGCCCTGGCCCCCATCTACTCCCTGCTGATGGACCAGGCCTTCAAGGAGGCCCTCAGCCAGGAGCGGACACGAGGCAACGTCTATCTGGTGGTGGACGAGCTGAAGCTGCTGCCCCACCTCCAGCATTTGGATGACGCTGTCAATTTTGGTAGAAGTATGGGAGTAAAAGTTATCGCCAGCCTCCAGAGCCTGTCCCAGCTCTACGACCTGTACGGCGAGCACAAGGGCCGGGCCATTGCCACCGGCTTTGCCTCCCTCTTCTCCTTCCGGCCCAATGACGCGGTGAGCCGTGACTTTGTCCGGGAGCACTTTGGCCGGAATGTGGTGCTGGAGCAGCTGCTGGGCAGCCGCGCCCCCGCCCCGGAGCGCCGGGAGGGCTGGGCGGTGGAGGACTGGGACCTGTCCGCCCTGAACAAGGGAGAAGCGGTGGTGGGTCTTGCGGAGGCCCCGCCCTTTCTCTTTCACTTTGACCGCTTTCGCTGACAGGAGTGTACATCATGTCCAACTTCCTTCTTGATATTTTTTCCAGCGCCGACGCGGTGCGCCAGCGGCAGCTGGAGGAGGTCAACAGCCGCTCCCGCCTGCCCAGCCTGGGGACCCAGACGGACAAGTTCTTTTCCACCTACCGGCGGGCTCTGCGCTCAACCGTGGTGTCCGGCGGCAGCGCCCCCTTCCGCGGAGCGGCCATCCACGGCATCCTGCGGCAGTACGCCGCCCAGGGCGTGCCCACGGTGGTGCTCCACTGCGGCAGCCCCTGGCTGTCCTGTTCTGCCATGTCGGCGGGCGCTGTGCTGCCCGACGGGCAGCTCTTCCGCTGTGACCCCCTGCTGGGCAGTTCCCCGGAGGGTGCCGCCGAGCTGCTCACCGATCTGAGCGAATCTCTGAACCCCAACAGGCCGCCGCTGGGCGGGCTGTGGGACCTGCTGCTGGAGGTGTGCTCCCTTCGGGGCAGTCCCCTTACCCTGCCCGCCCTGTGTGCCCTCACCTGCCGGAGTTTGCCGGAGGAGATCGCCCGGCTGAGCCGGGAGGGTCTGCTGGACGGCAGCCGGGCCTGCGCCCTGCTGGATCAGCTCAGCGCACTGCCCTCCGGCGCTCTGGAGGCAGGCGACCAGCTGCTGCGCAAGCTGCGGCGGGGGGCCATGAGCGGTCCCGAGACCCCGGACTGGGAGACTCTGGGCATGGCCCAGGTGGTGGAGCTGGGCGGCCTGGCCTCCATTGACCTGGTATCCGACAGCAATCTGGCCGCCAAGGAGCTGTGCTTCCTGGTGCTCCGGCGGCTGATGGAAAACGGGCGGCGGTTCCTGGTGGTGTGCGACGGGCTGAGCCTGTCCGAGCAGACCGTCCAGATGGAACAGTTTCTCCGGGGCGCCGCGCCGGGCATCCGGTTCCTCATCTCCGGGCCGGACGTGCCCGTCCAGCTCCAGGCCCGCCCCGGCCTGATGGAGAGCGTGATGAAGAGCGGCGACGGCGGCGCCAACGCGGTTATCTTCTTCCACACCTCCCACACCGGCAAGGAGTTCTGGCTCCAGTACCTGGGCTCCTACCGCCACCGCTATCTGGAGCAGAGCTACTCCCGCACCAAGGACAGCGCCGCTGTTCTGCGCCACAGCGAGGGACACAGCGCCGTCATCAAGGAGGAGACCCGGGGCGTGCTGGAGGAGGAGGAGCTGCGTACCATGCCGGAGAATCAGGCCGTGGTGGCCATCCCCGCCGAGCGGAAGCGGGGTATTCTGGTCTTTCAGGGGCTTCGGCCCGTGGGAATCTCATAAGAGGAGGTCATATCAATGATGCTGAAACGGGAACTGCTCCGGGTGGGATTGTGCGCCGCCGCCGGGCTGGTCATCGGTCTGCTGTACGCCGGACCCAGTGCCATGGCGCCCTTCGCCTTCTACGTCATCGGTCTGTTCTACGGTATCCGCTTCGTGCTGCCCGCCCTGCTGGGCGCCCTCAAGACCCTGGGCAACGGGAGCGTCATGTCCATCGCCTTTAAAAACCCCATCGGTGTCATCATTCTCTTGATTATCGCTCTTCTGGCAATTGGCATTCTGGTCACCGTTGCCTGGATCGTCGGTATTTTTACCGCTGGTCTGCGGCTGTGGCAGGCCTTTCAGGAGGACCGGACCATGGGTACCACTTTCCGCCCCCACATCCCCACCGCCGGGCGGTCCCGCCCCCGGGCCGGGAGCACCTCACGCCGCAAGGATGATTGGGATGACGACGGCTGGGATTCCAGCCCTGCCGGTTCCTCCGGCGGCAGCGGCGGCTGGGGCAGCGATGACTGGAACAGCGACGGCTGGGACGACTAAAAAACAGCAGCCCGGCAGGCCAATGGCCTGTCAGGCTGCTGTTTTTGCAGGTTAGATGTATTCGTGTGTACTGGGGTATCTCATCATACTATGCCGGAGAAGGAATATATACGGAACCCGGCGGCTCCGCTTACAGCCAGTCCTCCACCACATCGCGCAGGGAGGCGGGCGTTACAGCGTTGCGGGTCAGGAGCTCCATCAGCTCGTCGATTCGGGCGGCGCTGGTGGTAATGTTGGGCAGATCCGTCCGCTCGCCGCCTGGTGTGGCAATTCCCACGCCGTAGCTCTCACAGGCAAAACTGCCCCCTACCTCCATCTGGTCAATCAGGACGTAGTAGTCACATTGAACGGTGCTCCCGTCCTCGCCCTGCTCCTCCCGGGTTCCTACAAACATTTCCCTCATCTTGCGTTTTCCTCCTTTGCTCTTACACACTGGATACATTATATTGTACTATCCAATAATTAGAAAGAGTAATATTTCGCGCTTTTCGACCGCTCACCCGGCGTTATGTCACCTTCCCGAACTATCGGTAAACCGTCTCCCCATTCTCAGGGGCGAAGCCGCGCGCTTTCCGTCAGATTTTGTCGAGAAATTCTTTCCCTTTACGGTATATTTTTGCCCTTGCAAGGGGTGCTTTTCCCGGGATATAATCGTTTTTGCCGCGTAAAACGCTACGCGGCTTCTTTTTTCAGCACTTTTTGTATATTTTCGTAAAATTAGATAAAATTCGTCATTTTTGTAGAATAAAGTCATATCTGTATTTATTTCTCTATTTTTTCCACACGGATTTTTCTGCCTTCCCGCCTGCTGAATCTCCAGGAAATTCTCTTTGAAAGCGAGACTGAGACATGACCTTTTTTACCCGCTACAGCTGCCTTCACCCACTCTCCCGGTACATAGCCGCCCGCTGCGCCCAGCTGGCCTGTCTGATGCTCGCCGGCGCCCTCATCACCCTGGTGTGGGCCGGGCAGTGGGACCTGTACGCCAGCCTTCAGTACGAGTATGCCTCCTATACCGCTCTCTCCGCCTGCGCTGTGCTCTTTGCCGGACTCTTCGGCGGACTGCTGCTGGAGGACATCCTGCAAAAGACGGCTTAGGCCCCTCCCAGACAGCAAAAACCCGGCGCTTCCGTTCTTACGGAAGCGCCGGGTTTTCTCTTTTATTCCTATTCCGCCCTTGTGTAGAGCAATACGCCCGCCAGTACCAGCACACCGCCCGCAGCCTGCACCAGTCCGGGCATCTCCCCAAAAAGAGGCACCGCCAGCACGGTGGCGAACACCGGTTCGCACAGCTTGGCCGCCGACACATAGGAGGGTGAGAGGTACTTCAGACTCCAGCTGAACAGGCTGTGGCCCAGCAGGGTGCACACCACCGCCAGCAGCAGTCCGATGACCCATTCCCTGGGCGGGTACCCCACCACCGGTGTGCCGGTGATCAGGTCCAGCAGCAGCAGGGTGAGGAAGCTGGAGAGATAGGTAAAGAAGGTATAAACCGTGGTGGACATGTGGCCCCGCTCCACCCGGCCGATGAGGGTGTAGAGGGCCACAAACACCGCTCCGGCCAGACTGAGCAGGTCGCCGTACAGGGCGCTCCGGCCACTTACCCCTCCGCCGTCGGACAGAGCCAGCACCACACTGCCCAGAAAGGCCAGGGCGATGGCCGCCACGCCCAGTCTGGGAATTTTCCCTTTGAGGAAGAGGGCAAAGCCCAGGGCGCAGAAGATGACCTCGGTGCTCACCAGTACGGTGGAGCTGGCCACTGAGGTCCACCGGAGGGACTCAAACCAGCTGGCAAAGTGGAGGGCCAGCAGGGCTCCGCTGGCGGCGCAGGAGAGGAGATCCCGCCCTTTGAGCTGTTTCAGCTCATCCCGGTACCGCAGCAGCAGGGCGGGCAGCAGCAGAACCACCGTCCAGCCCAGGCGGCAGGTGGCTGTGAAGAGGGATGGCGCCTGGGACCAGCGGACGAAAAAGGAGGAAAATGCCGCCCCCAGCACGCCCAGGAACAGCACCGCCTTGGGACTGGCGGTCAGCTTTGTCATAGGGAAACACCCACTTTGCAAAAAATGGACGGACGCGGCTGCGTCCGTCCATTTATGATACCTTAAAATGTGAGTGCTGGCAAGAACAAGCTGCCTCAGGGCTGGCGCAGGGTGAACAGGTTGGTGTCCGTGACGAAGTTGGACACGCTGTACAGCACCACGGCCATGTCGATGTCGTTGTCCTTGATATACTGGGGGATGGAGTAGCGGTAGTAGCGCAGGTCGATGAGGTGGATCTCAGAGAAGTGCTGGGTCAGGAAGGGCACCAGGCTGTCGGTGTAGGAGTCCCGCAGGATGAGGATCTTGGGTCCGTCCACGTTGGGGTTCTTGACAACGCCCAGAGACTGGTTGCCGCCCATGAAGAAGGTGTACTTATCTTTAATGTCCAGCTTATCCCAGTTGTACAGGGCGCCCTCCTCCGGCTCGCCTGTGAACCAGGAGGTGACCTCCACGCCGGGATCCGGGACATAGATATCAATGTCGTCTGGCTGCACCCAGCGCACACCGGAGGTGGAGAATACGGTGCCGTAGAAGCTGTCGGACACGGTCTGCTTGGTGTAGCTGTCCAGAGGCACCGGCTCCATGCCCAGGGCGTTCATGAGGGAGACATAGCCGTAGTAAGCGCCCAGGCTGGTCCAGTGGTGGTCGGTACGGTAGAAGATATCCTCGTCCCTATGGTCCCACAGCTGCTGATAGCTGTCATACCAGATGGCGTCGCTGCTGGCCTGAATGCCGTCGATAACCTCCTTCTGGTCGGCGTTGGGGGCGCCCGCAGGCAGCCGGTCGGCCCAGATGGACACCGCGCCGGGGATGAGGGTCATGTACACCGGCACGCCGGCGTTGGCCACAAACTGGTTCACATAGCCCACATTGGTGTCCACCCGCTTCTGGTCGGGCTGGTCAAAGCGGGTGATAAGGGTGTCCTTGTCGCAGAAATAGACGCCGTTGTTCTCCTGCTTGCCCACCGCCCGCTCGGAGGAGGACTTGAGGGCCACCCAGCTGTCCCGGAGGATAAACTGGTCATTGCAGTAGGTCTCAAATTCTTTCATGAAGGTGCCGTTAAAGAAGCTGCCGCTGTTCTCCACCGGCCAGGCCAGCCTGAAATCGGAGACGGTGAGGGTGGGCAGCTGCTGAAGGGAACGGTTCTCCAGTTCGGAGGTCTCCCGGTCGGGCGCCAGCGCGGTCGCTGTGGTCAGCACGCCCAGAAATACGCAGAACAGCGCGGTGAGGAAAATACTGTACCGTTTACTCATTCCATGGTCCTCCTGACTCAGAAGTTGAAGTAGATAAAGGGATTATAGGTGGAGTCCACCAGATAGGCGGTGCACAGCACCAGACCGGCCAGCAGCAGCACGGGGAGCACGACCTTTTCCGCCTTTTGGGGGAGTTTGTCCCACAAGACCCGGGCCAGGGGCGCCGAAGCCGCGCCGCCGATGACCAGCATGGGCAGGTAGGAGCGCAGATAATAGCCAAAGGCGCTGTCCGCCAGTCCTCCGGCAGCGCCGCCGAACATGGCCTGCATATAACTTACCATCTGGCCGAAGTCCTCCAGGCCGAAGATTGCCCAGCTCACCAGCACCAGGAAGAGCGTGTACAGGTGCTGGCATGCGGCAGGCCACTTCTCAATCCACTTCAGGAGGAAGAGCTTCTCCGCGATGATGAGCACGCCAAAGTACAGTCCCCAGAGGAGGAAGTTCCAGCCGGCGCCGTGCCAGATGCCCGTCAGCCCCCACACCACCATCAGGTTAAAGCACAGTCGGAAGCGGCCCACCCGGTTGCCTCCCATGGGGATATACACATACTCCCGGAACCAGGAGCCCAGGGAAATATGCCACCGCCGCCAGAACTCCGTGATGGATCTGGAGATGTAGGGGTAATCAAAGTTGCGCAGGAACTCAAAGCCCAGCATCCGGCCCATACCCACCGCCATATCCGAGTAACCGGAGAAGTCGAAGTAGATCTGCAGCGCAAAGGCCAGCACGCCCAGCCAGGCGCCGGCCACGGTCAGCTGGCTGGAGTCCATGGCCTTATAGGTGTCCCACAGCATGCCGATGTTGTTGGCCAGCAGCACCTTTTTGGCCAGGCCCACAACAAAGACCTGCACGCCGGAGGCAAACTGCTCCACGCTCCAGCTCCGCTCGTCCACCTGATCGGCCAGCTCCTTGTACTTCAGGATGGGGCCGGCGATAAGCTGAGGGAAGAGGGTGACAAAGGTACCGAAGCGGACCAGGCTGCGCTGGGGTCTGGCGTCTCCCCGGTAGACATCCACCGGATACGTCATGGTCTGGAACGTATAGAAGGAGATTCCGATGGGCAGGCGCAGGCCAAGCTCTGGCATGAAGTTCAGACCTACGGCCGCCAGGCTGCCCGCAATAAAGTCCCAGTATTTGAAGAAGAACAGCAGGGCCAGATTGATCACAATGGCTGCCGCCACCGCGACTCTGGCCGCGCCGTCCCGGCCCTGGGCTTTAAAGCGGCCCACCAGAAGCCCGTCGGCATAGTCCACCACAATGGTAAATACCATGAGCAGAATGTAAATCGGTTCTCCCCAGCCGTAAAAAATCAGGTTGAACACCAGCAAAACCGCATTGCGCCATTTTACCGGCGAGAGATAGTGAATGAGCAGAACAACCGGAAAATAGTAGAACAAAAACAGAACACTGGAAAATACCAAACCAAACCCTCCTGCCGGATCTCAGGCGGAGACGCACTCCGTCACGCCTTTCTGTCAATAGTCTGCCCGGATTGGGCCGCCGTCACGCGTTATTTTGCGTAGGTGTTAAAGGCCTCCACCATGGCGTCGGCGTTCCCGTCGATGCAGAAGAGGATGTAATCGCCGCTGGTGACCAGCTTGTAGTTGTCCAGCAGCTCCGCGGTCTCAGGGTACTGGCTGCCGCTGCTCTGCAGAGTGGCCAGCCGGGACTCGCAGGCGGCCTTCACCGCGTCCACGCGGCCGGGGGCGCACTGGGCAATCAGGAACTCGGTGACGTGGGCGCTCATCAGAGGCATCTTGCCGATGAACTCCACCAGGTCGGAGGACTCAATGCCGTACAGATCGGAGAGCAGAGCCTCGTCCATGTCCATCAGGTCGGGCCGCTCCAGACCGGACACATCGTTCCAGATGGACTGGACCACAGAGGCAGAGGGGCTCTCGGAGGGCTGCTGGCTCTCACTGGGCTTGGGGCTCTCGGAAGGCTTCTGGGTCTCGCTGGGCTTGGGGCTCTCAGAGGGCTTCTGGCTCTCGCTGGGCTTGGGGCTCTCAGAGGGCTTCTGGCTCTCGCTGGGCTGAGTGCTCTCAGAGGGCTCGGGGGTCTCGCTGGGCTGAGCGCTCTCAGAGGGCTCGGGGGTCTCGCTGGGGGTGACCTCGGGAGAGGGAGAAGGCGTGGGAGTCAGGCTCTCGGTGGCAGGGGGCGTGCTGACGGGAGGGGTGGAGCCCTCGGTGTCAGGGCTGCCGCAGGCGGCCAGCAGAGACAGGGTCAGAGCCCCGGAGAGGGCCAGAGCGATAAACTTCTTGTTCATATTGCGTAAACTCCTTTAATGTGTAATATCAAGCGGGGTGTGCACAACCCCTTTTGCAAAACCGCAGTCTTTGACGGACCTCGGCAAGAAAAAGTTCCCGCTCTGCGCAAAAAACTTTCCGCAAAAAGCCGCCCGCGGGGAGGCCGTTCTCCTCCCGGGGCGGCTGGGCTGCATATTGTGAGGCGTCTCAGGTCTCCTCCACGTGGCTTTTGATCCGCTGGGTGATCATCTCCAGGGCCACCAGGTTGTGGCCGCCGTCCAGCACTACAATGTCGGCGTACTGCCGGGAGGGCTGGACAAATTGCTCATGCATGGGCTTGACGGTGGTGAGATACTGGTCGATAACGCTGTCCAGGCTTCTCCCCCGCTCCTTCACGTCCCGGAGAATCCGGCGCAGAATCCGCACGTCAGCATCGGTGTCCACAAAGATCTTGATGTCCATCAGGTCGCGCAGGGCCTTGTTCTCAAAGATCAGGATGCCCTCCACAATCACCACCTTGGTGGGCTTGACCTCCACCGTCTCGTTGGAGCGGTTGTGGATGGTGTAGTCGTACACCGGGCAGTGGATGGTCTTGCCGGAACAGAGGGTACGCAGGTCCTCCACCATCAGGTCGGTGTCAAAGGCATCGGGGTGGTCGTAGTTCAGGGCTGCCCGCTCCTCATAGGTCATGTTGGGGTGGGCCTTATAGTAGTTGTCGTGGTACACCACCGAAATATTGCCGCCGAAGCTCTCCACAAGGTGCCGGGTGAGGGTGGTCTTGCCGGAGCCGGTGCCGCCGGCGATGCCGATCACCATGGTATTCATCCTGGGGTTCCCCCTTTATTTATTATCGACTCGCGATACCTTGACGGCAAAGCCGCAATGGTATCGCGCCATGTTTTTCGGTTGCCCCGAAAGGGACGAGAAAAACGGCTGGAAGAAATCATATAATAGCCGCGCTGCGGCTATTATATCATATTTTTCGCCCCGCTGGGAAGGTGTTTCCTTATATTTATCAGATAGAATTCCTAGTCATTCTCCTCCAGGTTCAGCCAGCGGCACTCTTCCGGGGTGAGCGCCACCTCCAGCGCACCGCAGTTGGCCGTAATGCGCTCCGGACTGCCGGTGCTGAAGATGGCGTAGGCGTTCATGTCCTGGTGGAAGAGCCAGGCCAGAGAGAGCTGGGCCACCGTACAGCCCTTCTCCTTGGCCAGGGTTTCCGCACGGCTCAACCGCTCCCAATTCTCCGGGCAGTCGTACCCCCGCCGGCCGGCGGCGTCCAGCTTGTCCGCACGGTTAGAGTCAGCGGAGGAGATTTTGCCCGACAGCAGCCCCCGTGCCAGACTGGAGAAGGCCAGCACCGCCGTGCCGCTCTCCCGGTACCATACCCGCTCCTTCTCCTGCCCCTTCCCCGTCAGGGTGACGCATCCTGCGCCTCCGCCCCAGGGGTCCCCAATCTGACAGGCCAGGCCAAAGTGGGGCGAGGAGACGGTAAAGGGCGCCAGGCCGTGGGCAGCGGCGTAGTCGTTGGCCTCCTGAATCCGCTCCGCCGTCCAGTTGGAGCCGCCGAAGGCCCGCAGCTTGCCCTGTTTTCTCAGGTCATTGAGAGTCTCCACAATCTCCCCCACCTCCGCCCGGCGGCTGTCCCGGTGGAGCAGGAACAGGTCGATGCAGTCCACCCCCAAGCGCCGCAGAGAGGTCTCCACATCTTTCCTCAGACAGGCCGGGGTCACCCGGTCAGGGTGCAGAGGCCCGGGATGGCAGCCCTTGGTCTCAATCACCAGACGGCTCAAATCCCTGCCCTTCAGCCAGCGGCCCAGCAGCGCCTCGCTGCCGCCGTATACATGGGCGGTGTCAAATGTGTTGACGCCTGCGTCCAGCGCCGCGTCCAGCAGCGCGGTATCCTTCAGGTCCGCGCAGCCCAGCACCAGCCGGGACACGGGCTTATCCAGCCCGGAAATGGTTCCGTATTTCATCCTGCTCTCTCCTTCTGTACCGGCCAGGAGGCAGTCCGGTATCTCATCTTTTATCATACACCTTAGGATATCGTATCCCAGGCAGGAAAGTCAAATGCTTCGCCTTTCCTCTCAGGAATCATTTCCGCACAATTACAGCAACGGCCCGGACAAAGCTGTCCGGGCCGCTATTCACTATATTATTATATCGAAAAAAACAGCCGCACAGCGAAGGCTGCGGCGACAAAGCCCACCAGGTCGGCGCACAGAGCGGCAGGAACGGCGTAGCGGGTCTTATTGATGCCAGCGGCGCCGAAGTAGACAGCAATGGTATAGAAGGTAGTCTCAGTTGACCCCAGCATGACGGCGGCGGTGCGGCCAATGGTGGAATCCGGACCATAGGTGGAGATAAGCTCCGCCCCCACCCCTAGGGCCGCGCTGCCTGAGATGGGCCGCACCAGCAGCAGGGCCACCGTCTCCGGCGGGATGCCCAGCAGCTCCAGCATCGGCCCCAGCGCCTGAGCAGCCAGCTCCAGCGCACCGGAGGCCCGGAGCATATAAACCGCCGTAAGCAGGCCAATCATGGGCGGCACAATGCGGACCAGCACCCCCAGCCCCTCCCCTGCGCCGGTGACCAGGGCGTCATACACGTCCACCTTTTTAACCACGCCCCACAGGGCTGTGAGGGCAATGATGCCGGGCATCAGCAGATTGACCATCAGCTCCACGGCTCTTTCCTCCGTCCCTCCCGCAGCCGCCAAACTCTGGACAGTGTCTTACTGGTCAGAACCCCCGCCGTCACCGACAGAGCTGAGGCCAGCCACACGGCGGGCAGGATATCAAAGGGCGCGGCGCAGCCCGCCGCGGCCCGCACACCCGCCACGGTGGTGGGAATCAGCTGGATGGACGCGGTGTTGCACACCACCAGCATACACAGCGAGTCGGAGGCCACGCCCGGCGTTTTTTTGCTCATGCGCCGGGCCGCCTGGATGCCCAGAGGTGTAGCAGCGTTGCCCAGGCCCAGCAGATTGGCCGACACATTGGCTGAAATGGCGTCCATTACTGCCCGGTCCCCGGCAAAGTCCGGGTAGAGCCGCCGCAGGACGGGCCGGAGAAGGGCGGACAGCTTCTCCGACAGCCCGGACCGCTTCATAATCTCCATCACACCCATCCACAGGCACAGCAGACCCGCCATGGCCAGACACAGCTCCACTGCCGCGGCAGCCCCATCCACAGCCCCAGCCGCCACCTCCGCCTCCCGGCCGGTGGCCAGGCCGCAGAGGATGGATATCACCACCATGGCCGTCCAAATAACTGACATTGCCATGCACTTCCACCTCCTCTTTTTCTCTCTATGCTATTCTCACTTTTTGGAAAACATGTCCTCTTTTTGTAAAAATACTTTTAAAATTATTTTTTAATCTTAACATGGGAAAATCATGAACTTCTTGTGAACAAAATGTTATTTTCCATTTTCTCATTGACTTTGGAATACTCTGTGTTATAATAATGTCAGTTTCTAGGTAATAGTGGAAAAACGCGGAAACTAGTTTGAGTCGACGAAAGGAGAAAAAGGAATGAAATCGACTGGAATTGTGAGAAAGGTGGATGAACTGGGGCGGATTGTTCTCCCAATCGAGCTCCGTCGCACCTTGGATATTGCGGAGAAGGACTCCCTTGAAATCTATGTGGACGGCTCTTCCATCGTCCTGAAGAAATACCAGCCCGCCTGTATTTTCTGTGATGATGCCAAGGACGTTATTAACTTTAAGGGCAAAAACGTCTGTCCCAACTGCATTAAGGAACTCATGAACAAATAATTCCGCAGAATATAAAAAAAGCTCCCTTTCCCTCGCCGGAAGTGGGGGCTTTTTCATGCCCATTTTTTAACTGTCACTCGGTCAGCCCTATACAAGGCCTGCCGCTTTGGTAACATCAATGCCCTATTGATAAAATGAATTTTTTCTCCCGTTACAAATTTTTTCTCATTCGACCATTTTCGGCTCAAAATATATATGCTCTTTTTTGATTATTTTCTTCGAATTTCAAAGTGAAATTTGATGATTCTGTGAAGTAATAAACTTCCAGCTATATACTGTTAGTATAATCATATTTTACATATACTTACAAAACAGGATATTCCTCTTCCTTCTTCGTCAAATTTCATGTTTGCAAATTAGAAAATTGTCCAATTATACAAACAGCGGCGCGGTGGAGCCTCCACCGCGCCGCTGTATGCTGGCTGCATAATGTTCTATTTCTTGCACCGCTCCGTCAATTTGCTATTTTTTCCCTAATGCCATGTCGTAGAGCTCCTTGCGGGGCAGGCCGGTCTCCTCCGCCGCCCGCCGGGCGGCGTCCCGCAGAGAGAGGCCCTCGGAGCGGTAGCGCTCCACCAGAGCCAGACCGTCCTCCGGGCTGACGCCCTCCTCCTCCACGGGCTGGGCGCCCTCCACCACCAGCACAAACTCCCCCTTGGGGCTGTTGGCCTGATACCAGGCCACAGCCTCGTCCAGGGTGGTGCGGCGCACTTCCTCATGGAGCTTGGTCAGCTCCCGGCACAGGGAGATCCGCCGGTCCCCGCCGAAGGTGTCCCGCAGGTCGGCCAAGGTGGCGGAGAGCTTGTGGGGGGCCTCATAGAAGATCATGGTCCGCTGTTCGCCGGTCAGAGAGAGCAGATGGGCCTTCCGGTTCTTCTTATTCATGGGCAGGAAGCCCTCAAAGGTGAACCGGCCGGTGGGCAGGCCAGACACCGACAGGGCGGTGACCAGGGCACAGGGCCCGGGAATGGAGATGACCTCCACGCCGTTGTCGGCGCACAGCTTCACCAGCTCCTCGCCGGGGTCGGAGATGGCGGGGGTGCCCGCGTCGGTGACCAGAGCACAGCTCTCACCCGCCAGCAGGCGGTTTAGCACAGTCTGGCCGCCAGTCTCGGTGTTGTGGCGGTAGTAGCTCACCATGGGCTTTTTCAGCCCCAGGTGGTTGAGCAGCTTCAGGGACACCCGGGTGTCCTCGGCGGCGATGAAGTCCGCCTCCGCCAGGGTGTCAATCATCCGCTGAGACATGTCCCCCAGGTTGCCGATGGGCGTGGGGACCAGATAGAGTATTCCGGCCATTGGGCCACCTCCAGAAAATCAATCAGTTTAACGGTCCTGTCCGCACAGGCAGGACCTCCAGACCCGGGCGGCCCTGCCGCACCGCCTCCAGCAGCACGGCGGAGGGGGCCTTATCCTCCCTGTGCTGCACCAGCTGCATCCGCTTGGGCTCCAGACCGGCGGCCCGGTGGGCACAGAGCAGGTCTGTCAGCCGGTCGGGCCGGTGGACCAGGGCAAAGCGGCCGCCGTTTTTCAGGCAGCGGGCGGCGGCAGCGCACAGCTGCTCCAGGGTGCACTGCTCCTCCATCCGCTCGGGACCGCCGGAACGGCCGGAGCCATCCGGGAACCAGGGCGGGTTGGACACCACCAGGTCCCACTGTCCGGCGGGCGGCAGGCTGGCAGTATCCCTCAAATCGCCGGTGATGATCTCCCCGGACAGGCCGTTATCCGCCAGATTGCGGCGGGCAACGTCGGCAGCTATGGGAGAGATTTCCACACCGCACACCGTCAAGGTGGAAACCCGGCCCAGCAGCAGCAGGAGCAGGGCCCCCGCGCCGCAGCCCAGATCGCACACCCGCCACCCCGGCTTCACCGTGGCAAAGGCCCCCAGCAGCAGGCTGTCCTGCCCCAGGGGAAAGCAGCCCTCCTCCCAGCGGAAGGAATAGGGACCCAGCTGTTCCGTATGCGACATATCAGCCCAGGGCCTCCATCAGGGCGTTCAGGCGCTGGTAGAACTGCCCCACATGGACGCCGTCCACCAGGCGGTGGTTCAATTCCAGAGACATGGACAGCACCAGCCGTCCGTCCTTCTCCTCATACTTGCCCCAGGCCACCCGGGGCACGCTGTCCTCCGGGTTCAGGTCCCGCTCGTTGGTCAGAGAGGTAATGGGGAACCAGGGCTGGCAGGTGAAGTAGATAAGCTGGTCCCCCGGCCAGGGGCCGTTGTTGATAAACTTGGTCTGGGCCCTGGACGCCTCGCCCGCCCGGCGGCAGAAGTCGGCTATGTCCTCCCCTGCCTCCAGGGTGGTGATGTGGAAGAGCTCACTCCCCGGCTTCAGGTCGGTGAAGCTGGGGACGAGGCAGTCGTGGAGCACAATCTCCTCCCCGCGGCATTTATACCGGAAGGCCTCCACCTGGTCCATGGCCTTGGTGACAAGGTACACCAAGCTGTAATAAAAAGATAGTTTATTCCGTTTCGTATAGGATTTTAGGTTTGTTACGTCAACCGGAAAGGTCAGACTGTAAAAAGGGTTGGACATGGGCGCGAAGAACTCGTAGTGTCCCCGCCTGGGCCATGCCGCCTTGTCAATCACCGTCATGGTGCTTCTCCTCCCGTCCCAGCAGGTAGTCGGTGGTTACATCAAAGTAGTCTGCCAGAAAGATAAGCGTCAGTGAGGGAACATTCACATAGCCGTACTCCATGCGCTGATAGTGGCGGTCTGTACATTGCAAAAGATTCGCCATATCTACCTGGGTTTTATGTTCCCGCTCCCGCAACTCTTTCAGCCGTTTTCCAAACGGCTCCATAATCTTCTCCATGGGCATTATTCCCCCTTGACACGACATTTTGAGTGGTGTATAATAAGCACGACTTAGGAGGTGGTGTTATGACCGATTTTTCCCGCTTTCTGTACAGCAGCTACATCAAGCCCTATCTGGACAGGCAGCCCCGGGACTTGGAGGCTGAATTCCTCTTTTCCCTGTGGGAGAACAGCCACACCGTACAGGCACGGCAGGAGCACGAGGCTCTGTTCCGCTTTCTGGCCGTCCACGCCTTCTATCTGGGCCTGCGCACCGGCGCCGGACTGGCCCGTGACTGCTCTGCCGCCGGGCTGGAATGCCTTATGACTCGGGAATCGTGAAATGGGCCAGCGGGTCGGGCCGGGTCCACAGCACCACCCTGCCCGCTCTGCGGCTGGCAGTCACGTCGATAAGCCGCTGGTTGGTGGAGCCCCGGAACAGGGCGTCATAGGACTTCTGTGCCGCCACAAAGGGCCCGTCCACCAGCACGTCGGTCTGAGCCAGCAGGGCGTCCCAGTCGGGCCGTCCCGCGGCGGTGAGCGTCTCCCAGGTGTAACCGGTGTAGGTCCACACATTCTTCCCCTGGCCGTGGGCCAGGGCGGCCAGCTGGGCGCACTCCTCCGCCTGGAGGAAGGGGTCGCCGCCCGAGAGGGTCAGGCCGTCGGTAAGGGGATTTTTGCCCATCTTCTCCGCCAGTTCCTCCACGGTGGCCTCACGCCCTCCGGCGGGGTCGTGGGTCTCCGGGTTGTGGCAGCCCGGACAGTTATGGGGACAGCCCTGGGTGAACACCGTAAAGCGCAGCCCCGGACCGTCCACAATGGAATCGGACATGGTGGACGCGATTCTCATACGCTCGTTCCTTTCTTTAAACACTATTTTCTCCATTATAGCCGCTCCCCCGCCAAAGCACAAGGAAATCAGGGGTCGCGGCGTCTTGTTTTCCACTGAAAAAGTGCCCCTGCCGCCATGCGGCAGGGGCACTGCGCTTTCTTATGCTCAGACCGAGTGCTTCACCCGGTCGTGCTCCTCGGCCCGCTTGGCGTTGTTGAAGCGGTCCAGGGTGCCCACCAGGTAGCCGGTGATACGGCGGATGCGCTCAAAAGGCACGCCGTCGGCCTCGGTGCGGCCGCAGCCGGGGCACTGGTCGCCGATGATGCCGGAGAAGCCGCACACCGGGTCACGATCCACCGGGTGGTTCACGGAGCCGTAGCCGATGCCGCTCTCCTTCATGCAGCGGATGACCTTCTCGAAGGCCTCCAGGTTCTCGGTGGGGTCGCCATCCATCTCAATATAGCTGATGTGGCCGGCGTTTGTGAGAGCGTGGTAGGGCGCCTCGATGCGGATCTTGTCATAGGCGGAGATGGGGTAGTACACGGGCACATGGAAGGAGTTGGTGTAGTACTCCCGGTCGGTGATGCCCTCCATCACGCCGAAGCGGGCCTTATCCATCTTCACGAAGCGGCCGGACAGGCCCTCGGCGGGGGTGGCCAGCAGGGAGAAGTTGAGGCCCCGCTTGTCGCTCTCCGCGTCCATGCGGGCCCGCATGTGGGAGATGATCTCCAGGCCCAGCACCTGGGCCTTCTCGCTCTCGCCGTGGTGGACGCCGATGAGGGCCTTCAGGGTCTCGGCCAGGCCGATGAAGCCCACGGACAGGGTGCCGTGCTTGAGCACCTCACGGACCTCGTCGTCCCAGTCCAGTTTGTCACTGTCCAGCCAGACGCCCTGGCCCATGAGGAAGGGGTAGTTGCGCACGTGCTTGCGGCACTGAATCTCAAACCGCTCCAGCAGCTGGTCCACGCACAGGTCCATCATCCGGTCCAGGCCCTCGAAGAAGGCGTCCAGGTCTCCCTTGGCCTTGATGGCCAGACGGGGCAGGTTGATGGTGGTGAAGGACAGGTTGCCGCGGCCGTTGCAGATCTCCCGGCTGGGGTCGTACACGTTGCCGATGACCCGGGTCCGGCAGCCCATGTAGGCAATCTCGGTCTCAGGCCGCTTGGGATCGTAGTACTGGAGGTTGAAGGGCGCATCGATAAAGCTGAAGTTGGGGAACAGCCGCTTGGCGGAGCAGCGGATGGCCAGCTGGAACAGGTCGTAGTTGGGCTCGCCGGGGTTGTAGTTGACACCCTCCTTCACCCGGAAGATCTGGATGGGGAAGATGGGGGTCTCGCCGTTGCCCAGGCCGGACTCGGTGGCCAGCAGCAGGTTCTTCATCACCATGCGGCCCTCGGGAGAGGTGTCCATGCCGTAGTTGATGGAGGAGAAGGGAGTCTGGGCGCCGGCACGGGAGTGCATGGTGTTCAGGTTGTGGATGAGAGCCTCCATGGCCTGGTAGGTGGCCCGGTCGGTCTCCTTCACAGCCCGCTGGTGGGCGAACTGCTGGGCCTTCTTGATGTCCTCCTCGGCGCCGAAGGTCCCGGCCAGGCGGGGCAGCTCGGCGGCGAAGTAGTCCTCGCAGTGCTCCAGGGTGGGCTGGAGGCCGGTCTCGGCCTGGATGTCGGCCATAATCCCCTTCAGCTTCTTCTCCGGGTCCTCGTCCCCGCACAGAAGCATCAGCGCACGGGCCATGTTCTGACGGTAGCATCTGACAAAGGTCTTTTTCACGCCGTCGGCCATGCCGTAATCGAAGTTGACCACGCTCTGGCCGCCGTGCTGGTCGTTCTGGTTGGACTGGATGGCGATGCAGCACAGGGCGGCGTAGGAGGAAATATCGTTGGGCTCCCGGAGGGTGCCGTGGCCGGTGGAGAAGCCGCCCTGGAACAGCTTCTTGATATCAATCTGGCAGCAGGTGGTGGTGAGGGTGAGGAAGTCCAGGTCGTGGATGTGGATGTCGCCCTCACGGTGGGCCCGGGCGTGGTCCGGATTGAGGACGAACATATCATAGAACTGCTTGGCGCCCTCAGAGCCGAACTTGAGCATGGAGCCCATGGCGGTGTCGCCGTCGATGTTGGCGTTCTCCCGCTTGATGTCCGAGTCCTTGGCGGCGGAGAAGGTGATGTCCTCGTAGATCTTCATCAGGCGGGTGTTCATCTCCCGCACCCGGCTGCGGTCGGAGCGGTAGAGGATGTAGGCCTTGGCGGTCTGGATGTAACCGTCATCCATGAGCACCCGCTCCACCAGGTCCTGGATGTGCTCCACGTCGGGCTGCTGGTTGCCCTCCACCTCCAGAATAGAGAGCACCTCGTCGGCCAGCTTGCGGGCCGTATCCTCGTGACCGGGCTTGTAGGTGGCGTTGAAGGCCTTGGTGATGGCGTGGACAATCTTCTCTTCATCAAAGGGCATGAGCCGCCCGTCACGCTTGCGAATGCTGCTGATGGTCATAGTTTACCGCTCCTCTTCCCGTGTTTGCCGCAAAAAACGCCCCGCAGTCGGGGCCAAAAGTCCATTTTATAGTATACAACATGTAGTATCGCTCCGCCTTGAGAGCGTATATATAGTATACTATCCCGGACAAGCCGTCAAGTGCTCCGCGTACACCCAAGGAAAAAACGCCCGCCGAATTTGGCGGGCGTTTTTTGGATAGGTTGACAGTTGACGTTCCGGCCCAAGGCTTTGCAGTCTCAGTCCGAAGTACCGCTGACAAAGGTTACCTGGTATTTCTTGTCTGTCTTTGAGCCCACCATCCCCAGGCTGATCTGCAGAAAGTCAGTGGGCTCGCTCACCACCACCGGGGACTCAATCCGGCAGCCCTGGACATAGACGCCTTTCTCGGTATTGGACAGCGGGAACTCCACCGGATTGAGAAGGCGGTTTCCCTCTGTAATTCCGTCCAGCACCAAGCTCTCCCCTGTGAAAATCTCATTGTAAGGACTCTCCCGGAGCGGACCGCCCTCCTCCTGCCAGGTCAGGCTCACCAGTTCTGCCCCGTCCTCCTGCATCCGTCCTGTCCAGAGGAGCTCCGCATCGCTAAAATAGCGTTCTTTTCCCTCAGGGCTTCCAAACTGCAAACCCATGGTGGGGCGGGCGGTGAGGGGCGCCTCCTTCTGTTCCAGGCCGTGGGAGGCGGGAATGGCGTACTGCAAAACCACCCCATTCGTTCCCCACATGCCAACTGTGGCCTGATAGACCGCCAACTGTACCCAGGAAATTCCCCAGGTGCGGTAAACCCGCCAGCCGCACCAGTAGTAAGGCCGGGTAACCTCTGTATTGATATGGTCGGTCAGCTGCTGCGAGATGACCTCATCCGCAGCATTGAAGCCGGTCTGCTCAGCTTCCCATCCCGCCCCGGGTAAAAAAGCCGCCCGGCTGACATACACCGTCAGTCCCTCCCCTTCAAAACGAAAGCACTCCGTTCCGTTGTATTCCGCCTCAGTATAGCTCTTTGTATTGAGCCCCTGGACTACATACCAGAACGGCAGCGTAGGCATGGTCAGAGTTGGATAATAGGCAGTGCTCGCCCCTTCCCCGGAGGACTGCACCAGGGATTCCGCCCCAATCAGCCCCTGTGCCATCAGACGCTGCTGCTCCCCCTCAAGCTGCTCCTCCAGCGCATAGGGTGCGGACTGGACCGTCCCCTGGAGGGGTTGGGTCAGCCAGAACACCAACAGGCAGGCCGCAGCCAGAGCGGCCAGCCCCAGAAGCATTTTGCTCTGCTTTTTCATCGGCTCTCCTCCCAGCTTACCTGCAGTTTTTTTCCTTTTTTATTCTATATTTATTGTACCAGATGCTCAGACTGTGCACAAGAAAAGAAAAGCTCCCGGCTCCGCATATGCGGAGCCGGGAGCTTTGTCACAGCCAGACTTTACAGGGCTCAGATCTCGTACCACTTGATCTCGTTGGCGGCCAGGTCCAGGTGGAAGCTGGAGCCGTCGCCCTTGTAGACCGTGGTGCTCTGGGGCTCGTAGGTGTTGTTGACCACGCAGTACTTGCCGTTGGCCACGAAG
>NZ_JBMNPX010000008.1:0-111726 GCF_050943825.1 Pseudoflavonifractor sp.
TATAGGAGCCTCCTTCGGTACAAGATGTCAGAAAAAACCAAACCGGTTTTTTTCAATAATAAAGAGCGGAGCAAAGCCCCACTCTCACCATACTACCTCTACTATCATACGCAGTATACCACGGAACAGGCTCCATTGCAAGGGCTTTCCATGTTTTTTCACCGGGTACGGACGGGTAAAAATGGACGAAAAGGAGGGCGGAATCGGGAAATGCAGCCCAGCTGCAACTTTTTTTCACCTTGATGCGATATCATCACAGGGAAAATGAACGGCGGAGGCCTCGCCAGTGTTTTCCGCGTTGACATAAATAGAAAATATCCCTAAAATAATGTCTAAAGGTGCTGTTCCATATAGCCAAAAGGAAATGAGGAGAAGAAGGTATGAACCAGGCAGTACAAATTTTGCAGGAAGTGAAAAAAGCGGTGGTGGGCAAGGACGAGGTGCTGGCCCGTGCCCTGCTGGCCATCCTGGCCCGGGGGCATATTCTGCTGGAGGATATCCCCGGCGTGGGCAAGACCACCATGGCCCTGGCCTTCTCCCGGGCGCTGTCCCTGGACTACAACCGGGTGCAGTTTACCCCCGACGTCATGCCCTCCGACATCACCGGCTTCTCATTATATAATAAGGAGACTGGGAAGATGGAGTACCAGCCCGGCGCGGCGCTGTGCAATCTGTTCCTGGCCGACGAGCTCAACCGTGCCACCAGCCGCACCCAGTCCGCTCTGCTGGAGGCCATGGAGGAGGGGCAGGTGACGGTGGACGGCGTGTCCCACCCGGTGCCCCGGCCCTTTGTTGTCATCGCCACCCAGAACCCGGCTGGCGCCGCAGGCACCCAGTTGCTGCCCGACTCCCAGATGGACCGTTTTATGGTGCGCCTGTCCATGGGCTACCCGGCCCCTGAGGCGGAGAAGGAGATGCTCCGCCGTAAGCAGGGGGGCAATCCCCTGGAGCGGGTAGAGCGGGTGGTGGACCACGGCGGTCTGCTGGACCTCCAGCGGCAGGTGGACGCCGTACATCTCTCCGAACAGGTGCTGGACTACGTGGTGGCCCTGGTGGGCGCCACCCGGGTTCACCCCATGATTGAGCAGGGGGCCAGCCCCCGGGCCTCCCTTGCCTTGGCCGCCATGGCCAAGGCAGCAGCCTTTGTCCAGAACCGGGACTACGTGCTGCCCGAGGACGTGTCCCTGGTGTTCAAGGACACCGTGGCCCACCGGCTCATCCTCTCGCCCAGAGCGGGGGAGAACGATCCGCTGGAGGATGTGCTGCGGGCGGTGGCGCCGCCCAGGGTGCAGTAATGGCCCGGTGCCGGATTGGGTACCTGCTGGCGCTGGGGGCGGCGGTACTCTTTTTCATCTGCTTTAACGGGTATTTCTCTTTTTATGTCCTGGTGCTGGCCCTGGTATTCCCCATCTTCTCCCTGCTGGTGAGCCTGCCGGGCATGCTGGGGTGTACCGTAGAGCTGGCCCTGACTGCCAGAGCAGTGCGCCGGAATGAGACGGCGGCGGCCCAGATTACTGTTGCAAGCCGCAGCCGCCTGCCGGTGGGGCGGCTGAGCGTGGAGCTGCGGTGGGACAACGCCATGAACGGACAGTCCGGCCGTATCCGTATGGGGCTGTCCGGAGCGTCCCTGGGGGCAGTGCGGCGGGAGAGCCTGCCCACTGGCCACTGCGGCATGGTCCGCTGCCGGGCGGCGCGGGTGCGGGTGTGCGATCTGCTGGGCCTGTTCGCCCTTCGGCGGCCCCTACCTCCTGCGGCTGAGCTGGCAGTGCTCCCTCTGGAGCTGCCCCCAGAGCCGGTACCGGCCCTGCTGGGGGCGGAGAAAAACCCGGTTCTGCGTCCCCGGCCCGGCGGAGGCCCCGGTGAGGACTACGACCTGCGGCCCTACCGGGCGGGAGACCCCCTGCGCTCGGTGCACTGGAAGCTCTCCACCAAGGTGGATTCCCTGGTGGTGCGGGAGACTCTGGAGCCCCGAAAGACCATCATCATCCTCAGCTTCGACCATTTCGGTACGCCGGATGAGCTGGACCGGATACAGGACCGGCTGGACGCGGTGTCCCGGGCCCTCATCGAGCGGGAGCGGCCCCACGCCGTCCGCTGGCTGGAGGAGGGGAGCGGACGGGTCAGAGAGGAGAAAGTGTCCAGCCTGACCGAGCTGCGGACCTGCCAGTGGGAGATTTTCTCCACGCCGGCTCCTGAGCGGGCCGGAGGGGCTCCGGCGGGCGGCCTGGATGGAACCGCCGGTGACAGCCTGGTCCGCCGGCTCCACATCACGGCGGAGGACGACAGGGAAGGGGAGGGAGACCGATGAAGGAAAATCTCACCCCAATCCGCCGTACTGCGGTGCTGCTGTCCGACTGCCTCATGCTCTTCCTGGGCCTGTACGGCACGGTGTTCTGTCTCATTACGGCATTCCAACTGCTGGTGGAGTACCGGACCATCACCGTCACCTGTCTAGTGTGCGCCATCTTCTTTACGGCAGTGTTTGCCCTGCCCTGGCGCTGGGCCAGAGGCGCACTCTATCCGGGCTGCGCCGTGGCGGTGGCGGTGACGGCCTGGCGCTGGCTGGATCTGCTGGAGCTGGGCGGCCTGGTGCTGGCCAGGCAGGTGGTGAATACCTTTGCCTGGGCCGTGGGCAGCAGTGTGACTCTGGATATCACCGATCTGACCGGCACCACCACGCTGTGGAGCGAGGCGGCGGCTATTACCGCCCTGTTCCTGCTGCTGACGGTGGTCCTGGCCTTCTGGATCGGATGGCTGTGGCAGCGGATGAGGTCCTTCTGGCTCACCTTCTGGGGCACCTTCCCGCTGCTGGTGCTGCCGCTGGCGGTGACGGTGACGCCCGGCTGGGTTCCTCTGCTGATGCTGCTCCTGTTCTGGGGCGTCGGTCTGCTGGTGCGGCAGGCCAACAAGCGGGATCTGCCGGGCAGCGCCAAGACCGTGCTTATGGTACTGCCGCTGTGCGCGCTGCTGCTGGCGGGGCTGGGGGCATTGCTGCCCCGGGAGGACTACGAGCAGTCCGGCTGGGCGGAGGAGGCCCGGCTGGAGATCATCGACCGTCTGGCGGCAGCCGGGCGGGGCGTGACCAACGCGGGTGCGGATCTGGGTCTGGCATCCGGCTCCGACCAGATCGACCTGAGCCAGGCCGGACCCCTGGACTTTGACGGCGGCACTGCCCTCCGGGTCCGCAGCGGTACCACGGGACATATCTATCTGCGAGGCTTCTCCTCCGCTGTCTATACCGGCGGCGGCTGGGAGCAGCTGTCCGACGAGGTGTACCGGCAGATGCGGGAGGGCTGGGAGATCCTTCTGCCAGGCATCGGCGAGGTCTATGACGAGGAGATGAGCGGGGAGCCCTTCATGGTGGAGGGCATTGGGGAGTACCAGCCCATCAACTTCCCCGCCATGGCCGATATGAGCGGCAGCGCCACCCGCATTGAGGTGGAGAATGTTGGAGCGGCCGACCGCTTTGTGTACACACCCTATCAGCTGAGCACCACCCCGGAGCGGATGAGCGGCGCGGAGTTTGTGGGGGAGGCCTATCTGGCCCGGGGCACCGGCGTGTGGACCCATATCCTCTACGCCCGTGAGACGGCCAGCCCCCTCAGAGCACGGCTCACAGGCGATGCCGCCCAGGCAGAGGAGAACTACCGGTATTTCGTCTATACGAACTACCTCCAGATTCCCGATGAACTGAGCCAGGAGATCGCTGAGCTGGTGCAGAGTATGCAGGCATGGGATGGTCAGACAACCGCTGTGGAGGTGGGGACGCCCTATAACCTGACGGTAGCCCGTTATGTGGGGTTCTATCTGGCGTCCGTCGCGGTCTACGACCCGGATACCCCCGCCCCTCCGGAGGGGACGGACTTTGTCACCCACTTCCTGGACCAGGGCAGAGGCTACTGCATGCACTTTGCCACCACCGCCACCCTGATGCTGCGGAGCATGGGCATTCCCGCACGGTATGTGTCCGGCTATGTGGCGGACACGGTGGCAGGGGAGTGGGTGGACGTGCCCGACTACAATGCCCACGCCTGGGTAGAGGTGTATCTGGAGGGATACGGCTGGCAGCCGGTGGAGGTAACACCGGGCTATGACGGTACCTTTGCCTGGGAGCGGGAGCCGGAGGACACTCCGGAGCCCACCGAGACGCCCGAGCCTACCCCCACCCCCACTCCCACGCACAGTCAGGCGCCCCGGCCCACGCAGGAGGCAGAGACGCCTGAGGTAGGGGAGAAGATGGAGCTGAGTCCCCGGCTGTGGCTGCTGGCCATCCCTGCCGGTCTGGCGCTGACGGCGGGAGGGCTGGTGCTCCGACGCCGCCTGGCGGCCCGGAAGAGGGCGCGGAGGTTCGGACAGCCTGACGCCAACCGGGCGGTGATTGAGATGTACCTCTACATTGAAAAGATAAACGCCCATACAGGCGGGACCATGGACCAGACTCTGGAGTCCCTGGCCAAGAAGGCGGCCTTCAGCGCCCACGTGCTGACGGAAGAGGAACGGGAGACGGCCCGCGCCCTGACGGATCGGATCGCCGGTGAGGCGGACCGGAGCCGCAGCAGACCGGGACGGCTGGCCTTCCGCTATATTCTGGCGCTCTATTGAGAAAAATCTCCGCCGGACACCTCAGTGTCCGGCGGAGATTTTTGTTGTATTCAGAAGCCCTGGGCGTCCTCGAAGTCCAAGTCATCCGGGTCGCGGCCGTCCACAACATCCAGCAGGTCAATCCCTGCCGGGATGAGGAGATAGGCACTGTATCCAATCTGGACAATATGGCCATCCCTGCCGTAGGCTGCGCCGCTGAGGAAATCCACAATGCGCCGGGCCGCCTCCCGGGAGGCGCTCTCCAGATTGACCGCCACCACATAACCGTCAATCAGGCTGTCGGCAATTTTGCCCGCGTCCACATACTTGCCGGGGCTGAGCACCATGATCTTGCCGGCCGCGGTATCATCCGCCGGGGAAAAGCCCTGGCTCCGGCCCGGCCTGTTTACCGGCGGGTCCTTCTCCACAGCGCCGTCCGGCGCGTCCCAGTACTCGCCCAGAATACGCTCCCGCATTCTGCTCCAGATTCCCATGCTTTTCCCTCCCCGCTGATTTTTGTATTTCATATTATAGCGCAAGTCTACCGGCTTTACAAGCTAGTTTTTCCCCCAGTACGGCGTATTTTGACTGTTTTGCGGGAAATTCCGAAAATAAGGCCTGATTTTCGCTGTCAGAAAGATCCGCCGTCCCCGGTATCCGAGGACGGCGGATCTTATGCACTGGGCGGGCGGGTCAGACGCCGGAAGTCTATCCCTCCGCCTTTTTCTTCCGCAGATAGGCTGCAATCACCAGCCCCTCCAGGGCGGCCAGCACCACAGCGGCGGCGATGTCGATTCCGATGGTCACCTTGACCCAGTCCTGCATCCCGGTCTGGGAAATGTATGTCTCATACTTCCAGCTGCTCACCACGGTATACATGATGTTCTTACAGGCTGTGCGCATGTACTGCACCGTGCTGGCGCTGGGGTTGTCGGCGTCGTGAGGCATATTGGGTCCGGCGCCGTAGGTGGACAGCATGGCGTCCATACCGTTGGCCAGGGCGGCGTCGGCGTTCATGAAGCCGTGGCCGTTGTCCCGGAAGTAGTCCGACTCCACCATACCCCGGAAGCCCCACTCGTCCCGCAGCACGGTATTCAGCAGTGCGCTGGACTCTCCGGTCCAGGTGGTGCCCAGGAAGTTCCAGGATACCATGACCGCCTTTGCGCCGAACTCCTTGACGCAGATTTCAAAGGGCCTGAGGTAGTTCTCGCGGATGGACTGTTCGTTGGCCCAGATGCAGACCATTTTATAGTTGCCGTCGTAGAGGGCGAAGTGCTTGATATAGGCGTAGACGCCCATATCAGCGGCGCCGGCCACGGCGTTGCCCGCCATGTAACCGGAGAGGACGCCGTCCTCGGAGTAGTACTCATAGTTCCGGCCGCCGAAGGCATAGCGGTGCAGGTTCATGCCGGGGGCATACCAGCCCGCCACGTCCAGCTCACGGGCCATTTTGCCCATGATGCGGCCGTATTCCCGGGCCAGGTCCTGGCTCCATGTACAGGCGATGACCGTGGAAGCCGGGAAGCCCAGGGAGCCCGCGCCGGAGAAATTGTTGTTGATGGCGGCGGGGCCGTCTGCATCGTTGGTCTGTACCTTGCCCACCGACGCCACCGCAGGGGTCTGGTAGCCGCACATGGAGGTGAGGTCCAGCATGTCCCGGACCGTCAGCTGGTCCAGCAGATCCTCCCATCTGGGGTCATCATAGTCCGCGCCCCGGAGCTGGGCCAGGGTCAGCACGTTCTGCGCACCGGTGACGGGCATCTGGTCATCAGGGTCGATGTATTTGTCGTAGTCAAAGTTGACGTTGAGCTCATAGGTGTCGATCTGCTCCTGGGACATGGAGAGACTGGCGGGAGCCGCGGTGGCCTGGGCGTAATTGGCGAAGCGGTCCGCGCGGGAGAGATAGGTCACGCTGCCGCGGACATCGTCAAACTGGTTGACCGCAGCCGTCTGATCAGATTGGCGGGGATTGTCCTGGTCGTAGACCACGGTGGAATCCACAGTACAGGCCGCGCTGTCCAGAACGGTGTGGGAGTCGGAACGGATGCTGATCTCGTAGGTTCCCTGCTCCAGCACATAGGCCCCGGCGCTGCGGTCATCATAGGAGGCCATCTCCTCCAGCGGGAAGGCCACCGTCATGGTCTGGGAGGCGCCCGGCTCCAGCAGGTCTGTCTTGCAGAAGCGGATCAGGTTGACGGTGGATTTTTCAATGCCGCCCTCGGTGTAGGGCGGGTTGTAATATACCCCTACCACATCCTTGCCCGGAGCATCGCCGGTGTTGGTGACAGTGATATCTACGGTGACCGTCTCTCCGTCCGACGCCAGCTCCATACTCCTGTCAAAGGTGGTGTAGCTCAGGCCATAGCCGAAGGGATACTGGACCACAGCGTCGTAGTCGAAGCCGGGCATGCCGATGTCATAGGCGGTCTCATAGAACTTGTAGCCCACATAGATGCCCTCGGTGTAATTGACAAAGGAAGGGGAGTATTTCTGGGGCTTGCCGCTGTTCATGCCGTCCACCGCCATGTGGGTCATATTGTCGTAGTCTGTTTTTGCGCCGTTGTTCCACCAGGGGGCCTGTGTCATGTCGTACAGAAAGGTATCCGCCAGATGGCCGGAGGGGTTGACGGCGCCGCTGAGAATATCGCCCACAGCGTTGAAACCCACGTTGCCGGCGGCTGCACACCACAGCACACCCTTGATCTGCTCATATTCCTCCACAAAGCCAAGCTCAAAGGGATTGGCACCGTTGTAGAGCACGATGACGTTGTCAAAGTTGCTGCACACCAGCTCCACCATGTCCCGCTCACTCCGGGACAGCTGGAGGTAGTGCTCACCGGGGGCAAAGTCGTCGTACTGGTCAGAGTTGTTGTCGTAGCCCACCTGGCTCACGTCCATGGGCAGGTCGTTGTGGCCTTCGCTGGCGCCCCGGGCCAGGACAATAACCGCTACATCGGAGAAGGCTCTGGCGTTTTCCATCAGCTCGTCGGGGTAGGTGTCCGCAGGGGGCTCGGGCAGGCTCCAGCTCTGCTTTTCAATGGACATCTCACCCCGGCTGGGAGTATAGGCAGTGTAAAACGCCTCCAGTTCCTCGTTAACGGAGAAACCGGCGGCCTCCAGGCCCTCCTTCAGGCTGACGGTGTCGTACAGGGCGTTGATGCCGCCGGAACCGCCGCCGCTGTACAGCGGGTCCACGGACGCCCAGCCGAACAGGTTCAGCTTGTCCACGCCGGAGAGGGGCAGCAGTCCGTCGTTCTTCAGCAGAACAAAGCCCTCTCCCGCCACCTGCTCCATAATCTCCGCGGCCTCCGCCGTGGTCTCAGGGCTGACCTGGGCCGTGGGGGTGAACGCCAGGCTGATCAGGTTATGCATGGGACCCAGACAGATGAGGTTGGCGATAATCGCCCCGGACAGGACCATGGCGATGATCGCACTCCAACGGATCAGAAATCTGCCCGGTTTGCTTACCCGTCTGGTCACAGCCATGGAGATGATGACAACCACACCTGCGGCCATGAGGACGCCCAGCGCGATCAGATAGTTCCGGCAGGTATTCAGAACGCCGATAACGTCTTCCATATTGATGTTGAGCATCGTATTTCCTCCTTCACATGTTCCCGGCGGATGGGGGCACTTGAGCTTTGCACAGAGAGACACATTTTCTGACAGTATAAATTTTTCTTGACTACCTGTCTGGAAAAAACTATACTACGTGCAGGGGCACGGAGCAACGACACTTTAGAGAAAAGAAGCCGTTTTTTGACACATTTTTAAAAGTGTATAGAACTTTTTCAGGCAATACCTTGGAAAGGAAGTGCAGCATATGCCGGCTCAATCCACCCCGGCGAGAAAGACTGACCGCCGGACCATTTACACCAGAAACACCGTAAAGGACGCGCTGCTGGAGCTGCTGGAGCAGCAGCCCTTTGAGAAGATCACCGTGGCAGCGCTCTGCCGTCAGGCTGAAATCACCCGGGCCACCTTTTATCTCCATTTTCAGGATATCAACGCGGTGCTGGATGAGCTGCTGGACGAGGCGCTGATGGTAGCCAGGGCAGCCTCCAGGGATATGAGCATTGAGGCCCGGATGGAGCAGCTGGAGGACATTGCCCGCAGCGGCGATACTGCGCGGCTGCGGGAGAACGAGCGCCTTCTGGGGCCCTGCCAGCGGGTGGCGGACGATCCAAAATACCGGGCCATCTTTCAGGATGCCACCCTGTCCAACTATGTTATCCACCGGATCTACACCATGGAGCGGGACCAGATGGTGCCCTATCTTGTCCGTCAATGCCATCTGAGCCATGATGAGGCGGATAAGCTGTTCATGCTCATTGTCTACGGCTTGTTTTATGTCAATCGCTCTCTGAAGTGGAACAAGGATGAAAATTGGTATCAGATGCAGATGACAGTCAACCGCTTTACATTCGGCGGCTACGAGGCGCTGAGACGGGGAAAGAGCTGAGAAAAGATGATAGCACCGCCCGGAGCGGAGAAAATCCAGCACTCCGGGCGGTGTTATGTTGTCATAAAGCGGAAATACATGAATGGATAATATGGAAAAAGCGGCAGGTTCCATCTGGAACCTGCCGCTTTGTTGATTCAGCAGATATCTGAGCTGCCACGACAAAAAAAGATGGAGCAAGCACCATATGCCCCGAGCATTTTAATTTCCCACGGTATCCATAAAAATAACCACACCAAAAGGTGTGGTTATTTTTATGGAGCAGGTGAAGGGAATCGAACCCTCGTGTTCAGCTTGGGAAGCTGACGTTCTGCCATTGAACTACACCTGCATCTAAAATTGACTTTGCTAGTATAGCACACCCGCCGTCAAATAGCAAGGAAATTTTTCCGACACAAAAATACACAGTTTGTTTACAATTTATTTATCGATTTTGTACAAATGTCCCTTGTTTTTTGACCTTGACGGTCCTATAATAAAACCATCAAATTCCAGAAAGGAGGCTGTATCCATGTGGTGGAGTGACATCCAGAGCACGGATGTCGATGAATTGATTTTTGGCGGCGATGAACAGGTTATCGTCAGCGATCGATAAACTCGACAATACCTACCATGCAATGCAGAAGCTCCACACCCGTTTGCGGTGTGGCTTTTTGTTTACGTAAGGCGGCTTCCGGCCAAGGCCGGAAACCGCCTGTTTTTTACCTGAGGGCATGCAAGGATAAGGGATTTTCCTCTGTCCCGGCCGCATTTTTAAGTAATCTTAAATATTTTTATATGGCATCTTATGCCTGCCTGTGGTAGCCTTATGACAATGCCTGCCGGACAAAATACCTGAGTGTGTCCGACAGGCAACGCAAGACAAGGGGCTTGGCATATGAAAAAAAGAAATCAAAAATGGATTGCCACGCTGATTTTCACAGTTCTGGCGCTGGGCGGCATTCTGCTGTTTCTCTGGAACACAGGCTTTTTTGCCGCGGCAGATTCACTGGACGGAATTCAGGACTATATCGCCCGCTTTTCGCCCTACTCACATCTGGTCTTTTTCCTGGTTCAGCTGGCCACGGTGGTCGTTGCGCCTATCCCCAGCAATATCACTGCTGCGGGCGGCGCGCTGCTCTTCGGCATGTGGCCTGCCTTCCTGCTCACAGCGGGCGCAGTGGTTGTGGGCTCCATTGTCGTGTTCTGGCTGGCCAGGGTGCTGGGTCAGTCCTTTGCGGGACGCTTTGTCAGCCAAAAGATCTCCGATAAGTATCTGGACCTGATCCGCCGCAAGCGGGATGTATTTCTGGTGCTGGTGTTTCTCTTTCCCTTTTTCCCCGACGATCTTATCTGTATTCTGGCAGGTTTGACCGACATCGGATTTCTCCGCTTTCTGGTCATCGTGCTCTTCACCAGACCCTGGGGCCTGCTGGTGGCGTCAGCGGTGGGCAGCTCGGTTATCTCCATTCCGTTCTGGGCCATGGCCCTCATCGGACTGACCGGTCTGGCCCTGTTCCTGGTCCTGATGAAGTACGGCGACGTGTGGGAGGCCCGCCTGCTGGAAAAATTCAAACAATAAACAGAGGACGGGAGGACGCGCCGTGTTTGGCGCATCCTCCCGTTTTTTATGCTCCGCCGGGCGTGTCCTCCAGTGTGCACCGGTATCCGGCATACGGATCCAGGTGGTCAAAGAGCAGCCGCTCTCCCTCCCAGAGCTGGTACCGGACCGGGACGTGGTTTCCCGGGTACGCAGGCTCCAGAGAGAGACGAAGGGGGCCCTGGCGTATGAGAGTTCCTTCTGCCGTCCATCGATCCACTACCGCCCCGCGGTAGGAGGCCAGGCGATATTCATGCCCGCCATAGAGCACTGCACACAGGCAGTTGACCCGGGGTCCGGCCAGTGTGGGCAGACGCTCCACAGAAACCAGAAGGCTGTTGCTCCGCTCCTCCCGCCAGATGCTCTGACTCCAGAGGGAGGCGGCGGGCAGGGCAGTACCCCGGACAGTCTCAATAAAGCCGGTGCCGCCGGTGAAGTCAATGCGCCGCCCGTTGAGCATGAGAACCCCTTCCAGACGATGGCCCATGCTGATCACACCCCGCCGGACAGGGAGAAGTGTCAGTGCGCCCAGCGGCCCCATCAGTTCGGATTTAAGAGGGGTAAAGGGCCCGTAGCGCAGCTCACCGCAGAGGGTCATGTCCCGTGTACGCAGGTCCAGCCACACACCCTTCCGGTTGAAGAGACTGCCCTGCACCCAGATCTGAAACAGCCCCTCGGAGGCCTGCAGGCTCCCACCGGGACAGGACACATTCCATATGCCGTCCCGGGACTCCACCCGGATGACCGCCGAGGTATTTCCCGCCTTGTCAATCCGCAGCACAGGGAATATGGACAGCACCTCACCGGTGGGCGCCTGATGCCGGAGCTGCCAGCCTTCAAAATAGGGCCCCCGTTTTCCGGCCCCATAGAAATATTTCACCCTTCATCACCTGGTTCTCTGATCTCCCCGCCGCCCATCGGACGGGGCGTGTCAATCTCCGCTTTGTTACATGTTAGCACGTCGTCACGGCGATTGCAATCACCCCGGGACGGAAAAGATCGGCCCGAGAGATTTGTAGCCTCCGCCTTATTATATTTTGAATTTATGTCTATTTTTTAACCTTCTTCCAGCGCTTTTTTTATAAAAAAATAAATTCGCAATTCACCTATTGACATCTTTTTTTTATGTCACTATAATATGTTAGCAATCTAACTAAAGTGAGGAGGTCGTTTGCTATACAACGCCAAAATTCCGTCGGCTTTCTCATCCGAAGCATGTCCAATCTGCTCCGGCGGAAGATGATGGAGCTGGCCCCGCCCCCTGAGGATCGGCACGGTATCACGGAGACGGAAGGACTTATTATGGGCTTTCTCTGTGACCACCCGGACCGGGAGCTCTACCAGAGGGACGTGGAGGAAGTATTCTGCATCCGGCGGTCTACGGCCTCCCGCTTTCTCCAGAACCTGGAGCGGGACGGTATGCTCATCCGACAGAGCGTTCCCCAGGATGCACGGCTGAAGAAGCTGGTTCCAACAGAAAAAGCCCTGGCCATCCACGCGGAAATTGCGGAAAAAGCGCAGATTGCCGAGGCGATTATGACCGCCGGTCTCACGGCGGAAGAGCTGGAGCAGTTCATTGCCACGGCGCGGAAAATTCAGCACAACCTTTTAAAGTAGCGCTGGAGAGGTTTATATTGCCCCCAATCTGTTAGGTTCCTTACATCTTATCATTCCAACTGCAAAGGAGCGATTTCATGATCAAACGTCTGAGCGCCTGTATTCAGGAATACAAGCGGGACACCATTCTGACCCCAATCTTTGTTATTTTTGAGGTCGCCTTTGATGTTCTGATTCCCATGATGATGGCCGAACTCATCGATAAGGGCATTGAGGCCGGAAGCATGGAGAACATCGTGCGGTACGGCGTGCTGCTGGTGGTGATGGCCGTGGTGGCGCTGATGTTCGGCGCACTGTCCGGCCGGTTTGCCGCAAAGGCCGCCACCGGCTTCTCCCGCAATCTGCGCCGGGAGATGTATCACAACGTGCAGGAGTTCTCCTTCTCCAACATTGACAAGTTCTCCACCGGCGGCATCATCACCCGTCTGACCACCGACGTAACCAACGTGCAGATGGCCTTCATGATGATCATCCGTATCGCCGTGCGCTGCCCCATTATGCTCATCTGCGCCTGGGGCCTCACCTTTACCATCAACCCCAAGCTGGCCCTCATCTTCCTGGTGGTCATTCCCATCCTGGCTCTGGGCCTGTACCTCATCATGACCAATGCCCACCCTATCTTCGAGCGGGTCTTCAAGAAGTATGACTGGCTCAACAACGTGGTGCAGGAGAACCTGCTGGGCATCCGGGTGGTCAAGTCCTTTGTCCGGGAGGACCATGAGCGCGCCAAGTTCGGCAATGTCTCCAACGAGATTTTTACCGATTTCACCAAGGCTGAAAAGCTCATCGCCTTCAACATGCCCCTGATGCAGCTGTGTGTGTACGGCTGCATGCTGACTGTGTCCTGGGTGGGCGCTCACCTGGTGGTGGGCGGTGAGATCACCACCGGCAACCTGACCAGCATGTTCAGCTACATCATGATGATCCTCATGAGCCTGATGATGTGCTCCATGGTTCTGGTGCAGATCATCCTGGCCCGCGCCTCCGCCGAGCGTATCTATGAGCTGCTTACCGAAGAGAGTGACCTGAAGAACCCCGCTAACCCTGTCACCGAGGTGAAGGACGGCTCCGTGGTCTTTGAGAACGTGGGCTTCAGCTACGCCAACGACCCCTCCAAGGAGTGCCTGAAGGATGTGAACCTGACTGTCAAGTCGGGCGAGACTGTGGGCATCCTGGGCGGCACCGGCACCTCCAAGACCACCCTGGTCCAGCTCATCCCCCGGCTGTACGACGCCACCGAGGGCCGGGTGCTGGTGGGCGGCGTGGACGTCCGGGACTACGACATGGAGGTCCTGCGGGAACAGGTGGCCATGGTGCTCCAGAAGAACGTGCTCTTCTCCGGCAGCATCAAGGAAAACCTGCGCTGGGGCGACGCCGACGCCACTGATGAGGAGATGGTCCGCATGTGCCGTCTGGCCCAGGCCGATCCCTTCATCCAGGAGTTCCCCGACAAGTACAACACCCACATCGAGCAGGGCGGCTCCAACGTGTCCGGCGGCCAGAAGCAGCGGCTGTGCATCGCCCGCGCTCTGCTGAAGCGGCCCAAGATCCTTATCCTGGACGACTCCACCTCCGCCGTGGACACCAAGACCGACGCCCTCATCCGCCAGGCCTTCCGGTCCGAGATCCCCGACACCACCAAGTTCATCATTGCCCAGCGCATCTCCTCCATTGAGGATGCGGACAAGATTCTGGTGATGGAGGGCGGCAGGATCAGCGCCATGGGCACCCATGAGGAGCTGCTCCGGAACTGCCCGGTATACCGCGAAATCTACGATTCCCAGACGAAGGGAGGAAGCGACGATGAATAAGAGACCCCAGCCCTTTAACCGGCGCCACACCGCCAGCCGGATCCTCAGCTATGTGTTCGATGGCTACAAGTTCCGCTTCTTCCTGGTGCTGCTGTGTATTCTCGTCAGCGCCATCGCCTCCGTGGGTGCCTCCCTCTTTCTCCAGGCCCTCATTGACGACTACATCGCCCCCCTGCTGGCCATGGACGTCCCGGACTACACCGCCCTTCTCCAGGCGCTGCTGATGATGGCCTGTCTGTACGTCACCGGCGCCCTGTGCACCCTGGCCTATAACCGGATTATGGTGTCCATCTCCCAGGGCGTGCAGAAGACCATCCGCGACGACCTGTTCAGCCACATGCAGACCCTGCCCATCAAGTACTTCGACACCCACGCCCACGGCGACGTGATGAGCGTGTACACCAACGACGTGGACACCCTCCGTCAGATGCTCTCCCAGAGCATCCCCCAGATGTTCAACTCGGTGGTCATGATCGTCGTCACCTTCTTCGCCATGCTGTTCAAGAATGTGTGGCTCACCATCGTGGTGCTGCTGTGCGTGTGCTGCATGCTGGTGGTGACCCGCTACATTGCCGGCCGCAGCGCCAAGTACTTCATCCGCCAGCAGGTCAAGCTGGGCGACCTGAACGGCTACGTCGAGGAGATGATCAACGGCCAGAAGGTCATCAAGGTCTTCTGCCACGAGCAGGAGGCGCAGAAGGGCTTTGACGAGGTCAACGACGCCCTGTGCGAGAGCGCCTACCAGGCCAACAAGTACGCCAACATCCTCATGCCCATCATGATCAACATCGGCAACATCCAGTATGTGATCGTGGCCATGGTTGGCGGCCTGATGGCCCTTGGCGGCATCGGCGGCGGCATCACCCTGGGCGTCATCGCCGCCTTCCTCCAGTTGTCCAAGAGCTTCAGCAACCCCATCAGCCAGATCTCCCAGCAGCTCAACTCCGTAATTATGGGTCTGGCCGGCGCCCAGCGTATCTTCGACCTGATGGACGAGGCCCCCGAGGAGGACCACGGCGTGGTCACCCTGGTGAACGTGTCCTACGACAAGTCGGGCAGCCAGCTGGAGGAGAGCGAGAAGCGGACCAACCTCTGGGCCTGGAAGGTGCCCCACGGTGTGGGCGCCGTTATGGTGCCGGTACGCACCCGAGAGGACGGAAGCCTCAAGGAGCTGAAAAAGCCGGAGACGGGCTCCGCCTGGGCCTGGAAATACCCCGAGACGGAGAACGGTCCCTCCTACCGTATCATTCAGGGTCCCGTGCGCAACGTGGAGGGGGAGAATTACTACCTGATCAAGCTCTCCGGCGATGTGCGCTTCGACGGCGTGGACTTTGCCTATGAGGAGGGCAAGACCATCCTCCACGACATTACCCTCTTCGCCAAACCCGGCCAGAAGCTGGCCTTCGTGGGCGCCAC
This sequence comes from Pseudoflavonifractor sp., assembly GCF_050943825.1. Classification (NCBI taxonomy): domain Bacteria; kingdom Bacillati; phylum Bacillota; class Clostridia; order Eubacteriales; family Oscillospiraceae; genus Pseudoflavonifractor; species Pseudoflavonifractor sp. Next base: position 15,467 of record NZ_JBMNPX010000008.1, read on the forward strand.
CGGCGCGGGCAAGACCACCATTACCAACCTGATCAACCGGTTCTACGACATTGCCGACGGCAAGATCCGCTACGACGGCATTTCCATCAACAACATCCGCAAGAGCGACCTGCGCCGCTCCCTGGGCATCGTGCTCCAGGACACCAACCTGTTCACCGGCACGGTCCGGGAGAACATCCGCTACGGCAACCTGGACGCCACCGACGAGGAGGTGGAGGCCGCCGCTGTTCTGGCCAATGCCGACGACTTCATCCGCCGCCTGCCCCAGGGTTACGACACCATGCTCACCGGCAACGGTGCCAACCTGTCCCAGGGTCAGCGGCAGCTGCTGGCCATTGCCCGTGCCGCCGTGGCCGATCCCCCGGTGATGATTCTGGATGAGGCGACCTCCTCCATCGACACCCACACCGAGGCACTGGTTCAGCGGGGCATGGACAGCCTGATGAGCGGACGGACCGTGTTCGTCATCGCCCACCGGCTCTCCACCGTCCGCAACTCCGACGCCATCATGGTGCTGGACCACGGCCGCATCATCGAGCGGGGCAGCCACGACGACCTGATTGCCCAGCACGGCGTGTACTACCAGCTCTATACCGGCGCATTCGAGCTGGAGTAAAGCAATTTATAAAACAAGACAAAGAGAGGACCGGCCCTCAGGGCCGGTCCTCTCTTTGTTGTATTATCTTGCGTAGCAGTTAATCAGGCAGCCAGCCAGCACGATATCCCGCACGCCCCGCAGGACAGGTCCAGCGGGGACCCCCGGGCGAGATTGGAACTGCGCGGGCGGAGTGAATCCGCCCGGCATCAAGGTTTTGCCTGGGGCAAAACGCTTGGGACGCCGCAGGGGCGGCGGAGAGGCGCGGGATATCTTACTTGGCGTAGTAGTTGATGAGGCAGCCGGCCAGCACGATATCCCGCTCCTCACGGGTCATGCCGGGCAGGCGGAGCGTGACGGTGTGCTCCTGGCCGTTCTGGATGAGGGTGGCCTCCACGGTCTCCTCCATGGACTCCAGCACCTTCCGGATGCCGGGCAGCCACAGCTTGTCCCCGGGCTGGACGTTCCAGTCCTTCAAGCCGTCGGCCACAAAGGGCAGCATGCCCCAGTTGACCACGTTGGAGCGGTAGCGCTTGGTGGCGTACTCAGCGGCCAGATTGGCGCAGCCGCCCAGCACACGCTGGCAGGAGGCGGCCTGCTCGCGGGCGGAGCCGTCGCCGGGCTTGAGGGCCATGACGAAGGTGCCCAGACCGGTGGTGCGGCCGTCCTTGCCGCCCAGGGCCTCCACGACAGCGGCGTCCTGCGGGTTCTTCCGCCGCAGCAGCTCCACCTCCTGGACCGCCTTGGCACGGGGCACATACTGGGGGTCCTTGCGGCTCAGGGCGAACTGGGAGAGCTTGATGGGGTTGGAGCGGTAGGAGGAGGTCTCGCCGGAGGGGATGAGCTCGTCGGTGGTGGTCACCGGGTCGTAGATGGCGGCGGCGGCGGTGAGGAGCAGGTTCTCAGGCATGGGGATCTGCTCGGGCCAGTCGGCGATGTTGGGGCCAAAGACCAGCTCGGTCTCGGGCTGGGGATGGCCCACGCCGAAGTACACACGGGCCTTGTAGGCGGAGTCATCGTAGTGATAGGGCTCGCTGGCGGTGTCGGCGGGCACGTCGGGCAGCTCGGTGGCGGCGGTGAGTACGCCGCCGTTGAGGGCGGTGGCCGCGATGGAGCGGGCGTCCATCAGTGCCACATAGGCCACCTGACCGTCGGCGGGCTTGGAGCCCTCGCGGTTGGGGAAGTTGCGGGTGGAGTGGCGGATGGAGAAGGCGCCGTTGGCGGGCACATCGCCCGCGCCGAAGCAGGGACCGCAGAAGCAGGAGCGGATGGACGCACCGGCGGCCATCAGGTCGGCGATATAGCCCTGCTTGGTCAGCTCCAGGTTGATGGGCATGGAGCCGGGGTAGCAGGAGAGCCAGAAGGCGTCGGAACCGATGGTGTGACCCTTGAGGATCTGGGCAGCCCGGACCAGGTTCTGATAGGTGCCGCCGGAGCAGCCGGCGATGACGCCCTGGTCCACGTGGAACTGGCCGTCTTTGATCTTCTTGGTGAGGGAGGGGGCGCCGTTCTTCAGCTCCAGCTGACGCACCGCATCCTCCTCCACCTGGTGGAGCAGGTCAGCCATGTTGGCCTTGAACTCCTTGATGGTGAAGGCGTTGGAGGGGTGGAAGGGCAGGGCGATCATGGGCTCCACGGCGGACAGGTCCACCTCGATGACGCCGTCGTACCAGGCACCGTCAGCGGGGGCCTGAGCCTGATAGGTGTCGCCGCGGCCCAGCACGGCCAGGTGCTCCTTCACGGTGTCGTCGGTGCTCCACACGGAGGACAGGCAGGCGGTCTCGGTGGTCATCACGTCGATGCCGGAGCGGTAGTCCATGGACAGATTCTTCACGCCGGGGCCGAAGAACTCCATCACCGCGTTCTTCACCGCGCCGATCTTGAAGGTGGCGCCGATGAGGGCCAGGGCCACGTCCTGGGGACCCACGCCGGGGCGGGGCGCGCCGGTGAGGTGGATGGCGATGACCTTGGGGTAGGCGATGTCGTAGGTCTTGCACAGCAGCTGGCGGGCCAACTCGGGGCCGCCCTCGCCGATGGCCATGCAGCCGTAAGCGCCGTAGCGGGTGTGGGAGTCGGAGCCCAGCACCATACGGCCGGGGGCGGCGTACCGCTCCCGCATGTAGGAGTGGATGACGGCCTGGTGGGCGGGGACGAACTCGCCGCCGTACTTCTTGGCAGCGGACAGGCCGAACACGTGGTCGTCCTCGTTGATGGTGCCGCCCACGGCGCACAGGGAGTTGTGGCAGTTGGTGAGCACGTAGGGGAGGGGGAACTCCTTCATGCCCGAGGCACGGGCGGTCTGGATGATGCCCACGTAGGTGATATCATGGGAGGCCATGGCGTCGAATTTCAGCTTCAGGTCGGCCATGTTGGCGGCGGTGTTGTGGGCCTTGAGGATGTTGTAGGCCATGGTGCCGGACTTGGCCAGCTGGGGCGCGGGCAAACCCGCGGCCATACCCTCGGCCTCGGGGAGGAAGCCGCCGTCCCGATAGTAGACGCCGGAGAGAGTCAGTTTGATGCTCATGGACGTACCTCCAATATCTTGTGGATTTGAGAACTTCGCATGTGTACGAAACAGAGTCAAAGACCTGCAGCGGGACGTATGCCCGCCGGTTCAATAAATATTATCATACCAAAGCGGCGGGAAAAGTGCAAGCGGCAGGGGTGGGAAAATGCAGATTTCCCCAGATGTCCTGCAGGACACATAAAAAATTGTAAAAATTTATGTTAACCTTTTTGAGCCAAATCCATTGACGGACAGAGGGGGATTCGGTAGAATAATGAGGAGTGTTTGTCGCGGAACGGGCCTTTGGAAAAGGCACCAGCCACCCGTGCCATTGGTTTACAAAAGATTAAAGGAGTTCCCCATGAGACAGACAAAGAGAGTGGCCGCATTTCTGCTGATGCTGGCCCTGCTGGTGACTTTCCTGCCGGTACAGGCGGCGGGGCCCAACGGGCTGCTGAATATTGAGGTACATAACGAGACCACGGGACGCTACGAGCCCCAGCAGGCGGAGAAGGTGAACATAAGCCTGGACGGGACGGTCATCGACCTGACGGGAGACGTGCCCGGTCTGGCATTGGGCGGGCGTACCATGGTGCCCATCCGCACGGTGGCCGAGGCGCTGGGTGCCACGGTGCTGTGGCCCCAGGGCAGCAATCAGGTGATTCTCCGTAAGGGGACGGACACCATCGTCCTCACCCTGGGTTCGGCCAGCGCGGTGGTCAACGGCAAGGTAGAGCCTCTGCCCGACGGCGTGCCCGCCTGCGTGGTGAAGTGCCAGGGGGTGGAGCGTACCATGGTGCCCCTGCGGTTTGTATCCGAGCAGCTGGGGGCCCAGGTGGACTGGGACCAGGAGACCTTTACCGCTATCATCATCAGCGGCGAAGATGACGGCGCCTATATTACCCGTATCCAGCCCGACTACGACCGGCAGACCGTGTTCATCGAGATGGACCGGAAGCTGGAGTACCGGATTACCGACGGGGGCAGCAAGGTGACGCTGGACATCCTGGGCGCGGAGCTCTCAGCGGGCTTTCCCGGCGCCATCGCGGTGGACAACGACTTCATTGAAACCGTCCGCTATGCCCAGTATGGCTCCACCCTGTACGAGGGCTATGACCATGTGGTCCGTGTGGAGCTGGCCCTGGCCGACGGCGTCACGCTGGAAAAGAATCTGACGGTGGAGCAGCAGGAGGACGGCATCCTCATCACGGCCTTCCGGCCGGAGGAGGAGGCGCCGGAGCTTCCGGAGACGCCGGAGGAGCCCACCGACCCGGTAAACCCGTCCAATCCCATCGACCCCTCCCGCCGGACCGTGGTCATTGACCCGGGCCACGGCGGCACCAGCAGCGGCGCGGTGTATGAGGGTATTCTGGAGAAGGATCTGACCCTGCCCATCTCCCTGAAGCTGGAGGCACTGCTGAAGAAGGTGGGGTACAATGTGGTCATGACCCGCTCCACCGATGTCTACGTGGGCCTCTACGAGCGGGCGGACATCGCCAACAGCGTGGACGCGGATATCTTTGTCTCCATCCACGCCAACGCCTTTGACGACCCCTCGGTCAACGGCCTTATCACCTACTATCATCCCTCCAGCGGGCGGGGCAAGCGGCTGGCCCAGGCCATCCAGACCCCGGCCTGCCAGACAACCGGCGCCAAGGACCGGGGCGTGGCCTCGGCAGACTTTGTGGTCCTGCGTGAGACCGACATGTGCGCCGTGCTGGTGGAAACCGGCTTCATGACCAACCACGACGAGCTGATGAAGCTCAATGACGACGCGTATCAGGACAAGCTGGCCCAGGGTATTGCCCAGGGAATTATCAACTACCTGAACACGCTGGGCTGAGCGGGGAGCTGGAAAATACTTGACAATGTCCGCTGTCGGCGGTATAATGTCCATCACAATCGAACAGGACAATTGAAGCGCCCAGGAAAAAGCCGTTGGCTTGTCGAAGGAGTAACACTCTCAGGCGTTCCGGAGGGAACAGAGACTGTGCGTGGATGTCACTCTGGAGAAGCTCACGAACTGGGTGCCGAAGGGGCAAAGCGGTGCGGGACAGCGCCGCCAATCTCTCAGGCAAAAGGACAGAGGATAAACAATGGCGGCGGGGCCGGAAGGTCCGGCCGGAGGCAGTGTTTTTCTTTTCAGGCCGTGGGTAGACCCACGGCCTGTTTTTTCGAAGAAGAGGAGAGAAAACACTATGATGGAAACACTGCAAGCGTTGGAAGCCTGGCTCTACCCCATTGTCTGCAAAATTAACGTCACGCTTTCCAGTTACATTCTGGTCTTTCTGTTGATTGGCGTGGGACTGTGGTACTCCATCCGTACCCGCTTTATTCAGGTCCGCTGCTTTGGCGAGGGCATGCGGAAGGTGTTCGGCAATCTGTCCCTGCGGGGCGGCCGGCATGAGCGGGGCATGAGCTCCTTCCAGGCGCTGGCCACCGCCATTGCGGCCCAGGTGGGCACGGGCAATATCGTGGGCGCCTCCGGCGCCATCCTCACCGGCGGCCCGGGCGCCATCTTCTGGATGTGGGTCATCGCTTTCTTCGGCATGGCCACCATCTACGCCGAGGCCACCTTGGCCATTGAGACCCGTGTGACGGACGAGCAGGGCCACTTCCACGGCGGCCCGGTGTATTACATCACCACCGCCCTCAAGGGCGCTTTCGGCAAATTCCTGGCCGGCTTCTTCGCCGTGGCCATCATCCTGGCCCTGGGCTTCATGGGCTGTATGGTTCAGTCCAACTCCATCGGATCCACCTTCCAGACTGCCTTCCATGTGCCCTCCTGGGTGGTGGGAATTGCGCTGGTGATCATCTGCGCCGTCATCTTCCTGGGCGGCATGAACCGCCTGGCCGCGGTAACCGAGAAGCTGGTGCCGGTGATGGCCGTGATTTTCCTGGTGGGCGGCCTTGCCGTGCTGGTGGCACGGTACCGTTACCTGCTGGAGACCTTCGGCATGATCTTCCGCTACGCCTTCCAGCCCCAGGCCATCATCGGCGGCGGCTTCGGCTACGCCATCAAGACCGCCATCAGCCAGGGCGCCAAGCGCGGCCTGTTCTCCAATGAGGCGGGCATGGGCTCCACGCCCCACGCCCACGCCCAGGCAAACGTGCAGAACCCCCACGACCAGGGCGTGGTGGCCATGGTTGGCGTGTTTATCGACACCTTCGTGGTGCTCACCCTCAACGCGCTGGTGATCATCTCCACCCTGTACACCAGCGACGGCATCCTCTATACCGGCACCATCCCTGAGGGGATCAGCAATACCAATCTGGCCCAGACTGCCTTCGGCACTGTGTTCGGCACAGAGGGCGGCGCCATCTTTGTGGCGGTGTGCCTGTTCTTCTTTGCCTTCTCCACGGTGCTGAGCTGGAATATGTTCGGCAAAATCAACGTCATCTATCTCTTCGGCAAGAAGGCGGCTCCGGTGTACGCGGTAGTGGCCCTGCTGTTCATCTTCCTGGGTACCCTTATGTCCAATACCCTGGTGTGGGAGCTGACCGACATGTTCAATAACCTGATGGTCATCCCCAACGCCATCGCCCTCTTTGCGCTGACCGGCACAGTGGTCAAGATTGCCAAGGGCAGAGGCTCCCGGCTGTCCGCAGAAAAATAACCTATATTAGAACAGAAAGCGGGACAGCGGCATAGTGCCGCTGTCCCGCTTCTGCTATGTCCGTGGATGGCGTCTGATATCCCGGCGGTGTGCAAAAACTTTGGGCCGCCGTTGTCACAGGGAAAGCGGTATGCTATCATGGGACCATAAGCGGCGGTGTTGAGCGGCCCATCCCCGGCGGAAGCCGGACAGAGGAGGAAGAAGCATGGAACTGCTGGAGCAATGCCAGATCTGGAATGAGAACAACGAGTACCAGAAGATCATTGACGCGCTGGAGGCTGTCCCCGCCGGGGAGCGCACCCCGGAGATGGACAGCGAGCTGGCCCGGGCCTATAACAATATCGCCGGTCCGGAGGAGCGGGCGCTGTACTGGAAGGCCATTCGTCTTCTGGAGCCTCACGCGGAGTATTTTAAGGATGACCACTGCTGGAACTTCCGCATGGCCTACGCCTACTATTACCTGGACCAGGAGGGGATGGCCCTGCGCTATTTTGAAAAGGCGCTGGAGGCCCGGCCCGGTGACAGGGATACCCAGGAGCTGATAGCCGACTGCCGACAGCGCCTTGCAATGCCGCGGTTTGCCGAGAGCTTCCAGGAGCGGACAGCGAAGGCGTGGGACGCCTTTGCCCGGGAGGAGGCGGAGCTCCGCCGCATGATGGACGGGGACAGAGAGGGACAGAACGGCAGGGAGATCATCGCAAAGTGTGAGGCCATCCTGAACCTGGCCTTTGAGCAGATCTCCTTCAATCTGGGCTTCAACGGGGAGAAATACGAGCTGATTCTCACCCCGGAGGGCGACCGGCTGAAGCTCTTTGAACTGGCCTATTTTCAGCGCCGTGCCCCTGGGGCAGTGACGGAGAAGTGGAACATTCTGGTGGGCCGCCAGCCCGCCGCCGGCTGTGACCTGCGTTCCGGCGGCTGGGAGGTGTCGGGCGGCGACGTGCAGGTATGGGCGGAGAAGCTGGACCGCGGCGTGGGGCTGACCCTGTACTGCGAGAAGCTGCTGCCTCTCCTCCGGGAGGAGGAGAGCCGGGCCTGGTGGATGCTCTCCACCCTCACCGATCAGGTCCTGGGCGAAATTCCCGGCATGAGGTACATAGCCCGATTTGATGTGACGGACACACCGGGAGACGGGAAGTCCATCCCGCTCACGGAGCTGCCCGGCGCGCTGGAAGATATGGGGCTGAATCTGTCGCTGGACCCCTGGGACTATCTGGGCAGCGAGACGGTCTACCAGACGGAGCCGGACAGTGATCCGGACGCCGACTGGCGGATGGACGTGGTGGAGGGCTCCACCTGCTGCCCGCCGCTCATCAACGGCTACCTGAGCGGGGAGGATGAGGGGATGGACGCCCTCCACGCCGACGGCGCGGCGGCGGGCTTCCTCTGCTATCCCCTGGATGGCTTTGACGGAGAGGACCGCGACAGCAGAAGAGAGGCCTTCCGGGCCGCGCTGGAGTCGGCGCTGACCGCACAGGCCGGGGAGGACGCCCTCACCCTGACCGGCAGCGCCGCCGGACTCTACTGCGGCTATGTGGATTTTATCGCCTGGGACCTGTCCGCGGTGCTCAGCGCGGCGGTGGAGTTTTTCCAGGGGACGGAGCTGCCCTGGGCCAGCTTCCATGTGTTCCGCCGGGCGGTGCCCACCGTGCGGCTGCTGAACCGGGAGCCCCAGCCCCAGATCCATGAGGAGACCGGATCGCTGCTCTCCCAGGAAGAGATTGAGACCATGGAGTCCCTGGTCGGAGAGGCCAGCGGGTACTACGGCCGGATGTTTGAATATATCCGGAACTTTGTGGAGGCAGGGGTTCAGGAGGGAAAATTTACCCGGCAGCAGGCCCAGCAGGATTTGCAGGTGGCGCTGTGGTATGCCTACGCCTGTCTCAACATGGATGAATATGAGTTCTATTACCGGGCGGCTCAGTGGCTGCCCGGATCGGAGAAGAACGCCGGGGGCTGTGGAACCTGGTACTACCGCTATTCCGTGGCGCTGATGTACTGCGGCCGGCTGGAGGAGGCGCGGCAGTACGCCGAGCAGGGGACCCGGGAGGAGCCGGATTACCCGTGGATCTGGCTTCAGGCGGGCAAGCTGCGCAGCCACTTTGGGGACCGGTCAGGGGCGCTGGAGGCGGTGGAACGAGGCCTTGCCCTGGTGCCCGGCGACTATGAATTTCAGACCCTGCGGGAGGAGATCATGTCTGGGGCCACGCTGGAGCAGATGGAGTATCACTGGATCAATCCGGAAGCCGACAGCAGGCTCCAGAGCGGACTGGACAGGAATGCCGACAGCAAGCAGCGGGTCATTTCCTGCATCAACATCAACCAGGCGGGTCTGGCGTCCTTTATGGAGCTGTTTGGCCTTGAAGAGAACGACCTTGTGCGGGATGATCCCTACTGTGTCTTTGTCCGGTCCGTCCGGGACCGCAGTGTGGAGGTGGTCTTCCGCATGAACCAGGCGGGCCTGTCCAAGCTGGATGGGGGGTGGCTGGCCGTCCAGAAGGCCCGGCTGGATGACGGCCGATGGCTGACCCTGACCATACCCGATGGGGAGAAGGGCAGGCTGGAGGCGGTGCTCTTCGATTTGGATTACAGCGTCACCCTGGTCTACGAGGTGGAAGGGGAGGAGAACCGGTACTTCAGAGCCAAACTCAATGAGGACGGTACGGTTGAACACATTGAGAAGGATGAGAACCAGAGCGCCGGTGCGCCTGAGTATTACAGTCAGGACGAGATGGCAGCGGTGGAGGAACACATCAGGCAGTATTTCGGCAGCTTTGAGCGGGTGTGGCACGAGCTGGCCTCCCCGGACATCCATGTGGATATCTGCCTGATTCCGCCTGGGGACGAGCGGGACTACTACACCCTTGTGACCATGGGTATGGGCGCCCACCGGATGAACGTGCCCGGGGAACTGGCGGACCACAAGCTGGAGCGGGCGGAGCTGGCCATTGCCCTGCCGCCGGACTGGAAGCTGGGGGAGAAGGACCTGGCCGACGAGCAGTGGTACTGGCCCATCCGGCTGCTGAAGGTGCTGGCCCGTCTGCCCATCCAGTCGGACACCTGGCTGGGCTGGGGACACACGGTGGACAATCAGGAGGCTTTTGCGGAGAACACCGGGCTGTGTGCCGCCATGCTCATCTCTCCCCAGGGGGTGGAGGAGGGCGCCGGAGTCTGTATCCTGCCGGACGGCAGCGAGGTCAACTTCTACCAGGTGATTCCCCTCTACCGGGAGGAGCTGCGCTATAAGGTGGCGCATGAGGCCGAGGACCTGCTGGAACAGCTGCAGGGACTGAGCTTTGTGGTGGATCCGGACCGCCCCAACGCCATGGAGGCAGAAGACGCAGACCTGGAGGAGGCGGAGCCGGATGAGACCGGCGAGATGGATGACGGCGCCTTGCATATCAAGCGCATCAGGGAGAAGCACCTGCCGGTGGAGGAGCTGAACGCATTCAACCACATGGCCATCTATCTGCGCTGGTGCATGGAGCACGACCTGATGAGCCTGGAGTTTCTGGAGCGGTACGGCGGTCTGGCCCAGCGCTTCCAGGAGGATCTCTCCGAGCTGGATCTGCGGCCGTTTATTCGGGATCGGCTGAATGGGAAGCTGTTCTTTGCCCTCTTTGATGACGAGGGGGAGGCCTTTGCCCGCCATTACTATGGGCAGGGGGACACACCCTGCTTCCCCGCCGACATTGACAGCCACGCCCTGGAATATTTTGGACCGGCGCGGTACCACTCCGCCGAATTTGACGATGAGGCCTACCTGTTTGTCCCCTTTGACGAGGACTACTACCAGGCCATGGCAAAGGTCATCCAGGCGCGGTGGGACAGCTGGTGCTGCGGCTGAAGGACTGCCGGAGTCTGATACCCAGAGATAAAACAGCGCCCCGTCTGTAAACCAGACGGGGCGCTGTTCTGTTATCGGGATTTAAATGCGCGGCTCAGACCAGCTTGCCGTATACCTCGTCGGTGACGGACTCCAGCCACTGGTTGGAGCAGTTCTCGCCGGGCACCTCCAGGGCCAGGTGGGAGAACCAGCTGTCCAGGGCGGCGCCGTGCCAGTGCTTCACGCCGGTGGGGATGTTGACCACATCGCCGGGATGCAGCTCCCGGGCCTCCTGGCCCCACTCCTGGTAGTAGCCCCGACCGGCCACGCAGAGGAGAATCTGTCCGCCGCCCTTGTCAGCGTGGTGGACGTGCCAGTTGTTGCGGCAGCCCGGCTCAAAGGTCACGTTGTACACACCCACCTGACTGGTGGAGAGGGGCTGCAGGTAGCTCTGGCCCACGAAATACTGGGCAAAGCCGTCGTTGGGAGCGCCGATGGGGAAGACCATCTCCTGCTGGTGCTGTGCCCTGCCGTCCCCGGCGGTATCCTCAGCCCAGACCTCCTTGGCCATCCGGAAGGCCGCCCAGGCCTTGGGCCAGCCGGCGTAAAAGGCCGCGTGGGTCAGAATTTCCGCGATTTCCTGCCGGGTGATGCCGTTCTGTTTCGCGGTGGACAGGTGGTACTGGAAGGAGCTGTCCACCAGGCCCTGGGCCATCAGAGCCACCACGGTGACCAGAGACCGGTCACGCAGGGAGAGCTTGTCCTCCCGGCTCCACACCTCGCCGAACAGTACGTCGTCATTGAGCTGTGCAAACTTGGGCGCGAATTCGCCCAGGGCATCTCTGCCCGCTGTCTGTTTCACTGCCATATCAAATACCTCCTATGCAAGAGAAAAGGTAATCTGGACTGTCCCCTCTCCCAGCATTGCCTTCAGGTCGGTGGGATCGTCAATTCTGGCAAGCCGGGTAAAGCTCCAGGTGTTGGTGCCGTAGTAGATGGTGATCTGATTGCCCTGATAGAGAATCACATCCCCGGGTTCCGTGGTGATCTGCTGGTCGTTTCGGGTCAGGGTGGTACCCAGAGACCCCACCTTCTCAAAGTCGCCGTAGTCGTCCATCTCGACGGTCACCGGACCCTGAGCCAGCAGTTGTTTGAATTCCTCCGCGGAGCTGTTGTCCTCAAAGGTGGCCAGCAGCTCATAGTCTCCGACGGTGATTTTCAGCATGGCTTCTTCCTGACTGGATCCGGCTTCCGGGGACTGCTGGGGCGGAACGGTCTCCTCCGCCGGAGCGGCCGTCTGTGCCGGGGATGTGAGGGACCCAACCGGGGCCTCTCTGACATTGCAGGCGGTGAGGCTGAGCACCACAAGGAGCATACAGACTAATCTGGCCATGGAGTCCCTCCTCATCACGGACAATTACTTCAGATTTTTCCGGAAAAAGTTCTCAATCTTGTCAAAGGGGATGATGTCCTTCCGGTCGTAGAGGTCGGTGTGAACCGCGCCGGGGATGATGACCAGCTCCTTGTTGCCGGCGTAGGGGCTGTCCTTCACCATGTCGGCAAAGGCGTCCTTGCTGAAATAGCAGGAGTGGGCCTTCTCACCGTGGAGCATCAGCACGGCGCTGCGGATCTCGCCGCTGTAACGCAGGATGGGCATGTTGAGGAAGGACAGGGAGGAGGTGGTGTTCCAGCCGTCGTTGGAGTTGAGGGACCGCTCGGTGTAGCCCCGCTCTGTCTTGTAGTAGTCGTAGTAGTCCTTCACGAAGAAGGGGGCGTCCTCGGGCAGGGGGTCCACCACGCCGCCCGCGCGGGCATAGGTCCCGTTTTTGTAGTCCTCCGTCCGCTGGGCGTTGAGGGCTTTTTTTGTCTCATACCGGGCGTCTGCGCTGTCGGCGGCGTCAAAGTAGCCCTTGGCGTTCACCCGGGTCATGTCGTACATGGTGGAGGTGACGGTGGCCTTGATGCGGGTGTCCATGGCGGCGGCGTTGAGGGCCATGCCGCCCCAGCCGCAGATACCCAGAATGCCCACCTGCTCCGGGTCGATAAAGTCCCGGGTGACGAGGAAGTCCACCGCGGCGGAGAAGTCCTCGGTGTTGATGTCGGGGGAGGCCACATTCCGCACCGCGCCGCCACTCTCTCCGATGAAGGAGGGGTCGAAGGCCATGGCGGCAAAGCCACGGGCGGCCAGCTCCTCGGCGTACAGCCCGGCGCACTGCTCCTTCACGGCGCCGAAGGGACCGGCCACCGCCACTGCGGCCAGCTTGCCCTCCGCCCCCTTGGGCAGATACATGTCACCAGTCAGCTCAATGCCGTAGCGGTTGTGGAAATGTACCTTCTCCCGGGTGACGGTGTCCCGCATCTGGAAGGAATAGCCGTTATATCTGGAATTCATATGGGTGTCCTCCTTACATGTTCCTGCCCAGCTCATAGGCCTGCTTCAGGGCTGGGTGGTTCTGAATCTCTCCCACGGCCGTTACGCCTCCGGCAAAGACAGTGCCGGCCAGGCGGGCCTTTTCAAAGCAGTCAATCCAGCCCTGAAGACCGGTGACCGCTCCGTCCACAGTGTGTCCGTCCTCCTCTGCCGCAGCGGCCAGGAGATAGATGTCCCGGAACCGGTAGTCGGTGGGGAAGAGGGGATTGGCCCGGTCCAGCAGGGTTTTCATCTGGCCGCACATCCCGTAGTAGTAGATGGGGGTGGCAAAGACGATGGCGTCGGCGGTCAGCATGTTCTGGACGATGGTGTCCGCGTCGTCATAAATGACGCAGCGCTGGGTGTTCTGACAGACCAGGCAGCCCCTGCAGAACCGGATGTCCTTATCGTACAGGGTGACCTTCTCCACGTCGTTCCCGGCATCCCGGGCGCCGCGGATAAATTCGTCCGCCAGAGTCTCCGAATTGCCGCCCTTCCGGGGACTGGTGGAGATAACCAAAACCTTTTTGCTCATGTGCGATCCTCCTCGCTGATGGTACGTATGATACGGGCGGGCACACCGCCCACAATGGTGTTTTCCGGTACGTCCTTTGCAACCACCGCTCCCGCCGCAACAATGGCGCCGTCCCCGATGGTCACGCCGGGCAGGACGGTGGCGTTGGCGCCGATCCAAACGTTCCTGCCGATGTGGATGGGGGCGGGGATCATGCTGGCCCGGTCGCTGGGCGACTGGGCGTGGTTGAGGGTGGCCAGCACCACGTTGTGGCCGATGAGGGCGCCGTCCCCGATGAAAACGCCGCCCTGGTCCTGGAACTTACAGCCCATGTTGAAAAAGACGTTCTTCCCGATGTGGATGTTCTTTCCGCAGTCGGTATAGAAGGGTGGGAACATGCCAAAGCTCTCGTCCACAGGCTGGCCGATGAGCTGGGAGAAGAGGGCGCGCAGCTCCTCCGGCGTGTGGTAGCCGCTGTTGATTTCAGCCGTGATGCGCAGGGCCTCCTGGCTGACGCCGTGCATGAACTGATGTACCTCGCTGCCGCCCTGTACTTTCTCTCCGCTGTTCAGATGCTCCAAAAATGCGTTTAAATCCATCTTACACTCCTGATAGGTCAGATTTTCAATTTCATTGTAGCACTCACCGGAATGGATAACAAATACCTATATAGAATAGCTTACTATGCTTGAAATCTATGTTTGGCATGTGCTATCATCAGACCAGAAGGAGGCGGGTCTGTATGGAATTGAGAGTGCTGCAATACTTTCTTGCGGTGGCACGGGAGCAAAATATCTCGGCGGCGGCCCAGTCCCTGCATCTCACCCAGCCCACCCTCTCCCGGCAGCTCATGGAGCTGGAGAAGGAGCTGGGCAAGCAGCTGATGGTACGGGGCAGCCGGAAGATCACCCTCACCGAGGACGGAATGCGGCTGCGCAGGCGTGCGGAGGAGATTCTGGAGCTGGTGGACCGGACGGAAAAAGAGGTCATGCAGTCCGACGATACGGTCAGCGGCGATATCTATATCGGCACCGGCGAGACCGACGGTGTGCGCCAGATTGTCAGAGCGGCCAATCAGCTCCAGGGGAGCCATCCGGGCATCCGCTTCCACATTGTCAGCGGTGACGCCATGGATGTGTGCGAGCGTCTGGACAAGGGCCTGCTGGATTTCGGTATCCTCCTGGGCGACATGGACAAGACCAGGTACAGCTGCATGGAGCTGCCCATGAAGGACACCTGGGGGGTTCTCATGCGGCGGGACAGCCCGCTGGCACAGCGGGAGACCGTCTCGCCCCGTGACCTGTGGGACAAGCCGCTGATTCTCTCACGGCAGGTGGACAACAAGAGCGGCCTGTACCGCTGGCTGCGGAAGGAGCCCTCAGAGCTCCACACCGTGGCCACCTATAATCTGATTTACAACGCCTCCCTGATGGTGGACGAGGGGATGGGCTACGCCTTTACCCTGGACAAGCTGGTGAACACCGCCGGCAGCAACCTCTGCTTCCGGCCCCTGAAGCCCAAAATGGAGCTGGGGATGTACCTGGTGTGGAAGAAGTCCCAGCTCTTTTCCAGAGCGGCGGAGCTATTTCTGGAGCAGCTTCAGGCTCAGCTTGTTCCTCTGGATTAGACCATGGGAGCGCAGGAAGAAATACGGCTGTCCTGGTAGGACAGCTATATTGTAGAACAAAGAACAGACCATGTCGAATACCCATTGTGGATGGTCAGATATAGCTTTTGGGCATTTTTAATGCGTCTCACCAGCCTGGCCGCCGGCGGAGAAGCGTTGAGCACTGCAAACAAAAAGGCGGCGGGAGACATGTCTCCCACCGCCTTTTTTGCTCCCCTTGTCGCGCCTGGTGTATTTTTATTTCAGCTTTGCACCATCCTGGAAGGCATTGCCCACTTTTTCACCCAGCTTGCGGTAGGTGTGGTGGATGGGATCAAAGATGATGGGCTGGAGCTTGTCCGGGTCAATCTTCCCGTCGGCGTCCAGCACACACTCATCCGCGCTGACATTGACAATCTCGCCCACCAGGCGGCAGCTCTCCGGGTCGTAGCTCACCAGACGGCACTCCACCGCCATGGGCAGCTCGTCAATGAGGGGGGCGTCCACAAATTCCGACTTGGTGGTGTGCCAGCCCGCCTTTTCCAGCTTGTTGGCCACTTTGTTACCCGACTCGATGCCCACATAGTCGCAGGCCACCATCTGATCCGCCGTGGCCATGCTGACGGTGAAGGCCTTGCGGGCGAGAATGTTGGCGGTGGTCTTGTGACCGGCGCTGATGCACATGGACAGCTCCTGGTCGTCGCTGATGCCGCCCCAGGCGGCGTTCATGGCGTCGGGGGTGCCGTCCTCGCCGTAGGTGGCCAGGATAAAGACCGGCTGAGGATAGGTCCAGGGCTTG
This sequence comes from Pseudoflavonifractor sp., assembly GCF_050943825.1. Classification (NCBI taxonomy): domain Bacteria; kingdom Bacillati; phylum Bacillota; class Clostridia; order Eubacteriales; family Oscillospiraceae; genus Pseudoflavonifractor; species Pseudoflavonifractor sp. Next base: position 31,340 of record NZ_JBMNPX010000008.1, read on the forward strand.
GCTCCAAAGTTCTTACGCATGGGAAATACCTCCTGTTGGATTGATTTTCAGCAGTCGCCTGTAAGCGCAGCGTTTCCTTGAACATTCCTTATCATCAGTATAGCACTGAGAGCGAAACAGGGAAAGGCCGGGTTTGCAATATGCGCGGCTGTGTTGGCATCAAAGAGATCGCAACTTTTTTTCCGTGATTTTCCGCAGACTATCCTTTATTCTGAAATCACAGAATGAGAAATACGGAAGCAGGCCTTTGCACGGCACAGAGCCGGGCATCGGCCTAAGAATGGAGGATACCATGATTACCATTCAGGGTTTATATAATACCGCTGTCTGCTATACCAACGAGCTGGAGGAGACGGCGCGCAGCCAGATTCAGGCGGTGTGCGATCGGCCGGAGTTTGCCGACTGCAAGATTCGGATCATGCCCGACGTCCACGCCGGTAAGGGCTGCACCATCGGCACCACCATGACCATTCAGGACAAGATTGTGCCCGGCATGGTGGGCGTTGATATCGGCTGCGGCATGGAGACGGTGGAGCTGGCGGAGCGTGAGATGGACTTTGACAAGCTGGACGCCCTCATCCGCCGGGAGATTCCCAGCGGCCGGGAGGTGCGCGACGAGCTCCACGCGCTGAACGGTCAGATTGACCTGACACAGCTCCGCTGCGCCGGTCAGGTCAACCTGGACCGTGCCATGCGCAGCATCGGCACCCTGGGCGGCGGCAACCACTTCATTGAGGTGGACCGGGCGGAGGATGGCCGGCTGTTCCTGGTGGTCCACTCGGGCAGCCGTCATCTGGGCACCGAGGTGGCCGACTACTACCAGGACCAGGGCAGACGTGCCCTCTGGGGCGGCGCGCACCACCAGATTCAGAGCACCATTGCCCGGCTGAAGGCTGAGGGCCGTTTTCAGGAGATTGAGAAGACGGTCCGGGAGCTGAAGCGGGAGCACACGCTGACCATCCCCAGGGACCTGACCTATGTGGAGGGCGAGCTGTTTGAGGACTATATCCACGACATGAAGCTGACCCAGCAGTTTGCCATGCTCAACCGCAAGGCCATGGTGGACGTGATCATCAACGGCATGGGCCTCACTGTGGCGGACGAGTTTACCACCATCCACAACTACATCGATACGGACGCCATGATTCTGCGCAAGGGCTCGGTCTCGGCCAAGGCCGGTGAGAAGCTGCTGATTCCCATCAACATGCGTGACGGCAGCCTGATCTGCATCGGCAAGGGCAACGACGACTGGAACTGCTCGGCGCCCCATGGCGCAGGCCGTCTCATGAGCCGCAGCACGGCCCTCCACACCCTGTCCATGGACACCTTCCGGAAGGAGATGGAGGGAATCTACACCACCTGCGTGGTGCCCGATACCCTGGACGAATCCCCCATGGCGTACAAGAGCATGGAGGAGATTGTGGCGCAGATTGGGCCCACGGCGGAGATTACCGCCCGCATCCGCCCGGTCTATAACTTCAAGGCGGCGGATTAAATCAAAAAGAGAGGAGGCGCCGGCTGATGAAACTTCCTCCCCAGGTGGAGAATGTGCTTGCGCTGCTGGAAGCGTCCGGCTTTGAGGCCTTCCTTGTGGGCGGCGCAGTGCGGAATTATGTGATGGGCAAGCGGGCCGCCAAGGACTGGGACATCGCCACCAGCGCGCTGCCCCAGCAGGTCAAAGCGGTCTTTTCCGGGTACCACCTTATCGAGACCGGGCTGAAGCACGGTACCGTCACAGTTGTGGTCGACCACCAGCCCATTGAGATTACCACATACCGCACGGACAGCGACTGTCCCAGTCCCAGCCTGAGGGCCGACCTGGAGCGCAGGGATTTTACAATGAACGCTCTGGCCTACAACCCCGGAACGGGAGTGGTTGACCTTGTGGGCGGAGCAGGGGATATTGAGAAGGGAGTTGTCCGCTGCACAGGTGACCCGGACCGGAGATTCCGGGAGGACGGCCTGAGAATCCTGCGGGCGCTGCGGTTTGCGTCCGTGTACGGGATGGAGATTGACGCGGCCACGGCAGACGCCATCCGGAGAAACCAAAGCCTGCTCCGGGGCGTGGCGGCCGAGCGCATCCAGGCCGAGCTGACCGGGATACTCTGCGGAAAGAATGAGGCAGCTGTTCTGAGCGGCTTTGCCGGTGTGCTTGCCGTGCCGCTTCCGGAGCTTGCGCCCATGTTCGGCTTTGCGCAGCACAATCCCCACCACGACAAGGACGTGTGGAACCACACCGTGGCTGTGGTGGAGAACGTCAGCCCCCAGCCTGTGCTGCGCTGGGCGGCGCTGCTCCACGATATCGGCAAGCCGCTGTGCTTCTCCCGCACGGAGGACGGCGTGGGCCACTTCTTCGGCCACGCGCAGAAGAGCGCCCTTCTGGCGGAGGAAATCCTGAGCAGGCTGCACTTTAACAGCGCTGGCAGGGAGCGGATTGTGCGCCTTGTCCGGCATCACGACATGCCCATCACGGCGGACAGGAAGCTTGTGACACGCCTTTTGAGCAAACATGGGGAGGAGGCGGCCCGGCAGCTGATTGAACTGCACAGGGCGGATACCCTGGGTCAATCGGATATCTGCCGATACCGGCTTGGGATTCTGGACGAAGTGGACGCCATGCTGGAGGAACTTCTGAGGGAGGAGCGCTGCTTCTCCCTCCGGGATTTGGCAGTCGACGGAAACGACATGATGGAGCTGGGCCTGAAGGGTAGAGACATCGGCCGTATGCTTCAGGAATGTCTGAACGCAGTTCTGGACGAGCGGATTCCCAACGAGCGGGACGCTCTGCTGGCCTTTGCCGGGCAGCAAGCTTGCTCCGCCTTTCCATCCCAGCTATAATGATGCTGGATACACTGCTTTAGAGGGAGTGCGGCTATGAAATTGATTCATCTCTCCGACCTGCATCTGGGCAAGCGGGTCAACGATTTTTCCATGCTGGAGGACCAGCAGTATATTCTGGCTGAAATCCTTCAAATCATCGACCGGGAGAAGCCGGACGGGGTACTGATCGCCGGCGATGTCTACGACAAGTCGGTGCCCTCCGCCGAGGCGGTGGCGCTGCTGGACGACTTCCTGGTGCGCCTGTCCAAGAGGGAGCTGCGGATTTTTGTCATCAGCGGCAACCACGACTCCCCGGAGCGCATGGCCTTCGGCGGCCGGCTCATGGAGCGCAGCGGCATCCACCTGGCTCCGGTCTACGACGGCAGGGTGGAACCTGTGGTGCTCACTGACGAGTACGGCCCGGTGAAGCTCTACCTGCTGCCCTTTGTGAAGCCGTCCCATGTCCGGCGCTGCTTCCCCGAGCGGGAGATTTCCACCTACACGGACGCGGTGGCGGCGGCCATTGAGGCCATGGGGGTGGATACCACCGCCCGGAATGTGCTGGTGACCCACCAGTTTGTCACCGGTGCTGCCCGGTGCGACTCGGAGGAGCTCTCCGTGGGCGGAACGGACAACGTGGATGCGGCAGTCTTTGACCCCTTCGACTATGTGGCCCTGGGGCACATTCACGGCCCCCAGCAGGTGGGACGGGAGACGGTACGCTACTGCGGAACGCCGCTGAAGTACTCCTTCTCCGAGGCGGGGCATAAGAAGTCGGTCACCGTGGTGGAGCTGGGCGCGAAGGGGTCCGTGACCATCCGTACAATCCCCCTGAAGCCTCTGCGGGACATGGTGGAGCTGCGGGGTACTTATGAGGAGCTGACCCTCCGGGCGTTCTATGAGGGGACCAGCTATCCCCGTGACTACATCCACATCACACTCACCGACGAGGAGGACATCCCTGACGCGGTGGGCAAGCTGCGGATTATCTACCCCAACCTGATGAAGCTGGACTATGACAACAAGCGCACCCGGGCGGGCATTCATCTGGAGGGTGCGGAGGACGTGCAGCAGAAATCCCCACTGGAGCTGCTGGAGGAGTTTTACAGCAGCCAGAACGGGCAGCCCATGAGCGAGGAGCAGCGGGCCTTTGCCAGAGACATGATGGAGCGTATTTGGGAGGAGAATGAGGGATGAGACCGCTGAAACTGACGGTATCCGCCTTCGGGCCCTATGCCGGGCGGGTGACCATAGACTTGGAGAAGCTGGGCCCCAAGGGGCTTTACCTCATCACCGGAGACACCGGCGCCGGCAAGACCACCATCTTTGACGCCATCACCTATGCGCTCTACGGGGAGCCCAGCGGCGATAACCGGGAAGTGTCCATGTTCCGCTCCAAGTACGCCCAGCCGGACACCCCCACCGAGGTGGAGCTGGTCTTCTCCTATGGCGGCAAGACCTATACGGTCCGCCGGAACCCGGAGTATGAGCGCCCTGCCAAGCGGGGCGAGGGGACGACCACCCAGAAGGCGGACGCCGAGCTGACCCTTCCCGACGGCCGCCTGATCACCAGGGCCCGGGAGGTGAACCGGGCGCTCATCGAGATCATCGGCCTCAACCGCAGCCAGTTCTCCCAGATCGCCATGATCGCCCAGGGGGACTTTCTCAAGCTGCTGCTGGCGGACACCAAGAGCCGCCAGGAGATTTTCCGGGAGATTTTCAAGACCCGGTACTACATGGTGTTCCAGGAGAAGCTGAAGGGGGAGGCCGGAAAGCTCCAGCGGGACTGTGAGGCCGCACGGGCCAGCGTGCAGCAGTATATCGGCGGCGTGGTGTGCCGGGAGGACGAGCCGCTGCGAGCCAGACTGGAAAAGGCCCAGGCGGGAGAGCTCCCCTTCCAGGAGACCACGGAGCTGATCAGGCAGCTGATTGCCAACGGACGGGAGGAGGAAGGGGACTGGCAGAAGGTCCTGGACCGGCTGGACGCGGAGCTGAAGGAGACCTCCATCCTGCTGGGTAAGGCGGAAGAGGCCCAGAAGAACCGGGAAAAGCTGGACCTGGCCCGCAGGGAGCGGGCGGAGCTGGTGCCCCAGGTGGAGGCGGCCCAAAAGGCCCTGCAGGCGGAGATGGAGAAAGCACCCCAGCAGGAGCTGCTGAACCAGGAGCTGGGCGCGCTGGAGGCGGAGCTGCCCCGGTATCGGGAGCTGTCCCAGCGGGAGGCCGGCCTGGCTGCCCAGACGGAGCATATCGCGGCGCTGGAGCAGAAATGCCGTGAGCGGGAAGAGGAGCAGCGGGCCGGTTCTGAGACACTGAACGCCTGGAAGCGGGAAGCGGAGGCTCTGGCGCCTGTGGAGGCGGAGAAGGAGCGCCTGCTGGGGAAGAAGAGCCAGACGGAGAGCCACAAGTCCGCCCTGGAGGCGCTGGAGACCCAGGTGGGCCAGTGGCAGGCCTGTCTCCGCCAGATAAGCGATGGACAGCGCCGCCGGGAGGAGCTGGATCGGCAGCGGGAGACCCTTGCGGCTGACCTGCTCCGGGAAAAGGCGCTGCTGCAGGCCAACCGTGAGACGTTCCAGGCCACTCAGTCCCTGACCGAGGAGAGACAGGAGCAGCTGCACCGTCAGGAGCGTCTCCGGGAGAGACAGCTGGCGCTGACAACGCTTGCGTCGGCGCTGGACAGCTATGCCGTGGAGGAAAAGTCCCTGCAGGCGTCCCAGGAGGTCTACCGGCAGGCCAGAGAGCGGTCGGAGCAGCTGGAAGAGGACTACCGCCGGAAGAACAGGGCCTTTCTGGACGAACAGGCCGGACTGCTGGCCCAGTCGCTGACAGAGGGACAGCCCTGCCCGGTGTGCGGTTCGCTCCACCATCCTGCCCCTGCCCGGCTGTCCGGCGACGCGCCCACCGAGGCAGAGCTGGAAGCGTCCAAGGAGGCGTGGGAGACAGCCCAGCAAGAGACCCAGGAGAAGAGCCTGGCCGCGGGGACGGCACGCGCCGCCCTGGAGGAGCGCCGGAACCAGCTGCTCCGGGAGCTGGCAGCCTATGTGGATACGCCCGCATTGGATACGGCCCGGCAGAAGCTCTCCGTCTGCCAGTCGGATGTGGAGCGGGAGCTGGCGCAGGTCCATGGGGCCCTGCTGGAGCTGGAGGGGCGGCTGGCCCACCGCCAGGAGCTGGAACAGGAGATCGGGCGGCAGGAGGAGGCGCTGGACAGCCTGACCAAGCGGCAGGAACAGCTGCAGGCGGCCATCACCCAGGCAGAGGTGGCCCAGGGTACCCTGGGCGGCCAGCGGGAGCAGCTGGAAGCGGCGCTCTGCCGGGAGCTTGCACAGCATCTGGAGCAGTGCACCCTGGAAGACGCCCCCAACGCGATTGCCGGTGCGCTGGAGCAGACCCAGAATGTCCTCTCCCAGCTGGCGGAGCAGGAGCGGGTGCTCCAGAGGAACAGCCAGCGGAAGGCGGAGCTGGACCGGCAGATTCCCGCGGCGGAGCAGAACCTGAGAGCGCTGGAGGAGGATGCCGGCAAGCGGAAGGCGGAGCTGGCAGGGGCCGTCAGCCGCAGAGAGGAGATGGCCGGGCAGATCCAGTCTCTGCGGGAGGGGCTCTCCTTCCCGGAGCCGGATGCCGCCCAGCGGAGGATGGACGCCCTGCGGGAGGAGCTCCAGGGGCTTGCCAGGGCACTGGCCCAGGTCCGGGACACCGCCGCTGCCCGTCAGGGAGAGCTGACCGCTGCCGACGGTGCCATCCAGGAGCTGGAGCATCTGCTGGAGCGCACCCAGGAGGTGGATGCCCAGGCCCAGCAGCAGCGCAGCCAGGAGCTGACCCGCCGGCGGGCAGAGGCCAGTGAGGCCCAGAAGGCGATCCATACCCGGCTGGTCACCAACGAGACCGCGCTGGAAAATATCCTGGGGAAATCGGCGGATTTGGAGAAGCTGGAGCAGCGGTACACCTGGATGCGGACCCTCTCCAATACCGTAAACGGCAACCTGGCCGGGAAGGAAAAGATCGCCCTGGAGACCTACATCCAGATGACCTTCTTTGACCGCATTCTCCAGCGGGCAAATCTCCGGCTGATGGTCATGTCCGGGGGACAGTACGAGCTCAAGCGCCGCCGGGAGGCGGAGAACAACCGCAGCCAGAGCGGCCTGGAGCTGGACGTCATCGACCACTACAACGGCTCTGAGCGCAGCGTAAAATCCCTTTCGGGCGGAGAATCCTTCAAGGCGTCCCTCTCTCTGGCGCTGGGGCTTTCCGATGAGGTCCAGTCCACTGCCGGAGGAATCCGGCTGGACACCATGTTTGTGGACGAGGGCTTCGGCTCTTTGGACGAGGAGTCCCTTGCCCAGGCGCTCCAGGCCCTCACCGGCCTCACCGAGGGCAACCGCCTGGTGGGCATCATCTCCCACGTGGCAGAGCTGAAGGAGAAAATCGACAAGCAGGTCGTGGTGACCAAGGAGAAGAGCGGCGGCAGCCGGGTGGAGATTGTGGTGTAATGACCGGCAGATACCGGGCGTGACACCCGAAAATAAAAGGAGCAGCTTTCATGTGTTTTCACGGAAAGCTGCTCCTTGCCATATCGGTTCTGATTGCCAGAGCGGACTGCCCATGCTATGATAGGGCTATCAGCCGCGCTGCATATCAATGCCGCCGGTGAGAAATCTGCTGCGGGAGGGAACGGGATGGTTTTTCTGATTGCAGGGGCGTCCCACACGGGGAAAACCGCCCTTGCCCAGAGGCTTCTGGAGAAATACGGATACCCTTACCTGTCCATCGACCATCTGAAAATGGGCCTGATCCGGAGTGGATACACATCCCTCACGCCCATGAGCAGCGACCGGGAGCTGACGGATTACCTATGGCCGGTGGTGCGGGAGATGGTCAAAACCGCCATCGAAAATGGGCAGAATCTCATCGTGGAGGGCTGTTACATCCCCTTTGACTGGGCAAAGGATTTTTCGGAGGAATACCGCGCTCAGATTCAGTACCGCTGTCTGGTGATGAGTGAGGCGTATATCCGCAGCCATTACCAGGATATCAAAGGATACGCCAGCGTTGTGGAACGCAGGATGGACGATTCAGACTGCACCCTGGAGACCCTGCTCCGGGACAACGCCCAGACGCTGGAAGCCTGCCGGAAATATGGCGCCCAGTACATCCTGATTGACGGGAACTATCATGTGGAACTTTGACTGTATGGAGACCAAGGAGGTGGCCCCATGCCCCTGCACATCGTGAGAAATGACATCACCACCATGAAGGTGGACGCCATCGCCAACGCCGCCAAGGAGAGTCTGCTGGGCGGCGGTGGCGTGGACGGCGCCATCCATCGGGCAGCCGGGCCGGAGCTGCTGGCCGAGTGCCGTACCCTGGGCGGCTGCAAAACCGGACAGGCCAAGCTCACCAAGGGCTACCGCCTGCCCGCCAGGTTCATAATCCATACTGTCGGCCCCATCTGGCAGGGCGGGACACACGGCGAGCGGGAGCTGCTGGCCTCCGCCTACCGCTCCTCGCTGGAGCTGGCCCTTGCCAACAAGTGCGAGACGGTGGCCTTTCCCCTCATCTCCGCCGGAGCTTACGGCTACCCCAAGGACCAGGCTCTGAAGGTGGCGGTGGACACCATCGGGGACTTTCTGCTCGCCCACGATATGACCGTCTATCTGGTTATCTTCGACCGGGCGGCCTACACCATCGGCGGAAAGCTTTTTGCCGACATCACCGCCTACATCGACGACCGCTATGTGGAGGAGCACACCGACAGCCGAGAGGAGCAGTGCCGCCGGGCCGCGGCCTGTTTGCGTGCGGACGAGGAAGAGGAACTGTGGGAGGGTGTGGCAGCGGCGCCCATGAGTCTGGATGAAGCCCTGGGCCATTTGGACGAGAGCTTTTCCCAGATGCTGCTGCGGAAGATTGACGAGGCCGGCCTGACCGACGCCCAGTGCTATAAAAAGGCCAACATCGACCGCAAGCTCTTTTCCAAAATCCGATCAGACATCCACTATAAGCCCTCCAAGCCCACTGCCATGGCCTTCGCCATTGCGCTGGAGCTGCCGCTGGAGGAGGCACGGGAGATGCTCCAGAAGGCGGGCTTTGCCTTCTCCCACGCCAGCAGGTTCGACATCATCGTGGAGTACTTCATCGCCCACCGGAATTACAACATCTTTGAGATTAACGAGGCCCTGTTCGCCTTCGACCAGAGCCTTTTGGGAGGTTGACGCCATGCCCCGCACCGATGTGACGCAGATGCCCTTTGCCAAGCTCTACCCGCTGCTGGTGAACAAGGCGGAGAAGAAAGGCCGCAGCAGGGAAGAGGTGGACCGGGTGACTGCCTGGCTCACCGGATACACGCCTGAGGCACTTGCACAGCTGGAGCAGTCCGACACCAGCTACGGCGACTTTTTCCGAGACGCCCCCGCCATGAACCCGAACCGTACTCTGATCACCGGCAAGGTGTGCGGCATCCGGGTGGAGGAGATTGAGGACCCTCTGATGCGGGAGATCCGGTACCTGGACAAGCTGGTGGACGAGCTGGCCAAAGGCAAGGCCATGGAACAGATTTTGAGGAAGTAAGCGTCTGACAGGCGTATCGGACCATTATCACAGGAGTGCACTGAAATGAGAGAAATCAGAAAAAAACGGGCGGTTGCCACCATAGTATGCCGGAGAAAGGATGTGATATAAAACAGAGAAAGGACGATTATTATGCATCAGATACCTGACCCTAATCAGGTCTTTCCCAACGAATATAAAACCTCCTGCTTTATCAAAAATGTGGTCAAGGCGCCCAATATCTCCATTGGGGATTACACCTATTACGACGATGCTGCGGACCCCACCGGATTCGAAAAGAACAATGTGCTCTTCAACTATCCGGAGTTTGGGGACCATCTCATCATCGGGAAATTCTGCGCCATCGCCTCTGGGACAAAGTTCATCATGGGGCCTGCCAACCACCGCATCAGCAGTGTCACGACCTATCCATTCCATGTGTTCGGCGGAGCGTGGCAGGAGAACACCCCGCCCCATCTGGACCAGCTCCCCCGAAAAGGCGATATTGTGATTGGCAACGATGTCTGGATTGGGCGGGAGTGCGTCATCATGCCGGGCGTCAAGATTGGTGACGGCGCCATTGTGGCCGCCTATTCCGTGGTAGCAAAGGATATTCCTCCCTACACAGTGTTTGGAGGCAACCCGGCCAGGTTCATCAAGCAGCGCTTTGATGAAGAGCTGACCGGACTGCTGCTGCAATTTGGCTGGTGGGATTTGGAGCCGGAGGCACTGGTGGAGGTTCTGCCTCTGCTGTGTGATCCGGACCTGGAAAAGGTGAAGAAGGAGCTCAAAGCAAGGCTCACAGAACCCAAATAAGTTTGTCGCCTGCCAGGCGACCAAACGAAAGCAAAATCCCCCTATACTGTGCCTGTAAGTCAGACAGCACAGAATAGGGGGATTTATTTATGAAAAAGAATTTGACCGAGCTGGTATTCATCCTGGACCGCAGCGGCTCCATGGAGGGGCTGGAGAGGGACACTATCGGCGGTTTCAACTCCATGCTGAACAAGCAGAAGAAGACGCCGGGCGAGGCCTTTGTCTCCACCATCCTTTTCGACGACCGGACCGAGGTGCTCCACGACCGTGTACGGGTGGGTGAGGTTCAGCCCATCACCGACAAAGAGTACTATGTCCGGGGCTGCACCGCTCTGCTGGACGCAATCGGCGGAGCCATCCACCACATCGGGAACATCCACAAGTATGCCAGGCCCGAGGACGTGCCGGAGCACACCCTCTTTGTCATCACCACCGACGGCATGGAGAACGCCAGCCGCCGCTATTCGGCTCAGCGGGTGAAGGAGATGATCCAGCGCCAGAAGGAGAAATACGGCTGGGAGTTTCTCTTCCTGGGGGCCAACATTGACGCGGTGGAGACGGCGGGGAGCCTGGGCATCGCTCCCGACCGGGCGGTGAACTACCACTGTGACAGTGCGGGTACCCGCCTTAACTATGAGGTGGTGAGCGACGCCGTGGCTGCTGTCCGGTGCAGCGCGCCTCTGGACGAGCACTGGAAGGACGCCATCGAGGAGGACTTCCGCAATCGTCAGGGCGACCGCCGCTGACGGAAGGGCTCACATCTGCCCCTTCCATACCCGGGCCAGAATGTCCTTGAGCACCAGCAGGGCGTCGGTGTTGTTGTAGCCGTAGTCCACCCGCAGCTGGGTGAGCATCTCCCGCAGGGTGGGGGCGTAGTCATTGATACGCACAGTCTTGTGGTAGGTGGCCAGCACGGGGTACTTCTTGCTCCACACCTTGTTCCAGTCGATCCGGGCCTGGGCCTCCTCGCTGACGCTCTCAATCATCTGCTGGGCCTGCTGCTCGTCAAAGTCGTACTCAATGAGCTCGTCCAGGGTCATATTGTAGAGCATGGCCAGCCCCTTGGACTGACGGATGTCGGGCAAGGTCTCATTGGTTTCCCATTTGGAGATGGTCTGGCGGCTGACTCCCAGCTTTTCGGCCACATTCTCCTGAGAGAGACCGCTCTTTTTCCGGGCGTGATACAGGCTGCTTCCCAAACTCATGGCGTTTTCCTCCTGAAGTATCATTTCTGCGTCTCAGTATACCGTCCGGGCGGCAAAAAATCTACCAAGGAAAGCTGCCACTTTCGCCCGGTTTCCTGACATACCCTCCTGTGATGTGCTATACTGGAGAGCATCAGACCGTGATATCTGTTTTCAGGAGGCAAGCATGACCTATTCCGAAGAAGAGCTGCTGGAGGCCAAGCGGCAGATTGACTCCACTCTGCACAAGCTGCGTGAGACCGTCAAGACCCTGGAGAGGAAGGAAAACCCTGCCCGCTGCCGCGCCCAGATCACCCTGGCCGAGCGCCGTATCCAGGCCTTTACCATTGCCGTCTCCCTCATCGAGGGAGAGCTGGAGAAGCTGTCCGCAGCCTCGTCCTGAGCGGGGTTCCGGAGGCGTCTTACTTCAATACTGCGGTTATCCGCTCCAGCCCCATCCCCAGCCCTTCAAAGCCCACGCACCGGCTGGGGCGGGTGTTGACGGCGTGGTCCAGCAGAGGCTGGAGCTGGCTGTCGGTGTCCAGACACAAATCCAGGGTAAGCACATCCTCCCACGCCCGGTTGAGAAAGGCCACCTCACGGCGGCCGTGGGTGCGGGTAATTTCCATACGGCCTGCCTGATGGAGATATTCCTCCACCTGATTTGGGGCAAATCCGGCTGCGGTGAGGCTGTCAATCAGCCCCTCCCGGAACAGTCCGGGAATGTCCTTCCACTGGAGGGGAGATACGTCATAGCGCACGAAGGTGTACCGGCTGTGACAGTGGACGGCCAGCAGGCACCTGCAACCCCGCAGGCCGATGACATGGAGATCCCAGCAGAAACGCCGGTCCGGCTCTGTGCCGTAGGCCGGCGTTTTCGCTTTCAGAAACCGCTGGAGGGGAAAGGTCAGGCCCAGTTCCATCACTTCACCTCGTGGGGAATGGTGATTTTCTCCACATGGAGCTTTCCGTCTGTCAGCTCCGCCGCCATCATGGTAATCTCCTGGTGGAACCGCCTGGGACCGCAGGAGCCGGGATTGAGCCACAAAATGCCGCCCCTCTCCTCCTGCATATACTTGTGGGAGTGGCCGAACACTACCACATCCACTCCGGAGAGGTCCACCGGGACCTCCTTCCTGTTGTGGACCATGTAAAAGGTCACGCCGTCCAGAGTAACGGTGAGGTCGTGGGGGATGTCCTCCGCCCACTCCTTGTCGTTGTTGCCCCGGACGATGTAGACCGGGGCGTATTTCCGCAGCTCGTCCACAATACTCTGCTTGTTGATGTCGCCGCCGTGGAGAATGACGTCGGCATTTTTCAGATATTCCGTCACCTCCGGCCGCAGCAGGCCGTGGGTGTCAGAGAGAATGGCAAGTTTCATGGAGTGATTTTCCTTCCCGTCTGTGTTGCCCCCAGTATACCAGATTTTCCGGCCCATCAAAAGAAATATATTTTCCCCTTGACTTTGACGCTCCGTCAACTGCTACACTGTCCGTAAGGAGGGATTTTCATGGAGTATTCCATTCAGGAGCTGTCGCGCCTGTCCGGGGTGACCACCCGCACCCTGCGCTGGTACGACCAGATTGGCCTGCTGAAGCCCAGCCGTGTGGCGGAGAGTGGCTACCGCTACTACGGCGGCGCGGAGGTGGACCGGCTGCAGGACATTCTCTATTACCGGGCCCTCGGGGTGGAGCTGGCCCAAATCAAGGAATGTCTGGACGATCCCTCCTTTGACCGTCTGGCCGCCCTGCGGACCCATCTGACAGCCCTGGAGGCGGAGCGGGAGCGGCTGGAGAAGCTGATCCGGTCGGTGAAAGACACCATCGGAGCGGAAGAGAGGAATGAAATCATGAGCGACGAGCAGAAATTTGAAGCATTCAAGAAGCGGGCCGTGGCGCATAACGAGGAGACCTATGGGGCGGAAATCCGCGCCAAGTACGGCGACAAAGAGGTGGACGAGGCCAACGCCGCGGTGATGAATTTGACCCAGGAGCAGTACCGGGAGTGGACCGACCTGGGCCGGGAGATTCAGGAGCGGCTGGAGGCGGCGGTTCAGGCCGGATTGTCCCCGGAGGGGGAGGAGGGAAAGGAGATTGCTGCCCTCCACCGCCGGTGGCTCACCATCACCGGGAACCGGTACGACCCGGCCAGACACCGGGGGATTGCCGAGCTCTATGTGATGGATGAGCGGTTTACCGCCTACTATGACAAACACACTCCCGGCTGCGCACGCTTCCTGCGGGACGCCGTGGCCCACTGGGTAAACTGAAACAAGACCGCCTGGGCAGTGAGCCCAGGCGGTCTTGTGTTTTATAAACGGTCTCAGCCCTGCAGCGTCCAGCCGCAGTCGTTGTGGTAGATCATCTGGCGGGTCATGCCGCCGTCAATGCAGAGGTTCTCGCCGGTGATGAAGCCCGCCTTGTCCGAGCAGAGGTAGAGCACCATATTGGCGATGTCCATGGGATTGCCCACCCGTCCGGCGGGCTGCTGGACGGCATCGGGGCCCTCATAGACGGTGTAATCGGTGTCAATCCAGCCGGGGGAGATGGAGTTGACCCGAACCCTGCCGCTGAAGCTCACCGCCAGAGCGTGGGTCAGGGCGGAGATACCGCCCTTGGCCGCTGTGTAGCTCTCGGTCTGGGGCTGGCTCATCCGGTCCCGGGAGGAGGAGATGTTCACGATGGCGGCCCCGGGGGCAAAGTGGGGCGCGAACAGCTTGGCGAGGTAAAAGGGCGCGGTGACGCCCACCCGCAGGGCATAGTTGAACTCCTCATAGGTGCATTCGTCGATGCCCTTCATCAGGGGCAGGGCGTTGTTGACCAGAAAGTCCACATGACCACAGTCGTCGATGACCTTGCGGGCGAAGTCCTCCAGGACCGTCTGGTCGGCCAGATCGCCCACATAGTAGTCATTGGGCAGCAGGTCAATGACGCATACCCTGGCGCCCTCCCTGCGGAACTCCTCCGCAATGGCCTTGCCGATACCCCTTGCGCCGCCGGTGACCACGGCAACCTTATTTTCAAACATGGCGTGTCCTCCTCAGTCCGCGTCCTCGTCCAGCGCCTCCACCAGAAAGCTCACCGGCCGGAATCCGTCATTGCAGGAGAGCATGGCGGACCTGGGATTTTTCATCCAGCCGTCGTAGAAATTCTCTCCGCCGTGGCTCAGGGCCAGCACAAAGGGGGAGAGGGTGTCCCAGGCGCTCTGGCAGAAGCCCTCGGGCCGCTCCCAGCCGTTGGCGATGAAGACCTGTCCCTCTCTCATGTCGCAGGCGTGGGAGATGGGATTCTCATATTGGGCCATCAGGTCCTGGTATTGGGTGATGCGCATGACGGTGATTTTACATTTCTTCATATGATGATGCCCTCGCAGTGGTCCAGTTCATGCTGGATAATCTGGGCTGTCCAGCCGGTGAAGGTTTTCAGCCGCTCCTGGAAATGCTCGTTCTGCCAGCGGACCTTGATGGACTGCCACCGCTTGGCGGGACGGATACCGGTGAGGGAGAGGCAGCCCTCCTCCGCGTCGTAGGGACCGGATTTTTTTATAATCTCCGGGTTGAACATGACCATGTAGGTGCCCTCGTTGTCAAAGGCGATGATGCGTTTGTTCACGCCGATCATGTTGGCCGCCATGCCCACACAGCCGTCCTTGTGGTGCTCCAGTGTCTCCAGCAGGTCGGCGGCAATCTGAATATCATCCGGCGTGGCAGGCTCCGCCTTTTGGGCCAGAAAGGCCTCGTCTTTGCAGATATCTCGAATCATAGCTGTCTCTCCTTGTGCGCTTGAATGACCGCCGCAATGGTCTGAGCCGCAATGCGGGAGCCCGGTTCGTTGGGGTGGACGCCGTCAGGGGCGTAGAGGTCCTGGATATCGGACAACTCATAAAACCGCTGCCCCACATCGGCGATAAGGGCGTGGTTTTCCTGAGCGGCTCTGTGGTACGCCTCGGACATGCTGCGGGCCATCTCGTCATAGTCCCAGCCCTTGGCCGCCAGCTTGTCCCCGCCTTTTTGGTAGGCCCAGGTGGCGTAGAGAACGGGGACAGCTCCGTTTTTCTGAATCTGCTCACAGAGCAGTTTCACGCTGGAAAAGAAGCTTTTTGGGGTGGTTATGGGCCCGTGGCTCATCTCCTGGAGCACTACATAGTCCCAGTGTTCGTTTTCCAGTGCCGCCTGCGTCTGTGCGCCCAGCTTGGTGCTGGGATTCAGGTGCTCGGACAGCCGGGCTCCGCCCCGGGTGTGGTGGACTACTTCCGCGCCGGTCAGACCGGCCAGCATCTGGGGCAGATTGTTGGTGAAGGTGAAGCTGTTACCCAGCATCAGGATTCGCATGGTAACACCCCTTCCTCTTTCGCGTGTTACCGGCATTATAGCACAGCGGCGGAGGAAATACCACCGGAACAGCCCCAGGCATAGAGCCCGGAAACAGCGAAAAGGCCGCTGACTGGCGTGTGGAAGTCCAGTCAGCGGCCTTGATGTTGGTGTGGGTCAGTATTTTTTATTTGCTGCCAGATGCGTCATGTCCCGTTTTGGGCTTCATGCCCCAGAACACCACGTTCATCACAATCACGATGAGCAAGACGGCGGACATGGCCACCCAGAAGCCCATATCAATCCCAAACAGGGAAGTGCGGCCGAACAAATCCATCCACAGCTTGGACCAGGTCATACAAAATTCCTCCTGTCGTCAGAGTAGTTCGCCGTAGTGGCGTACATAGGCTTTTTTCAGGCTGGTTGCCAGCACCATATAGAGCAGGATGCAGGGGATGAGGTAGGCGAAATAGGCGGCGGGCAGGGCGACGAAGCCGAGCACGGCGCCGAAGGGGGTAAAGGGGATGATGGTGAGCACGGCGATGCCGGTCAGTGTGAGCAGGGTCAGGGGAGCGGAGGCTCTGCTCTGGAGGAAGGGCAGTTTGGGGGTGCGGATCATGTGGATGACCAGGGTCTGGCTCCACATGGATTCCACAAACCAGCCTGCCTGGAAGAGACCGATATACTTTGCCTGCATCAGGGCCAACTCCGCGCCGCTGAAATGGGAGGCCAGGTCGTTGAAGAGCACGCCGCCGGAGACAAACATGGGGCAGAAGATAAAGTACATGAAGAGATAGGTGGTAAAGTCAAAGATGGAGCTGGTGGGCCCCAGCCAGAGCATGAAGTTGCCTACGCTGGAGGCGTCCCACTTCCGGGGCTTGGAAATGAACTCCTCGTCCACATTGTCCCAGGGAATGGCGGTGCAGGACAGGTCGTAAATCAGGTTGAGAAAAATGAGGTGCACGCTCATCATGGGCAGGAAGGGGAGCAGGGCAGAGGCGGCCAGCACCGAGAACATGTTGCCGAAGTTGGAGGAGGCGGTCATCTTGATGTACTTGATCATGTTGGCGTAGGTCTTGCGGCCCTCAATGATGCCCTGCTCCAGCACCATCAGGTCCTTCTCCAGCAGGATGATATCCGCCGACTCCTTGGCCACATCCACTGCGGTGTCCACCGAGATGCCGATGTCAGCGGCCTTCATGGCGGCGGCGTCGTTGATGCCGTCCCCCATAAAGCCCACAGTGTGCCCGTTTTCCCGCAGTACCGATACCACCCGTGCCTTCTGGTCGGGGGTGAGCTTGGCAAACACATCGGTGGATTCGGCGGCTCTTGCCAGCTCCTCGTCGCTCATGGCATCCAGGTCGGAGCCCAGCAGCATGTTGCGCACCTTCAGACCCACCTGCTTGCAGATGGTGCGGGTTACCTTGTCATTGTCGCCGGTGAGAATCTTGGTGGTCACGCCGTGGCGCCGGAGGGCCCGGATGGCGTCGGCAGTGGACTCCTTGGGCGGGTCCAGGAAGGCCAGGTAGCCGATGAGCACCATGTCCCGCTCGTCCTTCACACCGAAGGCCCCCACAGGAGAGGGGTTGCTCTTCTGGGCGATGCCCAGCACCCGGAAGCCCTTGTTGTTGAGTTCGTCCACGGTCTGAAGAATCCGCTGGCGCACATGCTCCGTCAGGGGCTGGACCTCACCGTCGCACTCGGCAAAGGAGCAGATGGAGAGCATCTCCTCCACAGCGCCCTTGGTCACCATCTGGGTTTTTCCGGACTTGTCCTGCACCACGGTACTCAGCCGCCGGCGGGCAAAGTCGAAGGGAATCTCGTCCACCTTCACATAGTGCTCCGACAGGTCCACCAGCCGGGGATCCTCCGCCTCGGCTTCCTCCGTCTTGCGGATGATGGCCAGGTCCATCAGGTTCTTGTAGCCGGTCTGGAAATAGCTGTTGAGATAGGCGTGGCGCAGCACACGGGTGTCATCCTCGCCGTTTATGTTGAGGTGGTACTCCAGCACCACCTGGTCCTGGGTCAGGGTTCCGGTCTTGTCGGTGCACAGAATGTCGATGGCGCCGAAGTTCTGGATGGAGTTGAGGTTTTTGACAATGGTCTTCTTCTTGCTCATGGACACCGCGCCCTTGGCCAGGCAGGTGGTCACAATCATGGGCAGCATCTCAGGGGTCAGGCCCACAGCGATGGAGATGCCGAAGAGGAAGGCGTCCAGCCAGTCGCCCTTGGTGAGGCCGTTGATGAAGAAGACCAGGGGGACCATCACCAGCATGAAGCGGATGAGCACCCAGGAGACGGCGTTTACGCCCTTGGTGAAGCTGGTCTCCACCGCCTCACCCGCCACCGAGGAGGCCATGGAGCCGAAGAGGGTGCTGTCTCCCACGCAGACCGCCACGGCCACGGCGCTGCCCGAGACCACGCTGCTGCCCATAAAGGCGATGTTGGTGTAATCGGTCACGCTCTCTTTCTGCGGGTTTGCCTGGGGCTGCTTCTCCACCGGCTCGCTCTCGCCGGTGAGGCTGGCCTGGCTGACAAACAGGTCCTTGGCCTCCAGAATACGCACATCGGCGGGAATCATATCTCCGGCAGACAGGTGGACAATGTCGCCCACCACCAGCTCGTCCATGGGGATTTCCACCTTTTCCTGGCCCTTGCGGGTGACCGTGCAGGTGGTAGTGATCATGGCCAGCAGCTTCTCCGCCGCGCTGCCGCTTCTGGACTCCTGGACGAAGCGGAGCGTGCCCGAGATGATGACCATGGTCAGGATGATGACCACCGTCAGACAGTCAAAGTCCTCCGGCGTGCTGCCGAAGAGGGAGAGGGTGGGAAAGACCATGTCCGTCATGGTGGAGACCAGGGCCAGGCAGAGCAGGATGGCGGTAAAGGGGTTGACAAACGCGCCGGCCAGCCGCCTGGGCAGGGATTTTTTCTTCTCGTGGGTCACCTTGTTGCTGCCGTATTTGGCGCGGCTGGCGGTGACGGCCTCCGGGTCAAGGCCGCTCAGCGGAGCATGAAGCTCTCTGAGAAGGGTGGTGACCGAGGCGGCTGCCGCGTCCTGAATGCGGCGGTTGTGTTCATCGCGGAGTGCAGCCTGCTGGGCTGCCTGATGCGCCAAACGGCGATTCTCTTTCTTGTTCATGGTTTTATACCTCCTTGCGTGTGTTCAAGGCGATACAGCCGCCGGGGAGATGGAACTCCACGGGCTGTATACGTTGAGGACTGCTGTCGGAATCCATGTCGTTCCCTCCCTCCTTGCGTCCTGAATGAGTATAAAAAAACCGCAAGAAAAATCACATGGCAGAAACCTTGCGATTTTCTTGCGATTTGGTAAGAATTTAAGATTACAGCTTGTCGCTGAATTTGTACCCGATGCCCCAGATGGTCAGGATATACTGGGGTGCGTCGGGATTCGGCTCGATTTTCTTCCGCAGCTTTCGGATGAAGGCCATAATGTTGCTGTCATCCAGCAGGTAGTCGCTCTCCCACACGGCCTGGTAAATCTGCTCCTTGGTGAACACCTCGCCCCGGTTGCGGGCCAGGAAGCACAGAATATCAAATTCCTTCGGGGTCAGGGAGATTTCCGTGCCGTCCCGGCTGACTCTGCGCAGTCTGAAGTCGATGGAGAGGCTGCCGCAGCGGAGGGTGTCCTCCCCTGCGGCCTCATGGGCCCCCTCTCCCAGCTCCAGCATCAGGGACTCCGCGCTGCCGTTCATCAGGTCTCCCAGCCCTTCCAGCAGCTCCTGGGCGGCGGGGGAGGGGGGAGCGGTGCGGAGCGCGTTGGAAAGCCAGCCTGCAAGGGAGAAATCCAGCGTGATAAATCCGATGTGTTTTTTCATCACAGATTCCTCCTCTCTTACAGCAGCTCACGCCAGCGGCGGATGTACCGGCCTTTGGCCAGGGTGACCAGGAGCAGGTACAGCGAGACAACAAGGGCCAGAAAGCCGAAATAGACGGGCGGCAGGGGGGTAAGCCCCAGGGGGCTGCCGGCCGGGGTAAAGGTCAGAACGGTAAAGAACAGGGTGCCCAGCAGAGCGACCAGCATCACCGGTCTGGAGGGCCTGCTCTGCAGCAGCGGTATTCTGGGTGTGCGCAGCAGGTGCAGAATCAGCACCTGGGTCCACATGGATTCCAGGAACCAGCCGGTCTGGAAGAGGGCGATAAAGCGCAGCGCTTCCCCACTGCCGGCCAGAGAGGCAAAGCTTCCGCCGCACACCGAGGGACATAGGACAAAGAACAGGTAGGAAAAGGTGAGAATGTCGAAGAAGGAGCTGATGGGGCCGAAAAAGCGCATGAAGCGGCCCAGGGTTCTGCCGGACCACTCCAGCGGCCGGGCGCAGATCTCCTCGTCCACATGGTCCCAGGGCAGAACAAGGCACAGGATATCATAGAGGAGATTCAGCAGCAGGAGCTGCAGAGAGGTCATGGGGAAAAAGGGAAGGAATACGCTGGCGACCACAATGGAGAGGATGTTGCCGAAATTGGATGAGGCCGTAATTTTGATGTACTTGGACACGTTGGCAAAGGATCTCCGACCCTCGTGGATGCCCTCCTCCAGCACATTCAGGTCCTTTTTCAGCAGGATTACATCCGCACCCTCCTTGACGGCCTCCGCCGCAGTGTCCACGGATATGCCCACATCCGCCTCCACGATGGCAGGCAGGTCGTTCATGCCGTCCCCCAGAAAGCCCACGGTATGCCCGTTGGCCCACAGAAGCTGGACAACCTGCACCTTCTGCCTGGGAGACAGTTCCGCAAACAGGGTGGTGTGCTCGACTTTGATGGGAAGCTCGTCGTCACTGAGCTGCTCCAGCTCTCTGCCGGTCAGGGTTTGGGCGGTGTCAATGCCCAGCCTCCGGCACACAGAGACCGCGATATCCCGGTGATCGCCGGTCAGCACCCGCACCCCCACATGGAGCTTCTGCAATTTTTGGATGGCTCCGGCGGCGCTCTCCTTGGGCGCGTCAAAAAAGGCCAGGTATCCCAGCAGGATAAAGTCGTGCTCGTCCGCCTGGGACAGCGTCGCCTCTTTCAGCGGCTTATAGGCCACGGCCAGCACCTTCATCCCGTCCTCCAGCATCTCGTCCACAATGGCGCGGACACTCTCCGCGCCGTCGCCGGAGAACGCATGGCGCTGGCCCTTGTACTCCACGCTGCTGCACCGGCGGCATACCTCGTCAATGCTGCCCTTGATGATCAGCAGGTTTTCCTCCTCATGCCGGACCAGAACGCTGGCAAACCGCCGCTCGTAGTCAAAGGGCAGCTCGTCCAGCTTTTGGTGGTGGGCAGCCAGCTCCTGAAAATACCTCTCATGGCCCGGCATCTCACGGCACTGCAGAAGGGCGCTGTCCAGATGATTTTTAACCCCGGTGTGATAGAGACTGTTCAGATAGGAGAAATCCAGAACCTTCTGGCTCTCATTGCCCAGAATATCCATGTAATATTCCAGCGTGATTTTGTCTCCGGTCAGGGTGCCGGTCTTGTCCACACACAGCACGTCCATACTGCCGAAGCCCTGCATGGCGTTAATATTTTTCACCACGGTCTGCTTTTTTCCCATGGCTGCGCTGCCCTTGGCCAGACAGGCGTTGATGACCATGGGGAGCATCTCCGGCGTCAGGCCCACGGCAACGGACAGCGCGAACAGGAATGCGGAAACCCAGTCGCCCTTTGTCAGGCCGCAGGCAATCAGAACCACCGGGATGAGGACGGCCATAAAGCGGATCAGGACCCACGCAATGGAGTTGGCGCCCTGGTCAAACCTGTTTTTCCGTGAGGACTCCGCCGCTGCAAACCCGCCGTAGACGGTGTCCTCGCCCACGGCCAGGACCACGCCCTCGCCGCTGCCGCCGGTGAGGGCGCAGCCCATGAAAACCAGGTTGCGGTACCCGGCGTAGGACTGTGCCTGGCCTTGAGAGAGGGTGTCGGCGTTCTTTTCCAGGATTGCGCTCTCACCCGTGATGACCGACTGGGAGACGAATAAATCCTTGGCTGCCGTCAGGCGGATATCTGCCGGGACCCGGTCACCGGCGGCCAGACGGACCAGATCGCCCACCACCAGCTCGGTGGAGGACACCCTGACCCATTTTCCGTCTCTTCGCACCAGTACCGTGGAAGCAATCATCCCCGTCAGGCGGTCCGCCACCCGCTTTGCCCGCAGCTCCTGGGTGAACCGTACCGCGCCGCTGATGAGCAGCATACACAGGATAATGACCACCGTGGTAATATTGCGGCTGAAATTAGAGGCCAGCACCACGTCGGTCAAAAAGGAGATGCAGGCCAGCACAAACAAGATGATGGTGAACGGGTTGAGAAAAGCCCGTCCCAGGCGATAGAGCACCGTATCCGAGGCACGGCCGGACAAGCTGTTTTTTCCATACCGGGCACGACTCTCTTCCACCTGTTCGTCGCTGTAGCCTTGGTCGGAAATGTGAAAATCCCGGAACAGAGTGTCAATGTCCATATATGCGTAATCAAGGACACGCCGATGGGCGATAGAACTTGCTTTCATTGCCTCACCTCCGAAGGGTTTTTCTATCATACCATAGAATTGCCCTGCTGCGTGGAACAAAGTCCTTGCTTTTCTCTTGCTTTCTGCAATGAAAATACAAAAGTGAGCGGGGACGGCGCCATACATGCGCTGTCCCCGCTGCCTGGTTTTCTGTTATTATGCCTGCCCGGTGGCCTGACGTTTCAGAACGAACTCCTGGGCGGGATGGCCGAATTCCTCGGTCAGCCTGCCCTCTGAAAAGCCCAGGTGCTTGTAGAAGGCACGTGCAGCCTGCCCGTTGGGGTCGTCTTCCTGATAGGTGATCAGGGAGATATCTTTGCCATCTTCTATCTGTGTCAGCATAAAGGACACCAGCTTCTGCGCGATGTGCTGTCTCCGGCAGTCTGGGTCCACCGCCAGGAAGCACAGCTCGGCGGGGTCTCTGGAGAACAGCAGAATGCCGGCCATGCGGTCCGCCTCCGCCGCGCAGACGGCAGAGGAATTTTCCATAAAGCCGAGGACGGTGACTCTGTGCTCCTCCATAGCCTCGGTGGTCTCCAGACCGGGAAAGACATCCCGGACCTGTTCCACCAATGCCATCCAGGCGTCAATGTCCTGCGCTTGCGCGAGTCTGATTTCCATAACCGGATTCCTTTCTCAGCTTTTCGGCTTCTTGTTCAGCTTCAGGCTGATATCCAGGCGGTCAGCGGCCGCCTGAAGCAGCTCCACAGCGGCAAGGGCCCGCTCCTTGACGGATTGTTCAGTCAGTTCCGGCCTGCTGCTCAGAGCGGCTATCACAGTGCGCAAGTCCTCCAGGGGCAGAAGGTAGACCGCCGTATTGAAAAGTGTTTTGCGGCGGCCATCGTTGTAGTGGGCCAGAAGTTCATCCAAAATCGCCCGTTTTTCCTCCAGCTGGGCAAGGTATGTTTCCAGTCCCAGCTCCCTGGCCTGGGCGACGTCCTGCTGCCGGTTTCGGTGTGGGACAAAGGAGTCCCCGTCGTCAAAGTCCTCGTAGCGGGAACAGGGGTATTCCGGACATTCCCAGCAGAACTGGACGCCGCCGTGCTCCAGGGAGCACTTGGCAATGGCACAGCTCTGATTGCCTGCTCCGCCGCCGCAGCCGGGACAGTAGCCGCCCAGGTGCATGGAACACAGGGCACAGTTGAGTCCGCACAGGGAGAAACGGGTTTCTGCCCGCGTAAAGCCTTTCATAGTACCCTCCTCACCGGATGCCGAATCACCGTTTTCAGCCGCTCTGGTTTGCACCGCCGCACATCGCTTAAATAAATCTCGTGGTGGAACCGGCTCTCCCCAAAGTCCTCCTCGTACCCCTGGGCCTTGATGTATTCCTCCATGGCGGCCACGGTGGCGGGTTCGTCGTCATAGGGACCGATGTGCATGCACTGGACGCACAGGCCCTCCTCCCAGGGGAAGAACTCTACCGGGGAGAAGTCCTGCTGTTTCTTTTCCGTAGCCTCCCGGATGGCCCAGTCAAAGACCTCTTTCGTCACAAACTCCGGCAGGCGGATGAGGGAAATCCACTGAAAATGCTCTTTATGGGTATAGTCCACTCCGTGGACGCCCTCCTGCCACCACAGGCCCTCCAGAGGCGGCACCACATAGTCAAAATACCCCTCCAGCTTGTGCTTGCCCATCTTGCTCATTTTGATGGTATATGCCACGGCATAGAGCAGCTCCAGGGCCTGCTTGTAGGCCCCATTTTCCTCATTGGGGTTACCCTGGCCACGCACTGCCAGGAAGTGCATGGCGGGTACTGTGACGATGCCCGGCGTCTTGGGCGGCAGATAGAATTCCTTATATTCTTTCTTGTAGTCAAAGGCCATGGTCATTTCCTCCGCGTCTTTTTGGGCTTGTTTCTCAGTGCCTCACAGGTGATGCGAGTCAGCTCTGTCATCAGTTCCCGGTCCTCCACATCCTCCACCAGAAAGGAGTCCCTGGCCCCATCATAGGGCGGGGCCTTGGGCAGGTGAGGGAAGGCCGCTTCTCCCTGCGGGGTGACTTTTACGAAAAACTGGTCGTCACAGATGACGGCGAAGAACACATCGTCGCAGTAAAGGCCGTATTCGCCGAACATCTTCCGGCTGCGGATGGCTCCGGCCTCCCGCAGCTGCTCGGCCACATAGTCCACAAAATCAGCATGAGACGCCATGTCAATTCCTCCTGTAACGGTCGGCCAATGTGTCGGTCAAATCCCTAAGTCGTTCCCGCAGATCTTCTGGCTCAAGCAACTCCGACTTGTCCCCAAAGGTCAGAACCCAGCTGAGCACGCTGTCCGCGTCTGGAAAGCCGCCGGTAAAGCGCAGCCGGCCGTCCGGCTCCACGGTGAAGCGGTCTGCGCCGTACTCCTCCACCAGCCGCCAGCGGCAGGTGGGTTCAAAGAGAACGGTGACCTGATATTTTACCGGAAAGACCCGCTCCGGGTTCAGGTTAGGCAGAGGTACGGAACGAGGGACAAAGAGTTCGCCGGTGGTGAGCTCCGTCATGCGGTTCAGTTTGAACAGGCGGAAATCCTCCCGCATCCGGCACCAGCCCCACACATACCAGGTGGACCAGTGAAACACCAGGTAGTAGGGCTCGACAGTGCGCACCGATTCCTCCTTGGGGGAGAAATAGGTAAAGCAGATGGTATGGTGCTGCTCGATGGCTCCCTGAATGAGCTCGATTTTCGGCGGCAGGCTGGTCTTGTACCAGGAGGAGAGGTCAATGAGCATGTGAGCACCGCCGGGTACCAGCTCGCCTGTTCCGGCGGACAGCTTCTCCATCAGCTGAGCATAGCGGCGGGTACCGCTGACGCTGTCCAGGCTGCGCAGTCCCGCCAGGATGGCCTGCATCTCAGGAGCGGTGAGCACAGTGCGGTCCACCCGGTAGCCCTCCATAATAGAGATGCCGCCGCCTGTGCCCTGGGCGGTGGTGATGGGAATACCCGCACGGCACAGGGACTCGATGTCCCGCTGGATGGTACGGCGGGATACCTCGAACTGTTCCGCCAGCTCCGGGGCGGTGACCTTCTCACACTGGAGCAGGATGGACAGAATGCCAATGAGCCGCTCCATCTTCATAAGCCGCACCGCCTTTCTTGTTTCTTCTGTATTATAGCACAGGAACAGGACAACTGTCTGTCATGTTTCACTTGCCTTGTTTTTTTATATCGCTTGGATATAATAGAGGAAACAAAGGAGAATTGCCATGGGAAAAATTGTGTTGTATCTCGCCATGAGCGTGGATGGTTATATTGCGGACGAGCGGGGCGGCGTGAGCTGGCTGGTAGGCGACGGCAGCGAGCCAGACGCCCCCGGCAGTTACCCGGCATTTTTGGATACGGTGGACGCCATTGTCATGGGTTGGACCACCTATCACCAGCTGGTCACGGAGCTCTCCCCGGACAGCTGGCCCTATGAGGGACGACCCTGTTATGTGGTGACCAACCGGCAGGAAGAGGATCAGAAGGACATTTTCTTCTGGAATGGGGAACTGGCTGCCCTGGCGGACAAGCTGAAAGGGGAGCATGAGGGCAATGTCTGGATCTGCGGCGGCGCATCCGTGGCCGGACAGCTGCTGAAAGAGGGCCGCATCGACAAGCTGTGGCTGTCGCTCATCCCCACAGTGCTTGGCAAGGGCGTGCGGCTGTTCCCGGAACTGTCTCAGGAGCTTCCGCTGAAGCTGGTGGGAACGGAGTATTGGAACGGGATTGTGGATCTGGTGTATGAAAAGCGGTGATAAGCGATGAACGAACAATTTATCAATCTGACAGAAGAAAATCTGGCGCAGGAGCACCTGTGCTGCATTATCCGCAGCAAGAAACCCCATCCCGGAGTAGAAGCCAAGCGGGCCTGGCTCAAAGAGCGGCTGAAAGAAGGGCATGTGTTCCGCAAGCTGGATGCCAAAGGCGTAGTGTTCATTGAATATGCCCCGCTGGAGACTGCCTGGGTACCGGTGGAGGGAGAGAACTATCTCTACATCTACTGCCTGTGGGTCACCGGGGACTTCAAGGGCAAGGGCTACGGCAGGCAGCTGATGGAGTACTGTCTGGCCGACGCCAGGGCCAGGGGCAAATCCGGCGTGTGCATGCTGGGCGCGGAAAAACAGAAGGCCTGGCTCTCGGACCAGGCCTTTGCAGAAAAGTATGGATTTAAAACGGTGGATACCACCCCGGACGGCTACCGGCTGCTGGCCCTTTCCTTTGACGGAACCAAGCCACGCTTTGCAGAGAACGCCAAGCGGCTGGAGACGGAACATCAGGAGCTGACCATCTATTACAGTGCCCAGTGTCCCTACATCCATCAGAGCGTGGAACTGGTGCGCAGGACCTGTCAAGAACTGAAAGCTCCCTATACCCTCATTCCGGTGGATACGCTGGAAAAGGCCAAAGCTTTGCCATGTGTGTTCAACAACTGGGCGGTATTTTATCAGGGAAAGTTCGCGACGGTGAATCTGCTGGATGCCGCTGCGCTGAAGCGGCTTCTGAAAAAGTAAGGTGTGCCCATGGAAATCAGAAAAGTGGAAGCCGATAAAAAGCAATACCTCGATTTGCTCCTGTTGGCGGATGAGCAGGAGAACATGATCGACCGATACCTGGAGCGAGGAACCATGTATGTTCTGGAGGATTGCGGAGTCAAGGCCGAATGCGTGGTAACCGACGAAGGCAGCGGTATCCTGGAACTGAAAAACATCGCCGTAAAGCCAGGCTTTCAGGGCAAAGGCTATGGGAAAGCCCTGGTGGACTTCCTCGTCCAAACCTACATAGGACAGTATACAGTGCTGCAGGTGGGCACCGGGGACAGTCCCTCCACCATCCCGTTTTATGAGTCCTGCGGCTTTCGCAGGCACCACCTGGTCCGGAACTTTTTCACCGACCACTACGACCACCCCATCTACGAGTGCGGGATTCAGCTGGTGGACATGGTGTATCTGCAAAGAGAGATATGAAAAATGTGGAGTGTCCAACAGACACTCCACATTTTTTGCATATCCGGGATGCTTTACAGCTTGAGCCCCTCCGCCCAGGCCTTCAGTTCCGCCTCGTTCAGGCGGCCATTGAGCATCCGGCCATCCACGATTTTGGCGCCGGGGGCGCTGGAGCGCAGTCCGGCCGCCGACTTGCCCAGACCGCTGCCGCCGGAGGTGGCAAAGAGGACGATGGTTTTGCCGGTGAAGTCATAGGACTCCAGAAAGGTGTTGAGAATGGTGGGGGCCACATACCACCACACGGGGAAACCCAGGAAGATCACATCGTGTCCGGCTACCGGGGCGTCGGTGTCGGCCAGAGCGGGACGGGAGCTGGTATCCTTCATCTCAACGCTGGAGCGGGAACCTTTGTCCATCCAGTTCAGGTCGGCGCTGGTGTAGGGAACAGCGGGCTTGATCTCATAGAGGTCTCCGCCCACGGCGCTTGCCAGAGCCTTTGCCGCCTTGGCGGTGGTGCCGGTAGCGGAAAAATAAGCAACCAATGCGTTCATGTGAATAACCTCCTTTTCTGGCTCCATTGTAAATCCCACGCCCAGAAATGTAAAATACCCATTTTCTATTTACAGCTATTCTGTGAAGGCATTTTTATCTTGCGGGAGCGGGACGGGGGTGGTAGGATGAAAAAAGGAGGGATGCCCATGGAGCTTCGTGTTTTGAGATATTTTCTGGCGGTGGCCCGGGAGGAGAACATCACCAAGGCTGCGGCCCTGCTCCATCTGACCCAGCCCACCCTGTCCAGGCAGCTGATGCAGCTGGAGGAGGAGCTGGGGGTACAGCTCTTTCACCGCAGCCGGTACCATATCGTGCTCACCGACGAGGGAATGCTGCTGCGCCGCCGTGCTCAGGAGCTGGTGGACCTGGCGGACAAAACAGCCCGGGAATTTGCCGCCCGGGAGACGGAGCTGATGGGTGAGATCGCCATCGGCGCGGGGGAGAGCCGGAGCATGACCTTCCTCTCCCAGGCCATCCGCACCTTCCGAGAGCGCTACCCCAAGGTTACCTTCCGCATCTTCAGCGCCATCGCCGACGATGTGAAGGAGCGGCTGGACACGGGACTTCTGGACATGGGGCTGCTGACGGAGCCGGTGGATGTGGGCAAATATGCCTTTTGCCGGATGGAGGAGAAGGA
This sequence comes from Pseudoflavonifractor sp., assembly GCF_050943825.1. Classification (NCBI taxonomy): domain Bacteria; kingdom Bacillati; phylum Bacillota; class Clostridia; order Eubacteriales; family Oscillospiraceae; genus Pseudoflavonifractor; species Pseudoflavonifractor sp. The sequence goes on from NZ_JBMNPX010000008.1 coordinate 59,614, forward strand.
CCGCTGGGGTGTGCTGGTACGGGAGGATTCCCCCTTGGCTGAGCTGGACGCGGTCACGCCGCAGGATTTGGAATCGGTTCCTCTGCTGGTCAGCGGGCGGGAGAGCGTACAGCAGGAGCTGGCCAGCTGGTTTGGGGACTGTTGGGATCGCCTGCAGATTGCCGCTACCTTCAACCTGATTCTTAACGCTGCCAATATGGTGCGCTGCGGCGTGGGGGCGGCGCTGGGATTTGACCTAAACCTGGCCTTTGATGACCTCCGGTTCCGTCCCCTTTCTCCGGCTATGGAGACGGGAACGGTGCTGGTCTGGAAAAAGGAACAGGCACTGACTCCGGTAGTGGAGGCATTCCACCGGCATATCAAAAATGAGCGGGAGCCTCAGTTTTGACAGCCTCTTTAATCGCAGGCTGCTGGCCGACTGCTACCGGCGGGCCATGGCCAAGCGTATATTGGGGTGGAAGAAACAGACGAATATAAACCGGACGCCAAGTGTGCTTGGCGTCCGGTTTTATTTTTATGTCATCTTAATGTCTGATACGTATTACTAATCATTTCATAGCGCGGCGCATGGTACGATAAACAAAATGGTATATTCTCGGAGAAAAGCGGAGAAGGAGAGCGCGTATGGATCAGACAGAAAAAGAGCTGGAATATGCTCCACATAACACAGAAGGTACGGTATCTCCGGGCCGGTTAAAGATATTTTTCGGGTATGCGGCAGGCGTGGGAAAAACATATGCCATGCTGGAGGCGGCCCATCAGCTCCAGAAGGAGGGGATTGATGTTGTCGTAGGCTATGTGGAGCAGCATGCCAGACCGGATACCCAGGCCCTGCTGGAGGGGCTGGAGGTCTTGCCGTGTAAGGAGATCGATTATCGGGGCATCAAGCTCAAAGAGTTCGACCTGGATCAAGCATTGCAGCGGAAGCCGCAGCTTATTCTTGTAGATGAGTTAGCTCACAATAATGCCCGGGGATGTCGGCACACAAAGCGCTATCAAGATGTAGAGGAGCTGCTCAAAGCCGGGATTAATGTCTATACCACGGTCAATGTGCAGCATCTGGAGTCGTTGAACGATTTGGTGTCTTCCATTACGGGCATAGCGGTGAATGAGCGGATTCCGGATCGGGTGTTTGACCGGGCGAACCAGGTTGAGCTGGTGGATATCGAGCCGGACGAGCTGGTGAAGCGGCTTCAGGCGGGCAAGGTATACCGGGAGCGCCAGGCCAAGCAGGCGCTTCAAAATTTTTTTACCACAGAGAATCTGGCGGCGCTGCGTGAGATTGCCATGCGCCGTACAGCAGATCAGTTAAACCGTGCGGCGCTGCAAAAAGGGGAGGAAAAGAGTGCTAAGGCTGGCGAGCACATCCTGATTTGTCTGTCCTCTGCGCCCTCTAACGCCAGGGTAATCCGGACAGCTGCCAGGATGGCAGAGGCTTTTCACAGTGGGTTTACCGCGCTGTTCGTACAGACGCCGGAGACAAAAGAGCTATCTGGCGAGAATCTCAAACGCCTGCGGAATAATTTACATCTGGCAGAGCAGTTGGGCGCTCAAATTTCCACGGTATATGGAACGGATCCAGCCGTACAGATTGCGGAATATGCACGGGTCAGCGGTGTGACAAAGATTATTATGGGACACATGAATCACAGGCAGAACGCCATTACGGGGAAGAAAAGCTTGACAGACCGTCTGCTTGAGCTGACCGACCTGGATGTCTATATTATTCCGGACCATCAGCCTTTGTATAAGAAACCGCTTGGAAAGCTCCACCGGCCTCAAGTGCACTTATCCTTGAGAGATACGGCGATTATGCTGGCGGCGCTTGTATTCTCAACTGCCGTTGGAGCTGTCTTTTATTATGCGGGATTCAGTGAGTCCAATATTATAACGGTCTATATTCTGGGCGTGCTCATGACTGCGGTCTGGACAGGAAGCCACCTTTATGGTGCAGTAAATTCGTTTCTAAGCGTGGCGGCGTTCAATTTCTTTTTTACAGTACCGCGATATTCATTCCAGGCCTCTGATCCCAGCTACTCTGTTACTTTCTTGATTATGCTATTTTCCAGCATGATCGCAAGCTCTCTGGCCAGTCGGGTTAAGGCGCAGGCACGCCTGGCCGCAGAAAAGAGCTACTATACAGAGCTCCTTCTGGAGAACAGTCAAAAACTGCAAAAAGGCAGAACAGAGTGGGAATGTCTGCGCCTGACTGCGGAACAGCTCAGCAGACTTTTTGACCGTCCAGTATTGTATGCGTTAAATGGACCAGAGAGGGAACTGACTTTTCGGGTAGAACCGGAGGATGAAAAAAGTATTTTGGCTGGGTTGGGTTCTGAGGAGATCGGGGTAGCTAAGTGGGTTCAAAAAAACAATAAGCACGCCGGCGCAACTACCAGTACACTGCCGGACTCCAAATGGCTGTTTTTGTCAGTCAGAGGGACACAGGGGGTGATGGGGGTTGTGGGAATCCCGATTGCAGGCTATTCGATTCCGGATGCGTTTGAGAAGAATTTGATGATCGCGATCCTGAACGAATGCGGCCTGAGCCAGGAACGGATCCGATTGGAGGACGAGCGAAACAGGGCAGCTTTGCCGACACAGAAGGAACGTATCTAAGCAAACCTGCTTCGGACAGGGAGCAGCAAAATAAAGTGAGTCATATGAAATATTAATCCTATATTAACATAGCCGTACCTTCCTTAATCTCCGCTTATTAAAGTTTGCGGTATGCTAGGGACGCAAAACGGGAGTTCGTCCGGTTTGCCTGCCGCCGTGGCCTGAGCGGCTTTGATGCCGCCTGCCGATGCTGTACAGACGATAGAAATGCAGCCGGAGGCCGCGCATGCAGTACGCTTTGGAAGAGAGGAGAGCCTCAGACATGATGGACCTATTAATGGTAGGAACCCTGCTGGTATGCTTCGGCCTGATTTGGCTGCTGACGAAGTGGTGCCAGAAGCAGGTAGACGAACAGGAATGACCACGATGGAGGAAAAAATATGATTCTGCTTGGAATTATCGTTTTGCTGCTGGGCAGTTATCTGGTCTACGCTCTGGCGCATCCGGATCGATTCTAACAACGAGGCCACAGTTTAGGAGGAGTTTCATATGTTACAGCTGGCTCTGACAATTCTCATCTGTTTGATAATTGTCATTCCGGTGGGGCGGTACATGTATCATATCGCCGCAGGAAAGCATACCTTTGCCGATCCGGTGTTTAATCGGGTCGACGGAGTGATCTATAAAATCGGCGGAGTAAACCCCGAAAAGGGAATGAACTGGAGGCAGTACGTTCTGGCTCTGGTGGGAACCAACGCCGTCATGGTGTTCATCGGCTACCTGCTCCTGCGTATCCAGAGCATCCCCTTCTTTAACCCCAACGGGATTGGAGGCATGGAGCCCACCCTATCCTTCAACACCATCATCAGCTTCATGACCAACACCAACCTGCAGCACTACTCCGGTGAGAGCGGCCTGAGCTACCTCTCCCAGATGCTGGTCATCATCTTCATGATGTTTGCCTCCGCGGCCACCGGCTACGCCGCCTGCGTTGCGTTCATCCGGGGCCTGGCCGGAAAGAGCAAAGACAATGTGGGCAACTTCTTTGCTGACCTGGTGCGCATCACCACCCGCATCCTGATTCCGTTCTCTGTTGTGGGCGGCATGCTGCTGGTGTGGCAGGGTGTGCCCCAGAATTTCGACAGCAATGTTGTGGTAAAGACACTGGAGGGCACATTCCAGACCATCGCAATGGGCCCCATCGCTGCGCTTGAGATCATCAAGCACTTGGGCACCAACGGCGGCGGCTTTCTGGGCGCCAACTCCTCCACTCCGCTGGAGAACCCCACCATGCTGTCCAACCTCATTGAGATGTATTCCATGATGCTGCTGCCCGGCGCCTGTGTCATCACCTTTGGCAAGATGGTGGGCGACAGCCACAAAGAGCGCATGCAGAACGCCGCGCCCGACAACGCGCTGCCCGCTGCCCGCGAGGGCCTTACCACCCGGATCTTCGGCCGTGAGGGCCGCAGCATCTTTGCCGCCATGGGCATCCTCTTCCTGGTGGGGCTGAGCCTGTGCTTCTGGGCTGAGAGCCAGGGCAACCCTCTGCTGGCGGATATCGGCCTTAACCAGTCTGCCGGCAGTATGGAGGGCAAGGAAGTCCGCTTCGGCATTGCCCAGTCGGCCATGTTCACCACGGTCACCACTGCCTTCACCACCGGCACCGTCAACAACATGCACGATACCCTGACGCCTTTGGGCGGCATGGTGCCCCTGCTGAACATGATGCTCAACGTGGTGTTCGGCGGCAAGGGTGTGGGCCTGATGAACATGATCATGTACGCTATCCTGGCCGTGTTTATCTGCGGCCTGATGGTAGGCCGCACCCCTGAGTATCTGGGGAAAAAGGTGGAAGGCCGTGAGATGAAGCTTACTGCACTGTGTATCATCATCCATCCCTTCCTCATCCTGGCGTTCTCTGCGCTGGCCGTAGCTACCAAGGCTGGTATTGAGGGCATCACCAATCCGGGTTTCCATGGCCTGAGCCAGGTGCTGTATGAGTATGCCTCTTCCGCTGCCAACAACGGATCCGGCTTTGAGGGCCTGGCAGATAACACTTACTTCTGGAACATGACCGCCGGTCTTGCCATGTTCTTTGGCCGCTATCTGTCCATCGTGATCCAGATGGCCATCGCCGGCTCCCTGATGAAGAAGAACCATGTGAATGAGTCCGCCGGCACCCTGCAGACCAACACCTTCTCCTTTGCAGTGATTCTGGTCTTTGTTGTGTACATCTTTGCCGCGCTGACCTTCTTCCCGGCGTTGGCTCTAGGCCCCATTGCGGAGCATCTGACCATCTGGGGCTAAGGAGGATTGTTCAGATATGAGTAAGAAGCAAAATAAGAAACTGTTGACCCCCGAGATCCTGAAACAGGCGCTCGTTGGCTCGGTCAAAAAGCTGGATCCCCGCTACATGATCAAGAACCCGGTCATGTTCGTGGTTGAGATCGGATTCTTTGTTACGCTGCTGCTGACGTTTGTGCCTACTCTGCTTGGCGGTACTGATACCAGCCTGCGTGTTTACAATCTCGTGGTCTCCATCATCCTGTTGGTGACCGTCCTCTTTGCCAACTTTGCCGAGTCGGTGGCGGAAGGCCGCGGCAAGGCCCAGGCGGCCAGTCTGAAGAAGACCCAGAAGGATACACAGGCGCATCTGCTATACGAGAACGGCAGCGAGACCATTGTCTCCTCCAGCGAGCTGAAGAAGGGCGATGTCGTCATGGTGGTGGCCGGCGAGGTCATCCCCGGCGACGGCGAGGTCATCGAGGGCATCGCCTCCGTAGACGAATCCGCCATCACCGGCGAGTCCGCCCCTGTGGTCCGTGAGAGCGGCGGCGACTTCTGCTCTGTCACCGGCGGCACCACCGTGGTGTCCGACTGGCTGAAGATCCGCATCACCTCCGAGCCGGGCAACAGCTTTCTGGACCGGATGATCGCCCTGGTTGAGGGCGCTTCCAGAAAGAAGACCCCCAACGAGATCGCGCTGAACACTCTGCTGGTGTCCCTGACCATCATCTTCCTCATCGTCATCGTGACGCTGTATCCCATTGGCGTGTACAGCGGTGTGCAGCTGCCTGTCTCCACGCTGATCGCGCTGATGGTCTGCCTGATCCCCACCACCATCGGCGGCCTGCTCTCCGCCATTGGCATCGCCGGCATGGACCGTGTGACCCGCTTCAATGTCATCGCCATGTCCGGTAAGGCCGTCGAAGCCTGCGGCGACGTGGACACCATGATCCTGGACAAGACCGGAACCATCACCTTCGGCAACCGCCTGGCTGCCGATTTCATCCCCGTGGAGGGCGCCAGCCGCAGCGACCTGATCCGGTGCGCCGCCCTGACCAGCCTTCACGATGAGACGCCCGAAGGCAAGTCCACGCTGGAACTGGCCCGCCGCCTGGGCGACACCAGTGAGGAGCAGGCCGGATCCGCTTTTATGGAGTTCACCGCACAGACCCGCATGAGCGGTGTGGACCTGCCCAACGGCACCCGTGTCCGCAAGGGCGCTTCCGATGCCATCGAGCAGTATGTCAAGGAGCAGGGCGGCAAGATCCCCGCTGATCTCCACACCCATGTGGAGGAGGTCTCCTCCCTGGGCGGCACGCCTCTGGTGGTGTGCGAGAATAACAGGGTTCTGGGCGTCATCTACCTGAAAGATACCGTGAAGCCCGGCATGGCGGAGCGCTTTGCGCGTCTGCGCGCCATCGGCATCAAGACCATCATGTGTACCGGCGACAATCCTCTGACCGCTGCCACCATCGCCAAGGAGGCCGGTGTGGACGGTTTCATTGCCGAGTGCAAGCCGGAAGACAAGATCAGCGTGATCAAGAAGGAGCAGGCTGAGGGCAAGATCGTGGCCATGACCGGCGACGGCACCAACGACGCCCCCGCTCTGGCGCAGGCCAACGTTGGTCTGGCCATGAACTCCGGCACCACCGCCGCCAAGGAAGCGGCCAACATGGTGGACCTGGATTCCGACCCCACCAAGATCCTGGAGGTCGTTGAGATCGGCAAGCAGCTGCTGATCACCCGCGGCTCTCTGACCACCTTCTCCATTGCCAACGATATCGCCAAGTACTTTGCCATTATCCCCGCTATGTTTATGGCGTCCATTCCCCAGCTGGGCGTGCTGAACATCATGCACCTGACCACGGAGTACAGCGCCATCCTGTCCGCGCTGATTTTCAACGCCATCATCATTCCCTGCCTGATCCCCCTGGCCATGAAGGGCGTCAAGTACCGCCCCATGTCCTCCGGCAAGATGCTGGCTCGGAATATGATGATCTATGGCCTGGGCGGTGTCATCACGCCCTTTGTCGGAATCAAGATCATCGACATGATTATTGCGCCTGTCCTGCAGGCTATGGGCTTCTAAGGAGGATTCCCAAGATGAACGAGACAACAAGCAATAAAATCCTGCACAATGTGCGCCAGGCTGTGGCCGTGACGCTGATCCTGCTGCTGCTGTGCGGCTTTGTGTTCCCCGTTGTGCTCAGCGGCCTGTCTGCGGTGATCTTTCCCCACCAGGCCAAGGGCAGCATGGTGACTGCGGACGGTATCGCCGTAGGCACGGCTAACGTGGGGCAGGACTTCACCGAGCCTTATTTCATGAAGTGCCGTCCCTCTGCGTATCACTACAATACTTACTACGAGGACGAGGAGGGCAACCGGTTCTATAACGACGGGACTGAGTTTGCCGGACTCGCCTCCGGCAGCAACAACTATGCCGCCTCCAACCCGGCTCTGGTAGAGCGGGTGGAGGCCGACATCGAGAAATTCCTGGCTGCCAACTCCGAGATTAGCCGGGAAGAGCTGCCTGCCGACCTGATGACGGCTTCCGGCTCCGGTTTGGATCCCCATGTGTCTCCCGAAGGTGCTCAGGTGCAGATCCCTGCTCTGGCAGAGGCCTCCGGTCTGAGCGAGGAGGAACTGGAGCAGATTATGGCGGATAATACCAGGGGTAAGCTGCTGGGCATTTTCGGTGAGGAGACCGTCAATGTGCTGGGCGTAAACCTGGACATTGCCAAGGCCATGGGCCTTGTGGGCGAAGTTTCCAAGTAAGCATGCTCCCCACAGTTTTCTGACAGAGGTCAGGGTTTCTCGGAAGGCCGGGAGATTCGTCTGAATATTTGGACGAATCTCTCGGCTTTTATCGATTCTTAATTCCATAGATACAATCTTTTCCCCGGTTTTAGTCCTGCCGCGTTATGATAAGCCTGTAAGGAGGAGAGCGTTATGCTTATGCTCAAAAAGCGCATGTCTCGCATGGAAAAGCAAGTGGATGCCTCTTTAGAAAGGTTTATCTTTCAGCATAAAGTCTTGGGTGTGTTAATGCTCTTTATTGGGATGCCGTTGCTTACATTACTTGCAGTGTGCATTTGCACCACTGTAATCGCGCTACCTATGGCAATGGCGCTTGGCTGGGCGTAAGAGTTCCGCCAAGCGCCATTGCCTTCTTAATGCCGTCTTAATATGCAGATAAATAAATTAACACCTCTTTTAGACCATATATGGATAATGGGGATATAAAGAACAGATAAAGACGCATTAAGAGGTGGAGGCTTGTGTGGCAGCTTTTGCACAAAAGCAATAAGTCCCCGTTCCAGATCATCATATTCGGTTTTTTGCTTGTCATACTCACAGGAAGCATTCTCCTGATGCTCCCGCTGTCAACACGGGAAGGCACGGTTACGCCTTTTTTGGATGCGCTGTTTACATCCACATCTGCGGTATGTGTAACAGGCTTGGTCATTCATGATACCGCCACCTATTGGTCGGAATTTGGGCAGCTTATTATTATCCTTCTGATCCAAATCGGCGGTTTAGGCGTTGTTACCGTGGCGGGCGCATTTGCCATTCTTTCCGGCCGCAGAATCGGCCTGATGCAGCGCAGTACCATGCAGGAAGCGATTGCAGCACCCCATGTAGGCGGTATTGTGCGGCTGACCGGGTTCATTCTGAAAACAGCTTTGGCTGTCGAGCTGCTGGGAGCAGCATTGCTCTTTCCTGTATTCTGCAAGGAATTCGGCCTTATAAGAGGCGCATGGTACGCTTTGTTTCACTCAATATCCGCTTTTTGCAACGCAGGCTTCGACCTGATGGGTATAAAGGCTCCGTTTTCTTCTTTAACAGATTATGCGGCACAGCCCGTTGTTTCTGTGGTAATCGCCCTTTTAATCGTGGTTGGAGGAATCGGCTTTTTGACCTGGGAGGATATCCGCACAAATCGGCTGAGCTTCCACAAATATCGAATGCAAAGTAAGGTAATCCTGACTGTAACGGGCGCACTGATTCTAATTCCAGCCATCTATTTTTTCTTTTTTGAATTTGCAGGAAAACCAATCGGAGAAAGAGTGCTGTTGTCCGTCTTCCAGTCGATAACGCCCAGAACGGCTGGCTTTAATACAGCGGATTTAACAGCTATGAGTGAAACCGGTCAGTCGGTTATTACAATTTTGATGCTGATTGGCGGTTCACCGGGTTCTACCGCGGGCGGTATGAAGACCACTACCCTGGCGGTCTTGCTGGCAAGTGCGCTTGCTGTTTTCCGGCGGAGAGAAAACCCCCATTTTTTTAACCGGCGGGTGTCGAATGAGACGGTGTCTCAGGCCGCGACCATTCTGATGATGTACTTAATTCTGTTTTTAGTCGGTGGATTGGTTATCAGCAGAATAGAAGAGATTCCCGTCCTCACCTGCCTGTTTGAGACAGCTTCTGCCATTGGAACGGTAGGGCTTTCCCTGGGGATTACGCCGCAGCTGCATTGGATTTCACACCTTATCCTGATTGGATTGATGTTTTTCGGCCGTGTTGGCGGACTGACGCTTATCTTCGCGGCGCTTTCAAATACGCAGGGAACGAATGCACGGCTGCCTCAGGAGCGCATTACAGTTGGGTAAAAGAAAGGATAAGAGCTTATGAAAACGATTCTGTTGATAGGTTTGGGCCGTTTTGGCCGCCATATTGCGATGAAATTGAACGAATTGAACCATCAGGTCATGGCAGTGGATAAAGACGAGGAGAAAGTAAATGCCGTTCTGCCCTTCGTGACCAACGCGCAGATTGGGGACAGCACCAGTGAGGAATTCCTTTCCGCCCTTGGTGTTCGGAACTTTGATGTGTGCATTGTGGCCATCGGCGACAATTTTCAGAGTTCTTTGGAGACTGCCTCGCTATTAAAAGAATTGGGCGCCCAAAAGGTGGTGGCCAGGGCCGCACGGGATGTTCAGGCAAAATTCTTGCTGCGGAATGGCGCTGATGAGGTGGTATATCCTGAAAAGCAGATGGCAGTTTGGACGGCTATCCGCTATAGCTCCGATCACATTTCAGATTATATTGCGCTGGGAGATGATCACGCCATCTTTGAGGTTGAAGTTCCGGACAGCTGGATTGGAAAAACGATAGGCCAGCTAGATGTGAGAAAACGGTATCATGTCAACATTATGGCCATCAAACAGAATGGCAAATTCGCAATGACGGTTATTACTCCGGATACCTGCTTGCCGGCGCATAGCACCATTCTGGTTCTGGGAACACAGCGCGATATTCAAAAGTGCTTCCATATATAAAACGCGCCGGAGCCATGGCGTAAAATGGAGGGAAAGAGATGGAAGACTTTGTTTTGCTGGGTGGTTTTGCTGCTATCATAATATTGGGCTATTTTGTGATGGCAAGGGTAGATCTTTTTTTGGAAAAAGTGAGAAGACAAAATGCGGAGCAGGGAAGAATACACCCGCTAAATATTGCAACCTCGAGCTTTAACGCGATACCATCCGTTATAAATATTCTAAATGATATGGAAGCCAGATATCCAGACGTGCAGTATAACCTGTGTTTTGGGCCGGAGCAGGAAGTGATCAGAGTTTTTGAGGTTGGAGACGCTGATGTAGCAATTGTATCTGCCCAGGCAGAAAGCAGGGGGGCGGCACAACAGAAAGACATTATCATTGACCCGCAGCCTGCTTTTATGGAGAACGGCAGTTTGACGATAAAAGCGTTTGACCAAGCCCCGCAGGACAAGAAGGTCCTGTGGAAGGATGGCAATGCGCATGTTTTGACCGCAGAATTTGTTCGGCAATTTTGCGGATACTGACCTCGAAAATATGCTATAATACCTCTATTTGAGGGGGGAGCTTTCAATGGATACAGCCACGCTGCCCAGCCAGAGGAAAAAAGAAAAACGGGGAGAGCTCACGATTTTTTGCAGCTATTTTCCGGGCACAGGAAAGAGCTATGCGATGCTGGAGGCTGCTGATAAAGCCAGACAAGCAGGAGCGGACGTTGTGATAGGACTGCTCTCTGCTGAACAGTGGCCCGAAACCGAGGCATTGGCACAGAAATTTGAGATCTTGCCCCATAAGACTGCCGTATACGCCGGACAGAGAAGCGATGAAATTGATTTGGGTGCCTGTTTAAAAAGGCTGCCCCAGCTGATTTTAATTGATGAGCTGTCCCATTTGAATGCGGATGACTCTCGGCACGCGAAACGTTATCAGGACATAGAGGAATTACTGAAAGCTGGCATGGATGTCTATACCACGCTGGATGTTCAGCATATTGAAAGCATTCAGGATTCGGTTTCCTCCATATTGGAATCTCCGATACGGGATCGTATTCCGGATCGGGTATTTGATCAGGCGGCGCGGGTGGAATTTATTGATATTGAACCGGAAAGACTGAGGCAGCGCTTTTTTGAGCAAAAGAAAGAAGAGATGATTTCCGCCTATTCGCTACCGCGATTAAGTGCCCTTCATGAAATTGGTCTGCGGCGCTGTGCAGACCGGGCGGCGCTGCATACCTTGACATCCCATGGTAAGAAAGAATATTGTACACGGGAGCATATTTTAGTTTGCCTTTCTTCGGCACCGTCCAATGAAAAAATTATACGCACAGCAGCGCGAATGGCGGGCGCCTTTCGATGTGGATTTACGGCGCTCTTTGTAGAAACGAAAGAATTCCAGTGGATATCCCAGCTGGATAAAGACAGGCTCCAGGCAAATATTCATCTGGCGCAGCAGCTCGGGGCGTCCATTGAGACAGTCTACGGGGATGATGTGGCGTATCAAATTGCTGAGTTTGCGCGGCTGTCAGGGGTCACGAAAATTGTGCTGGGCCGCAGCGGCATACCCCGACGGCTATTCTTCCGAAAGCTCTCTTTAACCGAACGGCTGATTGAACTCGCACCGGAGCTTGACATTCACATCATTCCAGATAATGGAGTGAACGGCCAGCTTGTGGCCAGACATCGGGAAGCAATACATATACCCACCATCTCGATGCTCGATTTATTAAAGAGCATAGCGATCCTGATTCTAACCACATTAATCGGATTTCTGTTTTATAATTGGGGATTTACGGAAGCAAATATCATTACGCTGTATATCTTGGGTGTTATGCTGATATCCGTGTTCACAAAGAGTTCTATATGCAGTTTTATTGCTTCTGTCGTCGGTGTGCTGACATTCAACTTCTTTTTTACTTATCCCAGGTTTTCTCTGCATGCCTATGACAGTGGGTATCCGATAACATTCCTGGTTATGTTTCTGGTCTCTTTGATTACCGGCTCTTTGGCGGCCAAGCTGAAATCTCACGCCAAGCGCTCTGCCCAGGTAGCATGGCGCACCAAGCTTCTCTTTGAAACGAATCAGAATCTTCAAAAGGCGGGGACACAGGAAGAGATTGTTTCTGTAACGGCAAAGCAGCTACTAAAAATATTTCAGCGGGATATTGTTGCGTACCAGGTTGGGCAAGAGGGGCTGATGAAGCCGGAGGTCTTTCTTGTAAACGATATGGAATCACCAATTCCTTTTACCTCAGAAAAGGAACAGAAAGTAGCACAGTGGGTGGTAGCAAACAATAAGCGGGCAGGTGCGGGAACCGATAATCTTTCCGATTCCGCCTGTACCTATCTGTCCATTCGGACGGGAGAGCGGGTATATGGCGTTGTAGGGATTGCCGTATCAGGTAAGCCGCTCGATTCTTTTGAGACAAGCATTCTTCTCTCGGTTTTGGGGGAATGCGCGCTTGCCCTTGAAAACCAAAAGAACATAGAGGAGAAGGAAGCCGCCGCAGTTTTGGCCAAGAATGAACAGCTGCGGGCCAACCTGCTGCGCTCCATTTCCCACGACTTGCGTACACCGCTTACCTCTATTTCGGGAAATGCAAGCAATTTGCTTTCCAATGGCGCGCTGTTTGACACAAAGACCAAGGAACAGATGTATACTGATATCTACGATGATGCCATGTGGCTTATTAATCTGGTAGAGAACCTGCTGTCTGTCAGCCGGCTGGAAGAAAGCAAAATGAATCTGCACATGTCCACAGAACTGATTGACGAGGTGGTGGCAGAGGCGCTCCGCCATATCAATCGAAAAAGTGTGGAGTACCACCTGAATGTACAAAATAGCGAAGATTATGTTCTGGCACAGATTGACGCAAAGCTGATAATACAAGTTTTGATTAACATTGTGGATAACGCCATCAAGTACACACCGCCCGGATCACAGATTGACATTGGGTGGAAACGGCAGGGAAGATTCATTTATATTTCCATCGGGGATAATGGGCCGGGAATTCCGGACCAGGCTAAGCCGCACATATTTGATATGTTTTACAGTGCGTCCAATCGAATTGCGGACAGCCGCCGCAGTATGGGGTTAGGCCTGGCCTTGTGCAAGTCCATTATCAATGCCCATGGCGGAGAGATTACCGTGGAGGACAATGTGCCGCATGGCTCGATTTTTACATTTTCCGTGCCAGCTGGGGAGGTAGAATTGCATGAATAAGCCGTTGATTTTGGTGGTTGAGGACGATACGCCTGTCCGCAACTTGATCACCACCACACTAAAAGCCCACGATTACCGCTTCCTGACGGCTGCAAACGGAGAATCTGCCGTTTTGGAGGCGTCTTCCCACAATCCTGAAATCATCCTTTTGGATCTGGGCCTGCCGGATATGGATGGAGTGGAGGTTATTCATAAAGTCCGTTCCTGGTCCAATATGCCCATTATTGTAATCAGTGCCCGCAGTGAGGATACCGATAAGATCGAAGCGCTGGATGCCGGTGCGGACGACTATTTAACAAAGCCCTTTTCTGTGGAAGAACTGCTTGCCCGGCTGCGGGTCACACAGCGGCGTCTGGCCGCACTGCAGATTGGCACGATCAATACAGACGCGGTGTTTACAAACGGCAAGTTAAAGGTAGACTATGCGGCCGGCTGTGCCTTTTTGGATGGGGAGGAACTTCATTTAACACCCAGCGAGTATAAGCTGCTATGCCTACTTTGCAAAAATGTGGGTAAGGTGCTGACCCACACGTTTATTACGCAGCAGCTCTGGGGGAGAAGCTGGGATAACGATGTGGCGTCGCTGCGTGTATTTATGGCCACGCTCCGAAAGAAACTGGAAAAGGAACCGCAATCACCTCAGTATATTCAGACGCATATTGGGGTTGGATACCGTATGATGAAAGTGGAATAACCGTGGATAGCCTCAGGCAAGGAAAGGTGAAGCAAAAGGCTTAGGCAAATTAAAATGTGGAGGGATGATATGAGTCGTACCAGACTGCTGCATATCCTTTCAATTTTGGAAACCGAGACCAATATATCCTGCGGGCTGACATTACAGGAAATTTGCCGAATCCTATTTGAAAAGTACCCGGAAGAAACTTGCTCTGAACAGCGGGTTCGTGAAGACATCTCTGTGCTGCAGGCGCTCAGCGAAGAGAAACTCATAGCGTTTGAATTAAAGTGTGAGTCCGGTCCTCATAATCAGCGAAAGTATAAGCTATATCATCCTGCATTTGGACTGAATGAGGCTCGGATGGTGTTTGATTCAATCTCTATCAGTCAGTTTTTAAGCCAGACGCAAAAGAACTCACTTATATCGCAGCTGGAAGGTTTTCTTTCCCGGAGCGAAGTGCAGCAGTTAAAGCAGCGTGTCCGGGTAAGGCCCTGTTTAATGCAGAATGAGATGCTTCCGCAGACACTTCAGGTAATTTACCGGGCAATTGATGAACGAAAATGCCTGCATTTTGATTATTCAAGATTTGATATAACAGGGCGGCAACAGATCAGAAAAACTTACCGCCACATTCGCCCGATTCAAGTTGTATGGGAGCGGGAACATTATTATTTGGTGGCCATAAATCCGGAACACGCCGAAAACGACCAGCAAAGGAATTACCGCATTGACCGAATGAGAAATGTCACCTTTGACACCGGGGAGTGGAGGCGTGTGAATAAACTCGGGTTCAGCTATGGCCAATTTGATATGTTTTCCGCCAAAGAAAAACGGGTTGTGACATTCCGGGTACATCAGGACCTGCTTGACATGGTATTTGAAACGTTTGGAACGAATATCATATGCCGTCCTGATGATGAACGGCAGGGGTGGATTGTATTCTCTGCTGAAGTGGAACTATCTGCTGGCTTTGACCGATGGGTGCTCCGGCAGACAGACAAAATAGAAGTGTTAGCGCCCCTATTGGTGCGCAATCGTATCCATCAACTGCTGCAAAATATTATCGAAAGCTACCGCGAATAAGCGGTAGCTTTTTTGCTAGTTTTTCATATTTCAAAAAACTGATTTGTTATTCTCATCATAGAGTCATCATAAATTCGGAGGTCGCCCATGAGAAATGAACTTGAACAATACTTCTCAGATCCTTATGAATCCAGTGGGCTGCTGATAGCAGAAGCACCTACCGGATATGGAAAGACATACGAGACCATCCAGGCAATTTACCGTTATATTGAAAAGGGAGGGACGTCTCAAGTCCTGTTTGTCACAAATCTGCTTAAAAATCTGCCTGTAGATGAATTGCGAAATATTTATGAAAAGAATGGCAGGGGTGCTCTGTTCGAAAAAGAAGTGCTGGTCCTGTCCTCTGCTGCGTCGAGTGTGGAGAAGGCTATTTTGACAGAAGAAATTCCATTGGAGTTCCAGACGGACGCATACCAGGAACTTTTATCTGCCTGTGAGAAGAAAAAACAATATCAGCAGCAATTTGGCGAGGCAGGCAAAGCGCTGACAAAGCACCTTGAAGACCAAATCCGTGAGAAACTGGAACCTCAATTCCGGCGTGAGCTGGAACTACACCTTCAAAAGAAGTTTCCGGGGGAGCCGGGGCCTCGCCGGGAGGCGATCCGAAGCAAGGAAAAATACAAATGGATGGCAAAATTCTATCCGTCTGTTTTCTGGGCGGAATATAAGGTGCTTCTGCTATCTGTAAAGAAACTCATGGTGCGCAATATTTCCCTGGTAGAGCCCGGTTTTGAATGCCTATCTGAGCGGATGCTGAAAGACAAAATCGTATGTATAGATGAGTTTGACGCTTCACGGTCGGTTATCTTGGACAGCCTGATTGAGCGGGCGCTTGGCCTGCGGGCGGATTACCTGCAATTATTCCTGCAGGTTTATCGGGGCGCTACCACCCATCAAATATCCCGTGAGCTGGAGACGGTCCGAAATGCTTCTGAGTCTGGGCGCACCCTTACATGGGAAAAGCTTTTAAAAGAGGCGCAGGATATCTATCAGGAAGGCGCCCTTTATTACAGCATGAAGACCGTGGATACGGCAGCGGATGAAGGAAGGAACTTCCTGTTTCACGATACGTCTTATCACACGGTTCTGGACGGCAATCGTACACACATACGCGCAGTCTGTAATGAAACAGAGGCTCAAGTTCAGATTCACTTCGAAGAAAGAGACACGTACTATGCCCACCAGGATGAGCCTCGCATTGTGCTTCAAAACCTTTTGCGGAGAATCCATGTATTTTTGTTGCGTTTTCAGAGGTATGTGTATGGGTGGGCGGGCGCTTATGCCGGACAGGTCAATGCAGGCAGGCAGCAAGAGGAAGAGCTTTATACCATAGCCGCCGCAACTGAGACCATTTTTCGACAGTTCGATTTGACATCAGAACAAACTCGGCTGATGTCAGAAGAGCTTGCGGACAGCAAGGGAGGACGTTCCCTGCAGGACGTAATTTCCCCCGATTTGTCCTTTTATGAAACCGGATTTCGTCTTTTTGAATTCATTGATGACGACCATCACCGGGCCCAAACATATTTGCAGTATCTGCAGATGCGAAATACACCGGAACATGTGCTCTTGTACCTTTGCCGCCAAGCGAAGGTAGTTGGTATCTCAGCGACAGCGGCCTTGCCCACCGTCCTTGGAAATTATGATTTGAAGTATGTAAAGGAGCAGCTGAAAGGACATTACCACGAACTTTCCCATGAGACAGAGGACTCCATCCGAAGAGAGCTGGAGTCGCTGTGGAGCCCATACAGAGAGGGCAGGATTCAGGTGGATTTGCAGGTGGTGGACCGGGGCAAGGACCATCTACTGCTCTCTGAACGGATGGAAGATATTTTCGGACAAGAAGTGCTGGCACAAAAATATACGCATCGCTTTACGGCTTTGGGCGCCGAAGAATATGTTCAAAAGCGATATTGCAACATCTTTGCGGCGATGAAAGCTTTCTGGACACACCCGGATATCCGCGCGTTTCTCTGCCTGAATCAAGTGCTGCCGATGCCGGGGAAACGAGCTATGGATGAAAATCTGCTGAGAGACGCATGGAAAGACCTTCAGAAACGATATGCTCCGCAGGCTGTCGGAGAAATGACCGTCTTGCGCAGCGGAGAGCAGTTTGAGGAGAGCAAAGAGCACTTGCTTCAGGAGCTGCAAAACGGGGCCAGGCGCTTTGTACTATCCAGCTATCAGACACTTGGAGCGGGGCAAAATTTGCAGTATCCGATTCAAGAATTGAGTAATCTAGTTGTACTGAATGCTGAATATGATGAAAAAGACCCCAGATTTCAGAAAAAAGATTTCGATGCGCTGTATTTGGGGGATGTCACGCATACCGTTGTGAACCTAAATGAGGATACCCCTTTGCGTGCGCAGGAGTTAATGAAGTTCTGCTTTCAGGCAGAGTGTCTCTATGAAAACGACGAGATTTCCTATCACACATTGCATCATCTGCTCAAAGATGGCATCAGCCGCTTTTCTGGGAGACGTCCGCTAAATGCGCTTGCCCAGAGTATGTTGCGAAAAAGCGGCAGCATTCATGGCCAGATTACGCGGGATGTAATCCAGGCGGTTGGACGTATGGGGCGGACTTTCTTGAAAAACCCGACTGTGTATCTGTTTACCACGGAGAAAACCCTGTATGATTTGGAACTTTCCTGTCTGGACGGGCGTATTTTAAGCACTGAAATGGAGGCGCTGCGGAAGGCGCGAGCCGATTTGGGCGGTGGAGAAACCTGTATTGATCACACCCACAATGAAGCGGAACGCAAAGCGACCAGAGGTAACACATACATTTTGCGGATGCTGAATGTGGATTGGACCGAAGAGACCATGGCGCTGTGGAAAGCGCTGCGTCAAACAGTCCTTCAATATCCCAGAGCCGAACTTGAGACCCTGCAAGGGAATCCCACTATACGAACCTACTATATCCCGTTGGCAGCGGATAGGCGCTGCTACTTCTATGCGCAGAAGGGAGACTTTTCGGAAGTTATCCTCTCGTTTGACCAGGATAAAACGCAGTTTGCGGCAACGCTCCCGGAGGGCTTGTCTCCTTCGACCGTGAGTGAGGAAGAGGCACGCCTCGCGCAAATCCTGTCGTATCCGGGATTAAAGGAGCATTTTATCCGTCATGGATGGGCTACGGAGTTTGGAACCGGCCCATATATTATGAGCCCTGTTCTGTTTCAGAATATTTATAAAGGCGTGCTGGGAGAGACAGCGGGAAAGTTTATTTTGGAGAGGGAACTGGGGCTTACGCTGCGTGAGATTGAAGACCCGGAAAAATTTGAATTGTTTGACTTTGCTGCTGACGGGAATATCTTCTTTGACTTTAAGCACTGGAAAGGGAATATGCAGGTGGAGGAAAGGCCCATACGGACTAAAATTCTGAAAAAATTGGATGGGGCAGGCGGTAAAAGGGCGTTTATTATCAATCTGTTCTCGGACGGAGTATCCAAGCCGTCCTGCACCAGCGACGGACGTCTCGTTGAAGTGCCGGGACTGCTTCTTCCAACCGGTCAGCTTGACCAATCCGCATTGGATTACATAAGGGGGGTTCTCTTGTGATTCATACCAATCAAATGGAGATTGCTTTTGATTTTGAAGCAATTGCAAGGGAATTTTCGATTTTTGAGGCAAGGAGAGATCAGGGGAACTATTGGAAAAGCAGGATTCCGGATGTCGCCTTACAGGAGTGCAGAGCGTTGGCCGTAGTGTATGAACAGGGGCCAAGCTGCTATATCTTATACAAGCGTAATTCCGCTGAACAGTACTCGCTCAAACAGACATTGGAACGCTGTGAAGACAATGTGCGGGTGCAGGAAATTTCGGCCCAGACATTGGCTGAAACGAAAAAACATCTTTTGGTTCAGCTGCTGTGCAATGCGCTTCCCAGCCTTCAAACGGACGGTGCATTGTATCATAATGTGACTGGAAGGCTGTATTACATGCAATCCGGCTGGGTCTATCGCCGTAAAGAGCTGCTGGCCAGCTTCTGGGTGCTCCAAATTTCATTTGCAAAAAACTGCTGCGTAAAGCTGGAGGTCAAAACCTTTAGCAATGTTCGCATAAGGCAAGATCTAAAGAATCGGCCCCAATATCTTTTCGATCCTGAATGCTACATACTACGGCGGGAATTGAAAGAAGAGCTGGATAAAAATGTAGAGCACTTTGCAATTGGGGCACTTACCCAAAGACGAAAGAATACGGTACCTTTTTTGGAATTTGGCTCCCTGTCTGACTATAAAAATTGCAAAGTTGGAATTTTGTATCAGTTTTTGCAGGATGTGCAGACATGGCTGTCTCCGTATCTGTCTTTCACAATGATTTCGTTCGACGAAAGTACGCATCTTGGGACATGCAGCTCAGACAATAGTATGGAAGGAATCCGAAACCGGCTGAGAGAGATACCGCTGTATTTGGAGGACACCGTACAAAATGAGGAATCGCACACATTGGTCTCCATGCTGCGCTATGAACTGGAACGATATAGTCAAATTACCTTCGTGGAGGGAACGCCGGGAAGAGGGGATGCACTGCTTCGGATTATACATCATCCTCCGTTCTATGAAGACCACCCGGAAGATGATGATTATTTAAAAGCGCCTAAGGATTGCATTGTGCAGCATGTAACGGTTGAAGATTTCCAACTGACTGGCATGAATAGGCGCGGAACAAGAGAAAAAGAAGACCATAAACTGCTGAAAGTCATCCAGGAACTTGCCATTAAAATCGATATCAACCGACGGCAGATGACATGCTATGATTGGCCTAAACTCGGGTTTCATAAACCTGTTACGTTTGTCACGGCAACTTCAGACTATACGGACAAAAGCAAGCCCATATGTTATGATATGCTCCGTGTGCAACCGGATGGAAAACTGCATTTTGAATCGTGGCAGCAATCGTTCTGCGAGGATAACACAGAACGAGAAAAGATTTCCGCTGTATTTGAAACATCCTACGGCAAGCTTGACAGCATGATTAAGGACGTTGTCTATGAAGAGGAAGATAACATCCATATTATTTACGACACGGACCGCTATACGCTCCCCGATATGCAAGGCCTTAAGCAGCGCCTCAGCGCTACACGGGATGAGGAACAAATTTCAGTAAAGCCGCTTATGGAGGCGATACGGAAATACTCCTATGACCTAGCCGGCAGGGAAAGAGAGCAGTGCCAGAGTATACTGGATGAAATAGCCCAACATGGAATACAGGTTAGCAGAAGAGACGTGCGGCGAATTTTTAATTTGAAAAGTAAACTGGGCAGGGAAATAAACCAATTTGTTTTTGAGGAGACCGGTGTTTTGATTGGAAATACGCTGAAAAGCGCTGAAAATAGAGAATCGCTTTTCAGCCCGGTGTTAGGAATTCGGCATTTTTGTGAAGGCGATGCCCAGTACTACTACGCAGGATATCTTGGGAAATCCATGAACCGGTCATTGCCTCACGCCTGTAGAATCCGAAAGGTTTGCTCAACGGGCCAAACATTACAGTTCCAGCGATACCTGCCGCTGCTTGAGGTGGATTTCATACGTGCAAATGGATGGACTGTCATTCCTTTTCCATTCAAGTATTTGCGGGAATGGAAAGCACAGCAGAAACAGAGTTAAATTTATAGTGCTATAAGCAAAGAGTTGGAATTAAATTTCTTGTATTATTTCTAATGGCTTATAGCCGTTTTTGTTCCGTTCTCATTACTCTTTAGCGTTTTTTGAACGTACTGTTTCCGTGTACTCCGAGTGGCACTGTGGCTGAAAATGTGGTCAGAGAAAAGCTGCAGGAGATATTATGCTCTGATCACAGTTCCGGTTTACATGATGATTTTAGCACGGAGTTAACAAAGATAGGGAACAGCCATTTTGATAAATGCAACGAATAAAATAAGCGGGGACAGAAAGATAATCTGGCCCCGCTTATCTCTATAAAAATGTTTTAGCTACTTTTTCAGAGCCCGATAAAGGAATGTCACAATTTGGGCTCGCGTGCAATTGGCTTCTGGGCTGAAGGTGTTCGTGCCGGTACCAGAGGTAATGCCGTTCTGAGCTGCCCATTGAACTGCATCGTAATAGTATGCTGTTTCGTTCACATCAATAAACTCAGTCATCTCTGTAGCAACAGTGCCGTCATAACGGTATAGGAAGGTAACGGCCTGGCTGCGGGTACAGACGGTATCCGGACTAAATGTTCCTGCGCTGGTCCCTGCCGTAATATTGTTCTCCACAGACCACAATACGGCATTGTAAAAATAATCGCTCTCTTGCACATCTTCAAAAGGATTGATTATCATTTGCGGCTGAGGGCTACCGGCAGCACGCCACAGGAACGTGACAGCCTGTGCGCGGGTGCAGACGTTGTCAGGACTAAAGGTTGTGTCCGAGGTGCCGAAGGTAACATTATGGGCCATAGCCCAGGCTACTGCATCGTAGAAATAGTCTTCCGCGTCCACATCTGTAAAGGCAATGAGCATCTCAAGTTCCTGAGCAAACACAGCGTTCACAAGTACCGCGCTGTCGGGCATTGTAAACCGATATGTTCTGCTATCCACATCAATGAGCTTCACATCATTGCCCTTTCCATCGGCGACAGTAAGTGTACGGAGTACATATCCCGCATCAGGCTTTACTGCAATGGTCACGGTGTCGCCGGTTTTCGCGCGGCTTGGAGTGACCGTGATAGTGCCATGTTCCGTATCGGCTGTCTCAACGGCATAGTTGACAGAATTGCTGACACCGCCGCCCGTTCCTCCGCCAGACTGCTCCGCCTTTATCATCAGTTCCAGGCGGATGGTATCACTATATACGCCGTCCAGCACAGCGGCAGCCCGGAGCGTTGTGTTCGCTGTAATAGCGATGGGGCCGGTATAGGTCAGGGCCTCGTCTTTACAGGGACAGGTGTCGTTGAGGGTGTACCGGATGGTTGCGCCTTTCGTGGTGGTGGACAGAGTGATCCTGGTTCCTTGTTCCAAGGTCATGCCGGTGGTCACAACTGTACCGTCGCTCAGAGTCGCCACTACCGGCTCAGGCTTGCCATCCTGCACATTCGTTTCGGTCATGGCAATGCTCACCTGGAAGGTCTCAGACAGTCCGGAAACAGGCTCTGTAACCCGAATCTGTCCCACGCCGGGCAGGTTGCCGGTGAGCATAAGCGCTGCGGTTCCGTCCGCACCGGCAGTCACACTCTGGTCGGAGAGACTCAGCAGACTGGGTGTCAGGTTCTCCACCGTTAGGGCGGTACCTGCCGCGCCGTTGACGAGGGTGACTGGCAGAACGCCCTCCTCATGAACCGTCAGAGCACAGTCCTCTGCCGTGATTGCGGTGGGGCGCTGGATCGGGGTAGCCAGGGCTGCGGTATATATATTCTCCAAACAGGCGTTGGCATAATTTCCTGCGTCGGTGGCAATCGTCAGCGTGCCGGCGCAGTCCCCATCTACCGGGGCCACGGCAAACCGGGTTGCGTACTGATTGGTTCCCTCCAGATTATACTCCGCGTCCAGAGCTTTTACGGTAACGGAGATGTTTTCACCGTCCCGATTTAGGGAAATGGCATCCGCTACGCTTCCAATGTTCATGTACTGACTGAAGGTCACCTCGATGCGGTCGATATAAGCGATGGTATTCTCCACCGTGGGCGCGGCGGTGGACACCATGCCTATGTTCACCCCAAACTGGGGCGGCGGTACCGGGAGCCAGCCGGTATTCCCGGTGTTTCCGACGGCAGCAGGCACACCGCTGCTGTCTGCGGACAGGTATCCATCCTTGGTAAACTTCACTTTCCACTGGCCCTCAGGGACAAACCAGGCATAGGCCCCATCAGCTTTCGTGATCTGAGGATTGAGCTGACTGTAAGTGTCGGCATTCCACAAACTTTCGCCGTCTGTTTCATTCTGATAGTACAGGGCAGCCGTTACCCCCGTCAGCCGGTTGGACGGCACCGCCTCGTATACATAGCCGGAGGGATCCAGAATGGGGATGGTCTCCTTGATCTCGCTCTCCACTGAATCGACCGAATATCCCCAATCTGTATAATTCTCGCTACTGTCACCCTTGCCGGTCTGATCGTCCTCCTCAGGCTCCTTGTCCTCGCATTTGGTGTTCTTAAAGGAGGTGTTCAAGGCATCCAGCCGCTTTTGAAGGCCTGCTGCGGTGGAGTTGATATAGTTCTCCACACTGGCCGGTGTATACAATGCGGGGGTCAGCTGATCGATGGGGATCGTTGTGCCGTTGGGCAGCTTGATGCCGTTTACTAAAGCGTTTTCGATTTCCGGAGTAAAGTACTGTTTACCGATCTCAGTGACCTGTTGCAGTAAGTCTTTCATAATGGTTGCCTTGTATTTCGCCATTTTCGAGGCAAATGGAATCTTATCAAAGGCTTTATCAAATAACTGATTGCCAATGACGGACATAAGTTTTGAAACAGCAGCTCCGGTAGCGCGGCTGGTTGCAGTATCCTGGTATGTCTGGATATCCTGACCAATTTCTATCAGTTCCGATGCCATTTGCATCTGCGTATCCGCATCCAGGCGGTCACTTCCATCCGGGCACTTGGCATCAAGAACTTTTCCAAGAGCGTTTGCGTCTATAAGCAGGACGTCTACATTCCCCTGGATCTGCATGCGCCACTGAATCTGCGCATCCGTCAACTCGATGAGGTCTTTGGTGATACCCGCAAGAGTCAATTTGTCGGTAATCTTCCCATAAGCATCAAAGATAGAATCCATTACCTCTGTCGGGATTCCCCTTGCGTCGGCCAACGAGATAAACTGAGCGCGGGCTGTAGCTGCGGCGGCTTGTGGGTCTTCGAAGTAATAGGTCTCCGTCAAAAGAATGTGCTCAGTCAGGTCCGCATACTGCATCTGAATGGCATCCTCCCGGTAGGATGCCAGCGTATAGAGCGTCTGCTCCATGTTGACCGGATAGAATCCGTTTGCAGCCAGTTGCTGTGCTGTGCGGCTCTCCTGCGTCTGCTGCAGCCGATACCAGAAAAGTGGGTCATTGTTTTCGGTAATCTTCAGGACACCCTGCAAATCATTTTCCTGCTCAGAAGCCTCCTGCACCTCAAAGGTCAGCGGTGCATTGTCGCCCTTTGCACCGTCAATTTCTGTTCCTATCAGATCTGCCAGCGGCTGGGTATCTGATGTTACGAAGGAGACCATGTTATCTTGAAACATCTCCTCCTGCACATCGAGATCATCAGATCCCTTAAAGGAATAGATAACACCGATGCCTTGCGGCGCGTCTTCAAAGGCATAGTACTGCTGGGTCCCAAGCCATCGACCACTGCTCGTATCATAGGCGGTCTCTACATAGGTCCGGTGGCCGCCCTTGCTCTCCGTCACCACATAGACCTGATCCAACTGCGTATTGTCCCCGGAAAATTCAACCTGGAAGGTAAATGTGGGGAAATTTCCGGGCCACATACGGTAGGAGCGGGTATCCTGCGCCGTCTGATTCGCTGAACCGAAATGGAATACACTCTTGTTCTCACCGTTATCCCCGGTGTTATACATCGTCACCGTTTCCAGCACAGCCGGCATATCCTTGTCATAGATCACCAGCTGGCTGTCGATCTCAGCTGGCTTGTCCAAGCCGGCTGCCGTCACGACCCCATGGATATAATGATAGGATCGAGCATACAGCGGCTCTGCCAGGTCAAACATACCCTGCCAGCTGCCCACTGCATTGGCGGTAGCTGTACCAATCTCTAAGTCGTTATCATAGAGAGTAACTGTTGCGTTGGGGAACGTTCGGCCTGTGATCTGTATGGTCTGATTTCCGGTTTTGGTAGGCAGGCTGATCCGCCCCGGAGAGAGAGTGAGGGTCGAACCGCCTAAGGGCAGAATTTGTTCTCCAGCGGAAAGGAGCGCGCTGATATGGTGTTCCCCTACTATCCCAACTTTGCAGGCCAAGTAAACCACACCTTCCGACACACCTTCCGGAAGGGTGATCGTCACGGTGTTTCCACTCGATGTCGTAATCAGATCTTCCACACCCACCGCTGCGCCGACATGCTCCACTCCATCCGGCATAGTCAACTGGATGGTCTGTGCAGTAGCGTCGTCCTTCAGTGCGAAAGCCATACGGAGATAGGCCAGCTCACCAATTGTCACCTGACCGGGAGTCACATTTAGCCCGCCGCTGTCAAGAATACGGCCGGTAAGAATATCGGTATTCAATTCCGGTACGGTCACCGGTTCCAACTGGATCATTATGCCGTCCGTTATAGTAACAGAGAGCAAGGTATAGTCGTTGCCTTCCGTCAGTCCAAGGTCTTTCAAACGGCTGATGGTAGGTACGCTGGAAAGCAGAGCAGTCTTCTCCAAGAAAACCAGGCTGTACTGCCCGGCCGGAAGGGCAGGGCTCTCCATGGGACACTGGACGGACTTGACGGAAACAAGGTTGCCTTCCGCGTCAAAAATCATCATATCCACTGCATGGGCGGCGGAGATGGTGGGGAGATAGAATTTTCCATGTTCCGTCAGAGTGATCTGGACACTGCCCATCTTGCTTTCATCCAGTGTGACAGTGACGTCTTCCGCAGTGTAATTCCCTTGTGTATCCTCTATCGATAACTGAATCGTATCTCCAGCATTGACCACGCCAGGAAGAAATCTCAGCGTGGTGCCCTGAACCTCAAACCTGGTCACCGGCTGCCCGTTTCTGGTCAGGGTAAAATTCAGTCCGGCGGCATCGGGCAGATACCGTTTCCGGAGTGCTTCTCCACTTCTGACCGCGTCAACCTGGGTCAAGGTAAGCTGGATGCAGTCACTGACTGTTTTTGTCAGGACAATCTCTCCCAAGTCATAGGAATTGCCCATACTTACCATCCGGCTGGCGCTGTAATAGCCATTAGCTCGTACCACCACGGTGGTGGGAACATGAGATATTTCCGCAGAAAAACCGCCATCTTGTTCCGTAGTAAGAGATTGGAGATTGATGGACTGATCTCCAAAGTCCTGTGTAATCTCCACGGCCGCCCCCTGCACAGGCCCACCGGTCTCATCCACCACCGTTCCACTGAGATACACGGCAGCATAGGACTTTAGAGAGAAAATAAGCGCTCCACTGCCCTCCGGTTCCACGGTCTGAGGATCAGGTGTTTCATATAGGCAGCTTAGTTCATCCCCCAGTGCAATTCGACATTCATAGGTCTTGGAAGCGTCAGGCAATGTGGCGCTGATCCCCTCAGCAACCTGCTGTCCGGTGCTGACGTCGTACCATCCCACGGTAAATCCCTCTGTCAATGCAGTTCCTTCCGGGCTTTGGACTGTTGCAGTTACCTTTCGGATGTCCTCTGAGCCTATCAATCGAATGGGGTGTCCATGTTCTATGGCAAAGGTGTATGCCTGGCTGTCGGCAGTACACCAGATGGTAATATTGGCTGGATCACAGCCACGGAATGCATTGGAATCAATAGTAGAAACGCTGGGGGGGATTTCAATGGAAGTAAGATCCGTACAGTCGCTAAAAGCGGAGTATGCAATAGTGGTAACCTGATCAGGAATCTGGATGCTGATCAGTCCGCTGTTTTCGAACAGAAAGCTGGAAATCCCAGTCAGATTCGAGGGAAGGGTGATTTGTGTCAAAGATGGGCAATCAGAAAAGGCCGAATGTCCGATACTGGTAACGCTGTCCGGTATGACTACCTCACGAAGAGCCTGACAACCGCTAAACGATGAGGGGCCAATGTACTGCACTCCGTCTGGAATCACCACGGATTCCAAAGCGCTCCCCATAAACAGCGCCTCCGGCAGATCCGTCATATCCTCTGGAAAGGTGACCGTGGTCAGCCCGCTGTTCTGGAATATTCTGAACCCCCAATTGATGACGCCGCTTGGCAAATAGACATGCTTCAGGGACGTGCAGTCGGAAAAGGCGGTATTTCCAATCGTCTTTAGGCCGCTGCCGAATGTCACGGACTCCAAAGCGGTACAGCCAGAGAAGGCACTTGCCTCCAATGTCTCTACGCTGTCCGGGAGTGTAATAGAAATCAAACTTTCACAGGACTGAAACGCGCCGCTCCCGATGGCTGTCACTCCATCTGGAACTACCACATCTACCGGCGTTCCTGTATAACCGGTTACGGTTTGTCCGTAACTTGCAAACGTCAATTCATACTCGTTATCTGCCAACTGCACAGCACTTTGCTCTGCTTCCTGAACAGTCTCAACAGCTGCTGCTGTGAGCTCCAGTCCTCCCGGCATACTGAGCAACATCACAGCGGTGAGCAATACCGCGATCCCTCGCTTCCAACGCAGCTTCATATTCTCTCCTCCTTTTCTTTTTCGCAGGAAATTGCCAAATTCTTTCTATGGTTGCGTTCATTATATCATTTCCCGCTTTCCTATTGTTCCCAAGAAACATGGGAACAGCCTCCGCCTTGAAGGGTGGAGGCTGCTAACTCTTTTGATAGGATTGACCGGTTGCTTCCGCTATCTGAGGGAAATAGGCGGCAAAAACATGGCGTAGTTGCTGCTTATTCTGAAGCCCCAATTTATGGAGCACGCTGGTCTGCTGATTAGCAATAGTTTTTTCCGAGGAGTGGAGTGTAACTGGCGTCCCAAGCATATACCGGAACACAGACATCTCCGCTGGAGTCAGATTTTTCAGCAGTGCGGAGCAGATCAAATGAGACTGAGGTGTGACGCCCCGAGCGGTCTCCCGGATGGTAGGTACCAACAGAGGAAATTGACTTTTTAACACATAGGCGGAAGCAAGGGCTTCCACACTGGCTCTCACCACGGTTTCCGGCTCCTCATAGGAGGTAAGCAAAATCACCTTCGCCCGAGTCTCCAGACGAATACGCCGGGCTGCCATCACTCCCTCTACGGGGTCTGTTGGCAGTGCCAGATCCATTAAGACAACATCAGGTCGTTCCCGTACCGCTGCCAGGAAGGCGCTTTCTCCATCCTGACAACAAGCTATCAACGCAAAATCCGATTGTTCTGACAGACTCTGCTGAATCAAATATTGAAAATCAGGATCATCTTCTACCACCAAAATCCGGATTGGTTCCATCATCCGACCTCCTTCTTTTTTTTACTGGAAATAGCAGTAAAAAAGTACTGCCTTGTCCTGGTTCGGATGTCACCCGAATGCTGCCGCCGTGGGCACTCATAACATTCCAGCAGTAATAGAGTCCCAAGCCAAGATTATTCCCCCCTGCTTTTGTTGTATAGTATGGCTCAAAAATCTGATTTACCTTCTTTGCATCTATTCCACAGCCCTTATCCGCTACTGTAATCATTGCATATCGCTTGCGGGAGAGGTTTTGATAAGAGATCGTTACCTCTCCGTTCTTGCCTGCGGCGTCCAGACCATTGGCGATTAAATTCCGCAAAACTTCCTCCACATGGGCCGGATCACACACCAGCATCTGAGAGTCACATTCAGCAACAAGAACTTTTCCCCGCTTTTCGGCAGAAACATTAAATTCCTCCGCCAAACTGCGGAGAAGTTTCGAAATGTCACACGCTTCTGGAAGAAGAGAGATTTTTTCGGAGTAGAGCTGTGTTCGGCTGATAAACTGCTTGAGATGGGCAGCAGATCGACGGAGAATATCCACCTCTCTGGAGGATGCTCCCTGCGCAGCTAAAAAATCTGTACACCACTCTATTTTTGATAGATCGTTTTTCAATGCATGCCCCACATACTGAGCATTCTTCTGCAGAACCCGGTTTCCGCTGTTCCAGTCGTAGGTTTCCCTGCGAAAGCGAATCCCCCAGATGCCGTCCCGAAAGGCATGATACAGAAAGTACAGTAGAGCAACCAGCACCACGATCAAATTGACCTGCCAGAGCTTACTGAGATTTGGGATACCCAAGGCGTGATAGGGAAAGGCAGACACCAGCCAAAACCACAGTGGAACCAGCAGACTGGCTGCCGCCAGCTTGCGCTGGTGATAATGGGCGCTCATTCGCTCTTCCAATAACGCATGAAGGATAATCCCGGTGCCAATCAGTCCATAGCACCAGTTATAGATTCCTACAGTCAGGCAAAAGACGGTGTCGTGTTGGAAAGAACTCGTCTTTGTACAGGGAAATACTACGGCAAGCAGGAAACCCGGAAGGAACACCAGCATCTGCAGGCAACGAAAACGCTGGGGATGAGTTTGGTCCAAATGGTGAAAGTATAAACAGAAAATCAATACCGCCGGCATGGACAGATAGTAAAACACTGCACTGAGGAGTGAATATAGTGTCTCTGAAAAGCCGCTGGTCCAAATCCCACTATCAATAAGAACGGGACCCAGAGTATAAAATAGATATTCCTTTAGCGCTCCTACGCTGAACAGCATCCCACTGTAGAAACACCAAATATTTAGCCGGCTTTTTGCGTTGGAAAACAAGATCATAGCAAAAATAGCCCAAATCAAAAGCGTAAGCACCAATAGCAGTTCCCCGGGGATTCCATCAGAAAAAATGTGCAACCATGCGGGTTTGTTCTCCACTACAATACCTCCTCCCTATAAAATATTCTTGCTTTTACTTTACCATAGGCACACAAGGAAAGTCAGTATACTCCTAAGAAATATAGGAATGGGGAAACTATGGAATCTATATCTATGCCCCAAACTGTACTGCCCTCTCTATCATCCGTCTGGCCCGGCGAAGTTTCCACGCAAGGCTATCCAGACACAGATCCCGCAGTCGTTCCACCGCCTGATCTTTGGCTTTCTCCACCCCGGATTCTTTCATCAGGTTTCGCATGGCGATCTCCCGCAGGTCTGACTTAGGAAAACCGCACACGCCGAAGTACCGCCCCAAGATATCCTGGTCTTTTTTGGAAAGCTGCAAAAACTCTTCCCGCAGGCATTCCATAGTCAGCATACGAATCACCGTTTCCTCCGCAGAGCCTGAAAGGCGGTTCATGGTAAGTCGCTCGTAAATATCGCCGTCATCATCCGGATCCTGCAGATCATAGACAGAGAGAAAATGTGTGGGATAGACAATCGCCCTGGCCGCCGCACGAAAAGAGATGCCCAGCGCCTCGCTGATCTCCTCCACGCTCTGCCCTTTTTGATGATAGCGGTTCTGTGCCTTTCGCACCAATCCCATACTGTCCCGGTCAAGGGATAGTGTCCCCATGCTGCATTCCAAATGCCGCCGCATGGCTCCGACCAGAAATGGAGTGACAAAGGTGGTGAACCGGCCCTTCTCCGCATCATAACCGCCGGTGCGGACACACTCCACCAGCGCCAGCTTTCCCACGCTCTCCAGTTCGGAGAGCGTTTCTTTTGCATAATCACTCAGGCCGCCATATTTGGTTTGCCGCAGGCAGTGATACTGGCGGGCAATTGACCAAGCGTGATTCTTGACAATGCCTGTGTTTATCAGGCACAGCTTGGTCAGAGCCGCCTCTTCACCGTTGGCGATCCGCTCCAACAGTTCCTCGTTGGTCATGCGTTGTCACCGTCCTTCACTTTGCGGGGACGACCTCGGGGATTGGCCTGACGAGCCACTCTACAAATAGGATAAAGATGCTGCGAGGATATGGATCTCTCAAAATCTTCATTGGAGATGTCGGAACTGCTCAGTGCGTCAAACAGCCTGTCCCGCACGGCATCCTTCAGCCGCCGCATCTCCTCCTCCGTGATGATCCCACGCTGATAGTCCTTTCGGATACGGTTAAAGGCGGTGATCTTGGCCTTGATCTTCGGCACATCATGCGCCAATTCCTTCTGGATCTCATAACTGCCAAACTGCCGGCAGGTGAACCGCTCATCCAAC
Organism: Pseudoflavonifractor sp.; assembly: GCF_050943825.1. Taxonomy (NCBI): domain Bacteria; kingdom Bacillati; phylum Bacillota; class Clostridia; order Eubacteriales; family Oscillospiraceae; genus Pseudoflavonifractor; species Pseudoflavonifractor sp. The sequence goes on from NZ_JBMNPX010000008.1 coordinate 90,440, forward strand.
GGGCAACGTCCCTCACAGTAGAGGGCATGGACACCGCTGCGAACCAGGAAGTATTTTTTACAGACAATGCAGCGGCGAATGTTATGTCCGGCGTTTAGCGCTGTCATGAAGTCGGCTTTCAGCAGCATCTGCAAACTGTCCGTTGTGTGCTCCTGCGCGATGGCAAAGGTTCCGTCGGGCAGTTCTCTGGGCAGATAACTCACCACGCAGGGATCGTACTTCTGATAGAAGGGTCGCTCCAGGCTGGTGGGGTTCACGATCAGTTTCTCCACCAGACGCTCATCGTTATAAAACTGATACAGTGCGGCGGCGTACTCCTCAGGGGAGTTCCGTTTCAATTTGGAGAGAAGGAAGTTGATAAAGTTATGGATGGTAGGATTGAAGACAATAACATCGTCGATATATCGCCGGTAGCGGGCCATCTGCAGGTTGTAGTACCGCCACTTGTCCTCATGGCTGCCATCCACTATGAGGAGAAAAGGCGGCGTCCAGCCCTCCTCTTCCTTCTGCCGGTACATTTCCAACCACCGATCCTTGGAGCACTCCTGCTCATCCATTTCCTCGTCGGTGAAAAAGGAATAACTCTCCGTGTACTGCTGGGTTTCGTTGAGAAAGCGGTCATCCTCTTTCAGCAGGATCTGGAACACCCGATACTTCATCAACTGACTGCGCAACTCCATCAGCTGGTTGTTTAACTCCCACCATACGCCCCGATTCAATGTGTCCTCATACTGCTTGGCCAAGTCCTTCATGCGATCCAAGAGACGCTGGATGGGGGGATAGTCCTCGGGAGCAAAGTTCAATATGTCAGCAGTTAATTCACCGGCCTGAAAGATTTCACCGCCGTACTCAATCATGCTGCCGTGGGTATAAAATACGATCTCTCCATACATACGAATTCCCCCCCCCCTTAAAAATTGTCCCACCTGAAAAATAAATGGTCACACCTTTTTCTCAGTCTATCAAAATCTCCGACACAATACAAGCAGAAGGACATCAGTACCGCCGGTGATGTCCTTACTTTTTTGCAAAGGAGAATTTGAAATGAAAGAATCTGTCTACAAAAACTACGACGAACTGCCACTGTTTCTGAACTCAGCAACGGTGGCAAAAGTACTGGGCGTATCGCTATCCAGTGCTTACGAACTCATGCACGAACCAGACTTTCCGGTGCTGCGTGTGGGCAGCCGCATGGTGGTACCCAAGGAGCAGTTCATTCAATGGGTGATGGAGAACACAGAGGGAGGTGTGCACAAATGAGTTTCTTTTTCAATCAACCAGATCCGAAGCGACGCCGCTTCCCAATTCCGAATGATGTCTGGAAATGGGAACTGAAGCCCCAAGGATTTTCCATTCTCGCCTTTCTCTGCTATCTGCATGTCCACTGCAACAAAAATGCCTCACCCAGTGCGGATGAAATCGCATCCCAACTGCACATGAGCAAGGACATGGCCGTGAAGCAGCTTTCTGAACTGAACCGTCGCGGTCTACTGGATCAGCACATGGTCCCGATACTCGAAAGCAACAGTAAGAACTTTTTCTCTCTGCCCAATGAGTTGTTTTTCCTGAACATCGGTCACGGAGCCATCACTGTCTACGCCTACCTGCTCTATTGCGAAAATCGCAGAACTCATCAGTGCCATCCCAGCTGCCGCACGATTGCCGCGGCAGTACATCTCTCAGCGGCCACGGTGATGAAGCACATCACAAAGCTGGAGGATCAGCGGCTTATCGCTGTTGAGAACACCAGCTATATTGATGACCACGGCATGAAGTGGAACGGCAACAACCAGTACACCATCCTGCCAATTCAAATGGCGATGGATCATTGCTACCAGAAGCAGATGCTTCGATTGGAGGAACAGCAGAAACGAGATCAGGCGCAGAAACGCTTGGGATGGAACGCAGAGAACACCCTGTGTGTCCCGCTGTGAGGGGCTGTGTGCCCTCCTTCGGGGCAGGGCAGAGTCCCTGCCACACCTGGGGCTTTCAAAGCGAATTTGGGCCACTGTCGGCCTAAATCAGAGCGCAAGGCGGGGACGAAAGAAAAAGCAGGATAAAGGCCAGGCGTCGCCAGCGACGCCTTTGGCCGGTCACATCTGCCCGCAGTGCGGGCAGTTTCAGGGGTTTCCGTGGGCGTTGGAAATGGGGTCAAAATCGGAGAGAAAACAGAATTCTGCGGTCGTTATCCCGCAACGCTTACTCCCACAAGGAAAAAATAGGGGTCACCTCCCGGAAAGGAGCCATTATGAGCAAAAAAGAAAAATTCCCTCTCTACCTATCGCCAGAGAAAAAAGCCACTCTGGAACGGCGGTATACGGAAGATGGCAGCCGCAGTCTCACCGCTTTTATTGAGAACGCCATCGACTTTTACCTGGACTACCTCAGCGCCAATAACGCTGGATTGTTTCTCCCAACCTCAGTTCAGTCCTACCTGGATGGTAGACTGGACCAGTTCGAAAATCGCATGGCGTCGCTGCTGTTCAAGCAGGCGGTAGAACTGGATATGGGAATGAGCACGCTGGCCGACTGCGTCAAGCTGGACGAGGAGTATCTGCGCCGCCGTCGCGCCAACAGCATCGCCAATGTGAAACGCACCAACGGCAGGCTGCGTTTCGAGCAGATCGCAAAAGACGCCGACGGGAGTGATGATGAGTGGCAAGACTGATTGTTAAGAGTCCCTACATTAAGTGCGGCGGCGGTAAAGGTGCGGGCGGCTACATGAAGTATATTGCCACGCGGGAACGGGTGGAGATCATTCCAGATGACCGTCCGCCCACCCGCAAGCAGGAGCAGCTCATCACTAAACTGGTGAACGATTTTCCTGACACAAAAGGTTTGTTGGAGTATGAGGACTACACTACTCGTCCCACCAAGGCCAATGCCTCGTCTCTCATCACTCTGGCTTTGGAGGAGAACTGGTCCCAAGTACAATCATCTGAGGGCTACGCAAAATACATTGCCACTCGTCCTCGCGCTGAGCGTCTGGGTGACCATGGACTGTTTGGAGATGAGGATAGTGTGGATCTGGACAAGGCCATGTCGGAACTGGAGCACTACACAGGAAATGTGTGGACGCACATCATCTCGCTCCATCGGGAGGACGCGGAGCGCCTGGGCTATAACAACGCCCAGGCGTGGCGTTCTCTCCTGCGTACACACCGCAATGATATTGCTACTGCCATGCAGATCCCGCTCCAGGATTTCCGTTGGTACGCCGCCTTCCATGACGAGGGTAAGCACCCCCATGTGCACATGATGGCGTGGTCGACACAGCCGGGAGAAGCATATCTGACACGGGACGGCATCCGCAATATCAAATCCACACTCACCAATCAGATCTTCAAACAGGAGATGCTCCATCTCTACGAACAGAAGTCTGAAAGCCGGGACGAACTGGTGCGAGAAACACGGAGAGTCATGCTGGAGTTGTCTCAGCAGATGCGTGAGTCAGTCTGTGAACATCCTGAGGCAGAGCGGATGATGCTGGATCTTGCGCAACAGTTGGGTGATGTGAAAGGTAAGAAGTCCTACGGGTATCTTCCGAAAGCATTGAAGAAACAGGTAGATGAGATCGTAGACCAGATGGAGCGGCTGTCGGTTGTGAAAGAGTGCTACCAGAAATGGTGGGACCTGCAGTGCAGAGTAAGTGACTTCTGTTCAGAGAAGAAACGCCAGCGTCCGCCGCTGTCTCATCAGAAAGAGTTCCGCGCTATTAAAAACGCGGTGATCCAAGAGGCCGAGCGTATTCGGCGAAATCAAATTTCCTTTGAGGACAGGGACATGGAGGATGGTGGCGGCTGGGTAGAGGACCGGGAACTCAACTGGGCGTGCTGGGAACTGCGAGGGACGATCGAAAATGAAGAACTGCCTTTTGCGGAACGGGATGCTGCCGCGGCAAAGCTGGAACAGCTGGCCAAAGCGGATGACGCATACGCGCAATATTTTCTGGGACTGTTGTACCGGGACGGCGGGCTGCTGATTCCGGACACAGAAAAAGCCAGACACTGGTTGGAACAGGCGGCAAAGCAGAATGTCACCGCTGCGCAATATTCCCTGGGCAGATTGCTCCTCTCTGACGATCCCGATGTGCGTGATCCAGACGAGGGTATCCGCTGGATGAAGGCAGCTGCCAAAAACGGAAATGACTACGCTGCCTATGCGCTGGGTAAGGAGTATCTCAGCGGTGAGCACATACTCAAAAATGCAGATAAGGCGGCGACATATCTCTGCCAGGTGGCACAAGCGGATAACCCTTGGGCGCAGTATCTGCTGGGTAAACTGTACTTAATGGGCGAAGGTGTGGCACAAGACGAAGACGCTGCCTGCGAGTGGTTCCAGGCCGCTGCGGAACGGGGTCACACCTATGCCCAATTTTTTGTAGACCGGATAGAGCAACAAGGACAGCTTGTATCGCCCGGCCTGCTGCTCTCGACAACCCGACTGCTCCACCACATGGGCAATATTTTCCGGGACAGCGCTCCACAGGATTCCACCACGAGGGTACCGCATATTGATCGCAAGCGGATCCAGAAACTCAGGGCCAAGAAAATCGCCCTGGGGCACAAGCCGGATGACCATGAGGATGAGCAGACTATGGACGGCATGACCATGGGCGGATGGTGAGTAAAAATAGCACAGTGTTAACAATGATAAAGGCCGCGCAGAAATGGACCGGAGAAATTGATAACAGTTTGATAATTGTGGTCAAAAGACCTGGCTATTTTCTCTGTAGTTCGGTATTGTGTGTTGCTGCAAAGGAGGCGGTACACATGAACGACTACATGAGAGCCCTGCACCAGCGGTTCTACCGGGAGCCGGACTTCAGTGAGTTAGAAGAAGATATTGAGAACACCCGCCAGGAGGTGCGGGACTGCCTGGACAAGCTTCAGCGGCGCAGGCTCATGCATCTGGTGGACACCCAAAACTTGCTGCGGGAGGAGACCTCACTGGCCAGCTTCACCGCAGGATTCAAACTGGCCTGGGGACTGAGCAAAGAACTGGAGGCGGACGGCCTGTACTCCTTCGATGAGGAGGAAACAGAGCGCCTCTGTCACAGGATAGAACAGGAGGATTGAATAAGATGATGAATCAACTTCCGGTCCAGCGGTGCCAGTACTGCGGATGCGAGGACATTGGCCTTGGCTGGCAGCATGGCGAGGCGCTGGTCACCTTCAAAAAGCATGGACTACTCGGCAACCGGCTGCAGTATCTGATCTGCCGACACTGCGGTGCAGTTCTGTATCAGTATGTGGCGGAGCCTTACAAATTCCCCGCTGTAAAATAAGCACTCAAAAGTTGCGCCGCAAAACAAAAATAAGGCCTTGGGGGTGATACGGCATGGCAAAAAGACGACCGTCAGGTGAGGGCATGGTGCGCAAGCGGGAAGATGGACGCTGGGAAGGGCGCATCGTGGTGGGCCACAAGGAAAACGGTGATCCCATCTTCCGTTACATCTACGCTGATACCCAAAAGGAACTGACGGCAAAGCTTCGGCAGAGCATCGAGGCATATCAAGGTGTCGAGTTGACTGAGGAGAGCCGGATGACACTGGGACAGTGGCTGGATCAGTGGCTGGAGAACATGACTGGAACGATACGTCCCGTCACCATGAAAAGATATGAGGGAACTGTAGCCAGACATATCAAGCCGTACCTGGGAGAGAAAATTATCTCCCAGGTCACAGGGAAAGACATTCAAAAGTTATATGATACACTGGCTCATCACGGAAACCGAAATACGGGAGAGGGGCTGGCCAGCGGAACAATCCGAGGTATTCACGCAATGTTCCATGAGGCGATGGGCGCCGCACAGCAGGCTGGTCTCATCCCACGAAACCCCACGGAAGATATTGATGCGCCCAAATTCAGCTACAAAGGCAAAAAGGTGCTGACAGATGAACAACTGGAAAAGTTCATGGGAACCATTCAGAGGGACAGCGTCTGGCACGATTTCTTCTACACAGAGTTGACTACCGGTTTGCGCAGAGGTGAAATCTGTGGGCTCAAGTGGGAAGATTTTGACGAGGCCAAAGGTACCTTGAGAATTCGCCGCACGATCCATGAGGAGAAGGGTGGCAAACTGACCGCCTGGGATACCAAGACTGCTGCAGGTACTCGCACCATCAACCTGGCGCCCAGTACCGCTGCACTGCTTCGGGAGAGAAAGAAGACGGCACTGACGGAATGGATCTTTCCGCATCCGCTGAAACCAGAGCAGCCAACCCGCCCGAGTGCCGCCTATGAACGGATGAAGGTCCTGCTGAAAGAGGCAGGGCTTCCTGACCTTCGCTTTCATGATCTCCGGCACACCTTTGCCACCCATGCCCTGACATCAGGGGTGGATGTCAAAACTCTGTCCGGCATCCTGGGACACACACGGGCTGCGTTCACACTGGACACATACACTCACACCACAGGCGATATGCAAAAACGGGCAGCTGAGATCGTAGAAGAATTTCTCATTGACATCTTCGGAGAGGAGTTGAAGCCATGGCAAGAAAGCGGAAAAATGGCGAAGGCACTGTCCGGCTGAGAAAGGATGGCCGCTGGGAAGGACGGATCGTCATTGGGTATGATGAGAATGGTCTTCCCAAGACGAAGAATGTGCTGGCCAAGACCAAAGGCGAATGTATAGAAAAACTAAAGGCGCTGAAGAGCACTATCACACCGGACACACCCATAAAACTCAAGGCAGATATGCTATTCGGGGAGTGGTTGGACTATTGGTATGAAACCTACTGTAAGCCAAATGCCCGACCTGCTACCCAGAGGACCTACGAAGGGTATATCCGATTATACCTTCAGCCCAGACTGGGAAGCATCCCGCTGAACAAAGTGACCACCAGTGATATCCAGCAGATGTGTACCTGGATGATGACGGAGGCCCGTATGGATCAGAAAAACGGAGATAGCGGACTCTCGGACAGTCAGGTGATAAACTGCTACAGTCTATGTGATCGGGTATTGGAAAAAGCAGTGGCAGAAAAGTTGATTGTCCGCAACCCGGCAAAGGGTTGCAAGCTGCCTCCAAACAGGCCAAAGGAGATGAAGGTTCTCTCCCGAGAGGATACGCAGAAGGTGTTGATCCAGGCCAAGGAAGAGAATTACTACGAACTTTTCCTTCTGGAATTCGCCACTGGTCTGCGACTGGGAGAACTGATGGCTCTCCAGTGGGATGATGTGGATCTGGTTACCGGGGAATTGAGGATCAACAAACAGGTAAACCTCGTTGGTTCGAAATTGGTAATCAGTGAGCCGAAAACCAAGGCGGCTGTCCGTACTCTGATCCTGCCCCCATCTGTCAGGAAGGTGCTCGCGGAATACAAGACCAGAGTGAACTCCCGATGGTTATTCCCCTCGCCCAAGAAGGAGGATCTGCCGATTATCCCCTCGGCAGTCAGCCGACGGCTTCACACACTGCTGGAGCATGCGGGATGTGAGCAAGTGCGCTTTCATGATCTTAGGCATACTTTCGCAACCAATGCCCTGGCTCATGGGATGGACATCAAGACACTGTCCGCCATCCTGGGCCATGTATCCAGCGCAACCACCCTAAACACCTACTCCCATATCACCGACGAGATGCGCCAAAGGGCAGCGGTGAAGATCGACCGGGGCATCGCAAAGGCGGAGGTACAGGACACAGCCATTGCCCAGCCAGAACGGACTATGACCACCTTCCAGGCCAGAAAACGCTGGAGCCGAGAGGCCAGTTGAGACAAAACTACCGGCCCATCAGGGAATGCCATCCCTGGTGGGCCGGTTTTCGCTGTCTGTGGGCAAACATGTGGTCAAGTGGCGCATAGAATGAGTCTGCAATCTGAATGCAGGACAAAAACAACTCTGTTTGCGGGATATTTGGATACTTTCAAGGAGAATTAGTTAGCAAGGTTGGAATGACTGTTGGTTGGGCTGGGAGAAACAAAGAATACCGCCCGCCGACATCCGTAGATGCTTAGCGGGCGGTATTCTTATCTGCACATTATCAATCGGACTGCTTTAGGTCCCATCCTTTTTTCAGGAGAGCATACTGCACGGTATTTTCATACCTGAGTGTTCCATCGGGATTTTTCAAGAAGGAGATGAATTCGAAGAACACACCCTCCTGGCGCATACCCAGTTTTTCGCACAGGTGCTGGCTGGAAAGATTGTAGTCCTCGGTATAGGCGTAAATGCGCCTTGCGCCCTTTTGGGAGAAGCGGTGGTCAAGAAACGCGTAGACGGCATCAAAGGCGTACCCTTTGCCCTGATAGGCTTCATTCAGCATCCAGCAGGGGCTGAAGGTGTTCCGCGTGGCGTTCTTATTCCCGTGGGACTTGCCCACCGCTGGGTATTGGTCGAAGTGCGGGGACTCGAACCACGGGCCTCCTGCTCCCAAACGTGTGTCAGAACTTTCAAACAGCACTCTGCCGCCCTCTTTGACGCTTTCCGTTGCTCCGCCAGTTCCTCTTTAGAACTCTTTTGCCCTGCTTGTTTCAAGAAAATCTTTCGTCTTTTGGGATTTGTGTGGGATTGGATTCTGTATATTAAAAGATGTTCCGTCCGGTTTTAGGGGGCGATGACAGGACGGTTCATCTCAGAGCAGAGGCGCAGGAAATGCGCCGCATAAACAAAGAAATACTCTGGGCCGTGGGCTTTGACAACACGGAATAATTTTCTTGTCAGATGAATACAAATTGACAAGAATGACAAGAATGATTATAATGACAACTAAGAAAAGGAGGCGCTGTGTATGGCATTTGTTGAGAGTGAAGTTGTTGAACTGAAAGCAGAGGTCGTGGGAGATATCTGCAAAGAAGTCATTGCCTTTGCCAATACAAAAGGCGGTACGCTGTATATTGGCGTCAGCAACGATGGAAATGTCTTGGGGGTCAAAAACGCCGACCAAGTCATTTTGCAGCTAAACAATATGATTCGAGATTCCATCAAGCCTGATGTGACAATGTTTGTGGGCTACGAAAACCAACACGTCGGCGACAAGGATATCATTGCTGTGACCATTCAAAAAGGAACCGACCGGCCCTATTATCTGGGCAGTAAGGGATTGAAACCCAGTGGGGTCTATGTCAGAAACGGCACATCTTCTGACCCGGCTACAGATACTGCGATCCGAAGAATGATCAAAGAAACCGATGGTGACAGCTTCGAATCCATGCGTTCGCTGGAACAGAACCTCAGCTTTGAAGCGGCAGAGAAGCAATTTGAAAAGCAGAATATCCCATTTGATGCTGCAAAAATGCAGACCCTTGGGATGATTTCCGCAGATGGTATCTACTCCAATGTGGCGCTGCTCCTGTCCGATCAGTGTCCCAGCACCATTAAGGCGGCGACCTTCTCGGGAGAAGATAAAGGAACTTTTCAGGACAGAAGGGAATTTGACGGTTCGCTGTTTCAGCAAATGGAGGAGCTGTACAGCTATCTGGATATGCGTAACCAGACAAAGGCAACTTTTGATGGGCTATACCGAATCGACACACGGGATTATCCGGAAGATGCACTGCGGGAAGCGCTGCTGAACTCGCTGGTCCACAGAGACTATTCCTTCCGTGCAAGCACCCTGGTCAGTGTATATGCCGACAGAATTGAATTTGTCTCTGTAGGCGGACTGCTTTCCGGCATTGAACTGGATGACATTATGCTGGGACTCTCGGTTTGCCGAAATCCCAAGCTGGCAGCCATATTTTATCGTCTGCAGCTGATTGAGGCATACGGCACGGGTATGCCTAAAATTATGAACGCCTATGGGGAGACGGAATTGAAACCAAAAATCGAGGTATCAAGCAACGCATTCAAAATCACGCTGCCAAACAGGAACGCCGGCGCAAATCATACAGAGACATTGATTGGCACGGTCAAAGGCGATGAAAAGCGGATTCTGGATTTCATTGGTTCCCATGGCCATATCGTACGCCGTGATGTGGATCAGCTGCTGGATGTAAGCCAAGCCACAGCCAACCGAATTCTGAAACACATGGTCGCCAAGGGCCTGATTTATCAGGATGGAAACGGCAGGAAAACAAAGTATAGACGGAAGTGACTGTGGGTGTGGAGGGGGGACTGTGTATGAATAGAAAAGCGATCATCAATAACCGGGAGTATGCGCTTCTTGAAATTGTCCCGTCTCTGGATGGAGGGCAGGCGCTGCTTCTCTGTGAAGATGAAAACGGCAAAAGGGCGGTATGCTCCGAGCCGCTGTGGCGCAGCTGTGCGCTAACGGATGTGCAGTCTGCTCCGGTTCACGCACACAGCTCCTCACAGGAGAAAATCGAGTATTTCCTCTCTGTTTTCAAAGGGCGGGAAGATGTATATGCACGCCGATATCACAGCACGACCACCGGGAAAACCGGTTACACCCCAGTCTGTAAAAATGAATGGGTGCATGGCCTGTGTGATAAAAAGAAATACAGGTGCGTAGAGTGCCCCAACCGTGAGTTTCGGCCACTCACGGCCGATGTGGTCAAGGCGCATTTGATGGGCCGTGATGCTTTGTGCAGAGATGTGGCGGCAATCTATCCGATGCTGGAGGACAACAGGACCTGGCTGTTGGCTGCGGATTTTGATGAAGAAAACTGGAAGCTTGATGTGACTGCATTTTGCAAATCCTGCAAAGAAGCAGGACTTGTACCAGCAGTGGAACGCTCCCGTTCCGGAAACGGCGCACATATCTGGTTTTTCTTTTCGGAGCCTGTTTCTGCCGCCGATGCCAGGCGCTTGGGGACCGGTTTGCTGACCCGAACCATGTCGTGCAGACATGAGCTATCCTTTTCATCCTATGACCGGTTGTTCCCGTCTCAGGATATTGTGCCGAAGGGCGGTTTTGGGAATTTGATTGCCCTGCCATTTCAAGGCCAGGCGCAGAAAGACGGAAATTCTCTGTTTGTGGATGATCACTTTGAGCCTTATCCCGATCAGTGGGCGTTTCTGTCCTCCCTGCCCAAAATTACACCGGAACAGTTGGAAGAATGTCTGGGGAAACTATGTCATCATGGCGACATGGGAGAACTGGAAGATGCTGGGGAGAAGCAAGTGCCATGGAAGCGCAAGCGAACCCAGACAAAACTGACACACAGAGATTTTCCGCTGCAGGTAAGCCTGTATAGTTCCAATCTGATCTATATTTATATTGAGAAAAAAGACTTCTCTCAAGGGGCATTGAATACGCTCAAGAGACTTGCGGCGTTTCCAAATCCGGAATTTCGCTCCAAGCAAGCCATGCGCATTTCCGTTTATGGCGTTCCTCGTGTTCTGGACTGCGGCTATGAAGATGAGGAATACATCGGCCTTCCCCGTGGTTGCATGGATGAGATTCTGGGGTTATTTGATCAATATGAAATCCCTGTCATTCTGGAAGATCACAGATCACTGGGACGTTCCATTGATGTGGAATTCAATGGGGTGCTGCGCCCAGAACAGGAACCTGCTGCCCAGGCCCTGCTTGCCGCAGACATGGGCGTTCTCTCAGCAACTACTGCGTTTGGAAAAACTGTGATTGGCGCCTATCTGATTGGACAGCGCAAAGTCAATACTCTGGTATTGGTGCAGTCCAGCGCATTGCTGGAACAGTGGAAATCCTCGCTGGAACAATTTCTGAATGTTCATGAGGTTCTGCCGGAACTTCCAAAAAAGCGCGGCAGGAAGAAAAAACAGTACCTCATTGGCCAAATCGGCAGCGGAAAGAATTCCCGCAGTGGGATTGTCGATATTGCCACCATGCAGTCCCTGCTTGAGGGAGAAGAAAAGACGGTAAAGTCTTTTGTGACAGAGTACGGAATGGTCATTGTAGATGAGTGCCATCATGTGGCCGCATTCACCTTCGAAACCGTGCTGAAAGCAGTTGAAGCCAAATATGTTTACGGTTTGTCTGCTACTCCTGTCCGCAAGGACGGTCATCATCCCATCATCTTTATGCAGTGCGGCCCTGTCCGGTATTTGGTGGACGCCAAAAGTCAGGCAGAAAAGCGAAGCTTTTCTCACATTGTAATTCCCAGATTTACACGCATGAGGCTACCAAATGCCAATGGGATTCAGGATATGTACGTCGGAGTAATTGAAAATCAAAACAGGAACGAACTGTTGGTGTCAGACACTTTGAAGTTGATACAGGAGGGGCGTACACCGATTCTGCTGACGGAGCGGAAGGAACACGCTGTATTGCTTGCTGGTTGTCTGTCGGATCAAGTGAAAAATGTCTTTCTGCTTATTGGTAGTGAGAAGCAAAAGGATAAGCGTGAAAAGCTGGCAGCATTGCAGAATGTGCCTGACGATGAGGACGTGGTGGTCGTTGCCACCGGAAAGTATATTGGAGAGGGATTTGACTCTCCGCGGCTGGACACCTTGCTTCTGGCGATGCCCATATCGTGGAAAGGTACATTGGCACAGTATGCCGGACGTCTCCATAGAAATTATGAAGGAAAGCAGGAAGCTCGCATCTATGATTATGTGGATATCCATGTTCCCACCCTGGAGCGGATGTATCATAAACGCCTGAAGGGCTATGCGGAACTGGGATATCAGGTCAAATTCGGTGCAGCGGATCAGTCTGTCAGCGTGATTTACGACGGATACTCATCTATGCTTCCCTTTGAGCAGGACCTGGATGATGCCGCCCGCAGCGTGGTTATCGTCAGTCCTTATCTGCAAAAAGGCAGAATCGTGAAACTTCTTCCCTCTTTACAGAAGGCGGTTGCTTCCGGTGTCGAAATTGCGATCCATACCAGAACGGCAGATAGCAGAGAACTATCAAATCAAGAAAGTGTGTGTGAAGCGATCAAGATGATGAGGCAGACAGGTATTGTGGTCCATACGCACAAAGAACTGAATCAGCGGTATGCCGTCGTTGATGAAAGCGTTGTGTGGTATGGCGGCGTGGATTTTCTTGCGTTTGGCAGAAAAGATACGGATGTGCTTCGGTTCAAAAATCCAGACATTGCCGGTGAGTTCCTGGCACTTTCTGGTCATGCAGAAAGCGAACAGCTTGTCATGGAAGATGTTTCTATGTAGGGGTCGTCTTCGGGATATTTCCGCATTTGGGATTACACGAAATGGAGAAAAGGGGTAGAGAAAAACCGCTGCTTTCTGCTGCTTTTCAATGCTCTTTAACCCTGTTTGGCAGTGTTTGGTCCGGCGTGTGGGGTTCGAATGTCTGGGAATGCGGTCCCAAACGTGTGTCGGAACCTTCAGCCGACACTCTACTGCCCTCTTTGGCCCTTTCTGCTGCTCCGGCAATTCCTCTTTGACACTCTTTTGCCCTGCGTGTTTCAAGCAAAACTTTCTCCTTTTGGGATGGGTGTGGGATTGGATTCTGTATATTAAAAGAAGTGCCGTCCGGGCTGGCGATGATAGCAGGGCCAGACCACCGCAGAAAATGCGCCGCATAAACAAAGAATAAGACCTGGCGCGGCATGCCCGTTCTCAAAAAGCGGAAAATGTGTATGCAGTTGCAATAACTCGCTCATAATCAGATTCTTGTCATGTAATCAGCAGATGACAAGAAAGACAACAAGTGGTATTGTTCGGAACAGGCATTCTTCTGCAAACAGTCCATTCTTTCCGGTAGCTATTTTCCTCTTTCTGTGGTATTGTTCGGTTGCCGAAAGGAGGCGACGATATGCAAAAAGGAAACAACTGCACCGTAGGCCAGTGGTGCGACCGCTGGTTTTGTGAGAATCAAAGCAGATGGAGCGGCAGCACAGTGGGCGGATACCGCAACCTGCTCTACCGCCACATCCTCCCCGGGATCGGGTGCATCCCGCTGGCGGAACTGTCAGAAGATTCCGTTACTGACTTCTACGACAGTCTGCGGAGCCAGGGGCTCAGCGCCAGAAGTGTCTGGTGCGTCCATCTGCTCCTGCGGCGCTGTATGGACAAAGCGGCCCGTGACCAGGCCATTCCCTATAACCCGGTGCGGCTCTGCCAGGAGCCGCAGGCAGACGAATATAAGACTGCTCCCTTACGCCTGGGACAACTTCAGCGGTACCTGAACGCGGCGGAACAGCTTGGCGTACTCCCTCTCATCTACACAGGACTATCCAGCGGCCTGCGGCAATGTGAACTTATCACCTTGTCGTGGGCCGATTTTCATATCCGCTGCCGGTATATCCTCAAGGGACGGCGCCTGCTGGCCCTCAACCGCAAGGCGGAGCATCTTCTGGAACAGATACCGGAAACCGACTGCTATGTGTTTCTCAACCCCAAGACCGAAGCGTCGTATCAGCTCCACGAGCTCTACTACCTGCACAAGCGGATACTGAAACAGGCCGGCCTGCCGTGGGTGGCCTTCCGGAATCTGCAGCGCCAATGCATGGAGGTGGGGATATGACGCTGAAAGAGTACATCGTTCACTGGCAGGAGGTCTATGACAAGAAGCAGAGCCGCCCGACCACATACGCCGCTCATGGGTATCTCTTCAAAAACCACATCCTCCCCGGCTTGGGGAATATACCTCTGGAGGAGTTGACTGCGGAACAGGTCGGAGATTTTCTGGAGGAGCGAAAACACTTTGGCGGTCACCGCCCGGAGAACCCTGAATATCCAGGGCTGGGAGAACACACCATGCGGCACATCCACCGACTGCTCCAGCAGTGCCTGGACCGAGCGATCCGGGACGGCCTGATAGCGGAAAACCCCGCCCGTGCGTTTCATTATCCAAAGCCCAAGAAGGTCAGCGCCAATGTGCTGATGCCAGCAGAAGTGGAAGACTATCTGGATGCGGCGGAGCGGTTAGGTTACCTCCCCATGTTCCTGCTGGCACTGACCGCGGGCCTTCGGCAAGGCGAACTGATTGCGCTGAAGTGGAGTGACCTGGACACGAAGGAGCGGACGCTGACCATCACCGAGAAACGCTCGGTGGAACGGCGGGAGCTGGTGGAGTACGAAGGTGGCACCAGGATCATCACCCTGACCCCGGAAGTAGTTGAACTACTGCGCCTGGAACACGCCAAACACCCCAGCAGTTCGCTCATGTTTATGCACCCGGCTACCCAGAGGCCCTACTCACCGCAGATGGTGCGCCGTCTGCACAATGAGGTCATCAAAGAGGCCGGGCTGGATCACATCCGGTTTGCGGATCTCCGGCACACCTGCGCCGTCCTGTCGCTGAAAAACGGAATGGACACGAAAGAGGTTTCTCAGATGCTGGGCCACTTCAGAACCGCAATGACCCAGCAGAACTATGCGCCATACCTGGCCCATACTGTCGCCGAAAGCGAAAGCAAGCCCAATGAAGCGTCTACAGAAGATCTTAGGGAAGCGGCAAATATTCTGGATAATCTTCTGAAATTCTGATGGATATTCTACGGAAGGTGTGGTATATGTTTGAGTCACAAGGAGATGATGACCATGGAAAACAAACTGCTTAAAGAGCTGTATGATTACTTTTATGTCCGCCCTGAGCTTGACGAACAGGAAAACGAAGTGGAGGAGTGCCATAAAGCATTGATCGCAGCTTTGGAAAAACCGGAGCGAAAACTTGTACTGCGGATCATCGACGCCCAGAACTATATCACAGAACAGACCTCACTCGACAGTTTTATTGCCGGCTTTGAACTGGCGTGGAGGCTCTCAATAGAACTGCAAAATGAGGAAAACGAGCGCTCATTCTCCTATCGGACCAGGAGAACGGGCGCTCGTTGTGTATGGGATGACGAAATATAAAATGAGCCTGGGCAGCCCTCGAAAAGCTGCCCAGGCATTCTGCGTGTGGGCTTGGTTCAGCGTTCCCACAGAAGGACCGCATCCGCCACGGCCTGCTCAAATTCGGCCTGCGCCAGACCGGGGAGCTGTAAATAATCTCCCACCAAATAGTAGACCGCATCCACCTGCCGATCTACTTGATAGGTAGCTGTCTCAAAGTCGGTCAGCAGCCCGTTGCCGATGCACAAATGTCCCTCACGGTTCGGCATCACATCCGAGCGAAGGGTACGGTCAAAATAGAGGAAAACAGCATTCCGTCCGTCTACCTCCCGGCTGAAGCCGTGGAAAGAATCGTAGCTCCCGCCGTGATAGTAGAGGTCGATTACCTCATCCACCGCAAGCTCTGCCGTCACCAGACCGTCCGTATAGGATACCGGCTGCGGAACATCGGCCGCACCTGCCAAAACAATGGAAAAAATCAGCATGACCACCACGGCGATCAGGACCGCCCGCCGGCGCCCACGGGAAAACTTCTTCTTCACTCCCTGAAGAACACGGGCTTCCGTTTCCGACTCAGGAGAGAGCGAGGGGACGGGAGCATCCTCTTTCATTTCCGCCAAACAGGCGCGGCATTCCTGACATTGTGCCACATGGGCTTCGATCTCCTGCTTGCTGGGCTCGCTGCACAGCCCGTCGCAGTACAGGGGCAGCAGGTCGCGGATGATATCACATTTCATCATAACCCCTCCTTAATTTTCTGTTTCGCACGATAATAAGTCACTCTGGCCCAGTTTTCAGATTTGCCAAACAATTCGCCGATCTGCGTATAGGGTAGTTCCGCAAAGACCCGCAGGGTGAACACCTCCCGGTATGGCTCTGGCAGAGCATGAAGCCGCTGATGGATCTGGCGGGCGTTTTCCTGGATGAGCAGATCCTCTTCTACATTCTGAGGGGAGGTCATCTGCTCCAGGGCTTCGTCACCAGCCTGCCGTTTTGCCTTTCTCAAGTAGGAGAGCCAACAGTTCTTCCCAATTTGGCACAGCCATACAGACAGACGGCATTTTCCTTGAAAAGAGGCGCTGTGTTCAATGGCACGGCAGAAGGTCTCCTGGGTCAATTCCTCTGCCAGTGCCTGGTTTCCGCAGAGTCCTGTCAGATAGCGGTACACCACAGGGAACTGCTCCTTGTACAGCTGGTCAAAATCCATCCACACCACCTCGCTTTCTGCCTATATGACGCACATCAATGTGGATTGTTACAAAATTGTTTTTGTCTTTTCGCTTTTCTTGAGAGAACAACTTTATCGCTCGTTTTTGAAATAGCAAGCGATAAAACAAACTTTCCAGCGAGTACAAACAGGTGGTTGTCAAACGCCCGACTCGTAGTCGCAGCAATTGCCGCCAGTTTTGCCGTGTGGATCGCTGTTTTAGGTGCCAGGATGATGGTGGCGGTGTAAAGGATAAATAATTAATATAAATTGCAGCGCCCATCGGTCGTCAGAAATGATCGATGGGCGCTATTTCGTGTTGATTATTTTAAATCTGTTTCAAGATATTGGCTATAGGTATAGATATTATCAGTTCCAACCAGTTTAGTAAGAAAAGCTCTGAACACTACATCTATTGGAACCGACACAAAGAAAAACAATCTTTTTTTGGGTCTTGAGCAACAAACATAAAATAGGTTTCTGTTTCTTTCATAAGAAGCTTGCTTTCCTTCGGGAACATTAGAGTGTCCTGTTATCATCGGTGCATAGGTTTCAAACTGATATAGATTCCAACCTTTGCTGATAACAAAGACAACATTGTCATATTCTTCGCCTTTAACGCCATGTTCAGTAGAAAACATAGCATCAGGAAACAAAAAATCAATCGCTGCGGTAAATTGCAGGTAGTCCAATTCTAAAAATGATTGAATGGAAGTATTGGAAACATACACTGTTTCCGGCGCTTTCTGATATAGATGATACCACCCATCCAATTTTGGAGGAATAGGAATCAATTTGGTTCGCTTGATTAACTCAAATACATCAATTGCTCTTTTGGTACGAGCAATTTCCAACTGCTGCTGTAGCTCCTTCCATTTGACTTTTTCGGATTTTTTCTTAATGGGAAAGCGTTTAATTCCAAGTGTATCAAAAAGCAACTGCATATTTGAATCTTTAAGTGCTTGATAGATTGGTTCAACGGTATCCATAAAGAACAACAGGAACGGATCTTCTTTATCTCTCAGCCCGTCATCTAAAATCTCTAAAAGTTGTTCGTACCCTTGCTGCGTAGCAAGGACTTTATGCGTTATCATTAGAACCTTTAGATCATCCTCTTTAGATGATTCACGCTTGATCTTCTCTGTGACATTATTTAGACGATTCTTTAATTCTTCCGCAGGTAATTCACCTTTTAGATTGCGTTCTGTCCGGCGAGGTCCAGTGTAATCGTCGCAGGTAATTACAATCACTTCTCCGTCAAAGCCATCTATTGCAGATGTTTGAGGCAAGTCAGGCCGCAAATCATTTAGGAGTTGAACAATCCGTGGTGCAGATCTGAAATTTGAGCCTTTCTTTATAATCTCAAGGTTCTCGTTTTCAATTAGGCCACAAGCTTTGTTGGACTGGTAAATAGTTTGCCAAGCATCACCAAAAAAACCGAATTGAGGGCCCTTTTGCTCTGCAATGAAGAAACTAATAAAACGATCAATGATCGGCTTATAGGAATCTTGATACTCATCAATTAAAATCAAAGGAATGTCGTTGCTAATGACATTTTTATATGACTTAAGAGCATAGCCAACAGAACCTGTTCCCGCAAATAGATCAACAACGGTTTGAATTGACTTATTCTTTATTATTGGGTCACATATATGGGAAATGATACGTGCTTTACTTCCCATATATTGAAGTGTAGAAATTTCGTTATATTGATTCATGCTATTCGCCTCAATGATTTTTAAAATTGTGGAGAGAAATTAGTCAATGTGAGTTATCTTAGCTGTTTCTCCATTGCTAAGCCAATTAGCCGATCAGTCTGATCTGTCATAAACAGTGGGATGTTCAGCACATCATCATCCAGTTTCAGATTATCCAGTGAGAACCGGACACGGAGTTTAACTTGATTCGGGAACAACTCTTTGAATTTCTTAAGGCTCCTGCTGGTGGTGTTAGTTTCGGACTTGACCTCCACAGGGAAAATATCATTTTCACGCTGAATTAGGAAATCCACCTCATAAGGAGGATTTGTCTGTGCCCAGTACCGGGGAGTCACTTCAAACTGTGTAATCAAAGTCTGAAGTACAAAATTTTCGGTTAATGCACCCTTGAATTCGGTAAATAACCGATTACCCTCGCCAAATGCAGTCGGTGCAAGCTGGGCCAGGCGGCGGAGGAGCCCCACATCTACCAGATAAATCTTAAAAGCAGATAGGTCATCATAAGCTGCCACAGGCAGGCCGGGAGCGGTGCTGCGGTAGATCTTATGCACCAGTCTGGCGTCCACCAACCACTGTAAGGCGTCCTCGTATTCACGGGCCCGTGCCCCTTCTTTGACTACCTTATAGATAAACTTTTTGTTTTCCCTCGCCAGCTGGGACGGTATGGATTTCCAAATCATTGAAATCTTGGGAAACTCGCTGATATTGGGGTGCTTGGCAAAGTCACGCTCATAAGCGCCAATAATCCCAGACAAGGCTTCCTGCATGGCATCCACATCCCTTGCCTCCGTCCACATCTTAACGGATTCTGGCATACCGCCGGTCACATAGTACATCTTCAACTTTTCATACAGAGGATTAAAGAAGGCATCAGGGATCGGCTCAATGGTGTTTACTGTCTCCAGATATTTTACCAGGTTCTCATCCCCATTGGCCAATAGGAATTCGGTAAAGGTCATGGGATCAATCTGCATGAAGTTGACTTTTCCGACAGGGAAAGAAGAAGGTTTTGCTAAGGCAATCCCCAGGAGAGAGCCGGCGCAGGCAATGTGATACTGCGGCGCATTCTCGCAGAAATACTTCATGGAATTGATGACCTTAGGGCAATCCTGTACCTCGTCAAAAATAATGAGGGTTTTCTCTGGCATAATCTTCTGACCACTTGCCAGCATGAGATTCTGCAAAATCCGGTCTACATCTTTTGTGGTTTCAAAAAATTGTTTGTACTCTTCGTTTTCATCAAAGTTGAAATAAGCAGTGTTTTCGTAGTAGCACTTGCCGAATTCTTTCAGAATCCAGGTCTTACCCACCTGGCGCACGCCTTTCAAAATCAGAGGCTTGCGATAGGGAGAATTCTTCCAGTTCAGCAGTTTCTTCAAAATCAATCGTTCCATATATACACCCCATCACACTTTTATGAGAGATTTAGTGCTCTTTTATCACAGTTTTATTATATGAGAAAAACTTGAAAATGCAACACCAATCACAAAATTATACTGGCTTTGATGACTTTCAATCACAATATTATTAAAATAGTGTTATGCAGCTTACCTGGGGGATTTTGCAATTAAGATTGCGGTTCGACTTTTGCCGTGCTATGATATGTAAATACCGGGTGTAGCAGTAGTCCAGTTGGATAGAGAGCACGCCTCCTAAATAGTTCAATGCTGTGTATGATAGGACAGTTTTTGGGCCAGTTTTTCTGCCCAGTACGCATTCCGGAGCGAGGTGACCAGATGGCAGAAAGAAAAATCCGCGCCGGGTACTACCGTCGGTATGACGGCAAGGTGGTCTATGTAATCTCTCTGGCCACCGATGCCGACACTGGCGAAGAGATGGTCATCTGGACCACCTACCCCTTTGCGGCTGTCCCCAGATACTACACCTCCAGCAAAAAGTCCTTCTGCGCTTTTATCGAAGTGAACGGAGAGCGGAAAGCTAAGTATAAGCGAAGGCTCAATATGAAGATCTCAGGGGAAGCCATAGAGCGGCTGGAGGAAGAAGGCTTCCGGGGACCGGTTCGTAAACGGCAGCGACCACAGCCGGATGAAGCATACGACTCCCGCGAGTACCAGCAGTCTCTTACCTACTACGCATACGCAAAAGATCTCTGCGAGCACTACAACTTCGACCGGAACAAATATCGTCTCTGCGTAAAGGAAAAAAGATTCGTTACCATCACTAAAAGCGACTTCGCCAAACTGAAAGAGGACCTGCAGTTTCTCGACAATGTCCTGAAAACGGTGCTGGTTACATACCAGGGCTATTTCCGGGAGCGGTTCGTGGATGGCCTGTCCATCCGCAGGTACGCGGAAGCCCATCAACTGAACCGTGGCAGCGTGGACTATCAGCAAAAGAAATTCTTCTCTGCTCTGGCCTCTCTGCTGAAAGAGCGGGACGAGGCGGAGGGAACATGCCGGCTGCTGAAACCAGTACAAAAGTAAATAATCCAACCTCAAACGGAGCGTCTGCGACAAAGCAGGCGCTCCGTTTTTCTGTCAAATGTATGTCAGTGGGATATATTTTCCCCTATACAAGTAGGGAGACAACTCGGACACCATCCAAAGATTATGTCAAACCTATGTCACATGCAAATGTTCGCAGCTAAAGAAGTAGAGGGAGTTTTGAGAAGGAGATGGTCAACATGAGAGAATCTGTCTACAAGAACTACGGTGAAGCAAAGGTGCTGGGCGTATCACCGTCCAGCGAGTATGAACTGATGTACCAACC
>NZ_JBMNPX010000009.1:0-105769 GCF_050943825.1 Pseudoflavonifractor sp.
TCCTTCACTTTTGATGTAGCATTTCCTCGAATTGTTCCGATAAATGCCCGATAAATAAAAAAACAGGACTAAAGCGACACCCGTTTTGTCGGGTTTTGCTTTAGTCCTATTATATCAGGGGCATCCTGGTAATAGCCCGTCAGGCGCAGCTCGGGGTGGGCCTCTATGTACTGCTCCAGCAGCTTGCGCTGGTTGGCAATGCTGTCGCTCTCCGCCTTGTCCCCGTCCTCTCTGGACAGGCGCAGGTAGCCCGCCGTATTCCACACCTCCACAGCCGCCCCACCTCATTTCCCACAGACAGAATCAGGCCCCGTGGGCCCGGATAAGGGCTTTGAGCAGGTCCTCCGGGGTTCTGGTACCTTCAAAACAGCGGGATATCCGCCAGTGCTTCTTTTCACCGGGCGTATTTTGTGCCATGACAGCGTGTCCTCCTCTCCGGCGTTCTTCTCCCATTGTATGTGACCCAGCTCCGGGAATATGCGGTCTGTCCGGCACGAAAGGCAGAAAAAGAGCCCTCCGCCGACGCGCCGTCTGAGGCCGGTCGGTGTGAGGGCTCTTTGGTTCTTCATGGAGTTGTCATGGCGCTTTTGTTTTCCGTCCTTCCGCCGGGGGACGATTACTTCTCCTGCCGCAGGACAATATGGTCCTTGTCCTTGTAGATGCAGTTGGCGGGGACCACACCCCGGACGCAGGAGGTGGGGTACACGCTGCTGTGCCGGCCCAGAATGGTACCCGGGTTGAGGACCGAGTTGCAGCCCACTTCCACAAAGTCGCCCAGAATGGCGCCCATCTTCTTCCGCCCGGTGGGCATGTCGGTCTCCCCCTTCACCACCACCAGCGTCTTGTCCGACTTCACATTGGAGGTGATGGACCCGGCGCCCATGTGGCTCTTATAGCCCAGGATGGAGTCGCCCACATAGTTGTAGTGGGGAGTCTGGACGTTGTCAAAGAGGATGACGTTTTTCAGCTCCACCGAGTTGCCCACCACGCAGTGGGCGCCCACCAGGGCGGAGCCGCGGATAAAGGCGCAGTGGCGCACCTCGGTCTCAGGCCCGATGATGCAGGGCGCGCCCAGATAGACGGTGGGGGCCACCACGGCGGTCTTGTGGACCCAGACGTGCTCCTGGTGCTGGGTGTACTCCTCGGGAGAAAGCTGGCTGCCCAGAGAGAGGATCAGCTCCTTGATGCCGTCCAGGGCCTCCCAGGGGTACTGGAACTGCCGGAGGTACTCCCCCGCCATGGTGTGGGACAGATCGAGCAGGTCGGAAATGGTAATGTTCATCAATATGGGACCTCCCATGTTCAGTTTTATGTTCATCTGCGTTTTAACTGTATACCCGGCCCGATATTATGATAAATCAAAATATCTTCCGCCGCTTATTCCACTCTATGATAGCACAAAGTACCTCAAAAAGCCACTCGCATTTGAAATCCGCGCATCAGAAAATACCGCCGCATGTCTTCTTCGAAAGGGCTCGCCGTCCCATCCTTTGCCGCAGTGTAATATCACCCTGGGGCAACGAGGACACCCAGGAGCTAATCGATATTCTGGCCCGGTACAATGTGAAGGCCACCTTCTTTGTGGTGGGCGACTGGGTGGACAAATACCCCGAGTCGGTCAAGGCCCTTCACGACGCAGGACATGAGGTGATGAACCACTCCAATACCCACGCTCATATGTCCAAGCTCTCCCGGGACGAGATCATTGCCGACGTAGAGGCATGCAACGATAAGATCGAAGCGGTGACCGGTGTGCGTCCCACACTGATCCGCCCGCCCTACGGCGAGTACAATGACACCGTCATCAGCGCCATCCGCTCCATCGGCATGGAGCCCATCCAGTGGGATGTGGACAGCCTGGATTGGAAGGACCTGCCCGCCTCGGAGATCACTCAGCGGGTCACCAGCAAGGTACAGCCGGGGTCCATCGTGCTCTTCCACAACGCCGCGCTCCACACCCCTGAGGCTCTACCTGCCATTCTGGAGACTCTGCTCCAGGAGGGCTATACCTTTGTCCCTATCTCCCAGCTCATCCTGCCCGGCACCTGCGGCACCGACTACACCATCGACCACACGGGCCGACAGTGTCCTGCCTGCCCATAAATCAAAATGCCCCCTCTCCGGCAATGCCGGGGAGGGGGCATTTTGGAAGAACGCTGCCCGCAGGCGCGGGCGCAGTGCGAAAACCTTACTGCTTGGAGACGGCGGTGTTCTTGCGGCAGCGGCGGACAATGCCCACCACGCCCAGAAGGACCAGGGCCGCCACCACGCAGTCGAAGGCGATGAGCCAGGCCTGCCACAGAGGCAGCAAACTGACAATCATGTCCGTCATCCCCCGCATCTTTGCCAGCTCCGCCTGGCTGCTCATGGGCGCCTTCGGCATCACCCTGAGATACCGCCCGGGCAGCGGTGACGAGGCCCGGGGCTACTCCTCCCTGTCCATCCGCATCTCCGTGGTGTTCATCGCCACCGTCCTGGTCACCATGATCTTCGTCAAAGACCGCAGCAGCATGGAGGCCGCCCAGGGTCAGAAGGCCAGCCGCATCTCCCTGAAAGAGGCCATCCACGTCATTACCGCCAACGACCAGCTGAAGGTTTACATCGGCGTTGTGCTGGCCTATAATATGCTGGTACAGCTGGCTGGCGGCATGGCTATGTACTATTTCAAGTACGTCACCGGCGATAAGAGCCTCTTCTCCTTGTCACCGTGCTGGCCTTTGTCATCTATGTGAAGGGCTATAAGCTGGACGGCAGCTACATGGAGCAGATTACAAAACAGCTGAAAGCGAATAAGGTGGAAAACTGATGTTTCTTGGCGTAGACTACTATCCTGAGCAGTGGGACCCCTCCATGCTGGAGGAGGACCTGGACAACATCTGTGAGCTGGGGTGCAATGCCATCCGCATTGCCGAGTTTGCCTGGCACCGTATGGAAAAGACGGAGGGGCAGTACGACTTCTCCTTCTTTGACCACGTCATCGAGCGGGCCAAGGCTAGGGGGCTGTCCATTGTCATGGGCACCCCCACGGCCACCATTCCCGCGTGGCTTGCAAAGAAGCACCCGGACATCCTCTCCGAGTTTGAGAACGGCACCAAGCGTGTCTTCGGCGGACGGCATGTGTATTGCTTCAACAGCAAGGCCATGTACACCTACTCCGAGCGGATCATCTGGGCCATGGCGGAGCACTACAAGAACGAAAAGGCCATCGTGGCCTGGCAAATCGACAACGAGTTCGGCCACGAGGACAGCGATATCTGCTGGTGCTCCCAGTGCCGTGAGGCCTTCCAGGCTTACCTGCGTGAGAAGTTCCACGGGGATATCCAGGCCCTCAATGATACCTACGGCACCGCCTTCTGGTCCCAGGAGTACAACGACTTCGACGAGATTCCCCTGCCCGCCGCCACCATCACCACCCATAACCCGGCCCTGCGGCTGGACTGGGAGCGGTTTCGCAGCGAGAGCATCGTGAAGTTCGCCGCCTTCCAGTCCGCCCTGCTGCGGGAGATTATCCCGGATGCTGTGGTCATGCATGATTTCCCCGGCGGCGGCCTGGGTAAGCACACCGACTACTCCGCTGTGTCCCGCTGCCTGGATTTCGTGGCCTACAACAACTACCCCGTCTGGGGCGGACAGCGGGAGCCCCTGCCCCCCAACGAGATCGCCTTCGGCCTGGACTACATACGGGGCCTCAAGCAGCAGAATTTCTGGATTACCGAGGCCATTATGGGCGCACAGGGCCACGATATCACCGGCTTCTCGCCCCGGCCCAACCAAGCCAGAATGTGGGCGTTCCAGAGCATGGCCCGGGGCTGTGAGTCCCTGTTCTTCTTCCGCTACCGGGGCGCTACCAAGGGCGCCGAGCAGTTCTGCTACGGCGTGCTGGACGCGGACAATGTGAAGCGGAGAAAGTTCTACGAGGTCCAGCGTTTCTTCCACGACATCAGGGCCTATGAAAACGTGCTGGAGACTCCCGTCTCCAGCCGGGTGGCCATCGTCTACGACTACGATTCCCTGGCCTCCTTCCGCATCCAGCGGCAGAGCATCACCCTGGACTGCGAGAGGGAGATGAAGAAGTACCACAAGTTCTTCTATGACCGGAATATCCCCGTGGACGTGATTCCGGCGGACAGCGACTTGACAGGCTACGACCTGCTCATCCTGCCCCAGATGATTGTGGCCAAGCCGGAGTTCCAGAACAAGCTGATAGAATTTGCCCAGCGGGGCGGCACGGTAGTACTGACCTACCGGGATTTCGTCAAGGACGCGGACAACAATCTGGTGCTGGGCAGGCAGATTCCGGTGGGCTTCGACGACTTCGCCGGGGTGTGTGTGGTGGAGACCGAGAGCCTGCAGGAGGGCCAGGAATTCTCCGTAACGGGCGAGGGCCAGTTTGCCGGAGTCCGGGGTATGGGCGGCATTTTCCGGGACATGCTGGAAGTTACAGATGCCCAGGTGCTGCTGCGTTATGACGACGAATTTTACCAGGACTACGCCGCCGCCGCCCGAAAGAGCCAGAAGGATGGCTGGGTGTACTATCTGGGCTGCGGCCTGGAGAAAGCGGTTCTGGACCGGCTCCTGGAGCAAATCACGGAAGAGCAGAGGATTTCCTCAGAGCTGTCCCCTTCCGGTGTGGAAGTGGTACGCCGAGGCGCCGGGGAAGATGAAATCTGTATCATAATGAACCACAATCCCCATGAGACAGAGTATGGCGGCACGG
This sequence comes from Pseudoflavonifractor sp., assembly GCF_050943825.1. Taxonomy (NCBI): domain Bacteria; kingdom Bacillati; phylum Bacillota; class Clostridia; order Eubacteriales; family Oscillospiraceae; genus Pseudoflavonifractor; species Pseudoflavonifractor sp. The sequence continues at coordinate 4,718 of NZ_JBMNPX010000009.1, forward strand.
TGCTGGCGCCCTTCCAGTGTTGTATCCAGCCTGCAGGGAATACTCCCACAAAATAAAGAAAACACAAGAGAGCAGATCCCGTTGACGGGACCTGCTCTCTCTTTTTTCTCTATTCCGGCAGAACTCCAAAGCTGGCGTCTTTCCCAATGTAACGGTGAAAGAGCTGTGCCGCACTCACGCGGGTTAATCCTCCGTTTTCCCTACCTCCGGCAGAGAGGAAATATTGCCACAGTCGGTACAGATATCCTGCTCCGAGGCTCCGTTGCAGTTGATATAGCTGTCCCCCACAGTGGCCACCGCGCCGAACTCCACAGGGACCGCCACGCAGATATCCTGGGTGATGGTAAAGAAGCAGGAGCCGTTCTTCACGCCGGCGCATACCTCACGGCCGGGGGTGACCACAGGGTCGCCGCAGCATTTGGTGGTGGTAATGCCAGCCTGGGCAAAGGGGGTTACGGTCACGGGGACGCAGATGGACGCAGACTGATAGCCCACAGCGGGACAGGTCTGAGATTCGTTGAGTACTTCGGGATTCAAATTGGTCATGGGTGAATCTCCTTTCTGGCAATCGCCATTGTCATCTTATTGCACAAGGCCAAAAGAGTTCCACCCTTTCAGGCAGGAGCAGCCTCATTGGTGCTCGCATAGAATGAGGTGGGAGTTATTCCCAGAAGGAGGTAACACAAATGGGTGTTACAAATTCCAATAAAGTAATCAACACCGACCGCATTCTCTGCGACGGCGCTCTGCGCGTCACACTGGCGCTGACTGCCGCGCCGGACATCATTTCCAACCCCACCGATATTGTATTGATTCTGGACCGTTCCGGCAGTATGACCGGCGCGCCTCTGGCTGACATGAAGCTGGGGGCCAAGACCTTCATCGATCTCATCGACGAGGCCACCGACAGCAGCAAAGATGGCCAGATCGGATCCGGCAGCCGAATGGGCGTTGTCAGCTTCTCCAGCACCGCCACGGCGGATACGCAGCTGATCACCTCTGTGGATGAACTGAAAACTGCGGTAGACAGTCTGACCGCCGGCGGCAGCACCAACCACGCCGATGCCTTTTCAAAAGCTGCCCAGCTGTTTGACCCGGCCTCCTCGAATGCCAAGGTCATGGTCATGTTTACCGACGGCAGTACCACCGCCGGCGCGCCTCCCGCCCCAGTTGCCGCTGCGGCCAGAGCCCAGGGGATCATCATCTACTGCATCGGTCTGATCGGCTCCGATGGCCTGGATATCAGCGCTTTGAACGACTGGGCCACTGACCCGGATGCCTCTCATGTGGCGGTGACGCCGGACGCTGCTGACCTGGAAGAACTCTTCGCAGAGCTGGCTGCCAACATTTCCAAACCGGGCGCTACGGATATCAGCATCGATGAAGTCATCACCCCGGACTTTGTGATCACCAGCATTTCCTCCCCCACCAAGGGTTCCGCCACCATGCTGGACGCTCATTCTCTGCGGTGGAATATCCCTCAGCTGGGGGTAACCTCCAGCGAAAGTGCGGTTCTGGACTTTTTTATCCGCCATGTAGGCCTGCAGCCGGGAACCAAACTGGTCAACCAGTCCATCACATATTCAGACAATGAGGGAAACGTGGTTTCCTTCCCCCAGCCTACCGTGTCGGTATCGTGTGACATCGTGGTTCATCCGGAAAAATGCCCTGAGCCCGTGGAGCTGACCGTGGAGGGCTGTCAGGATTCGGTCCTGGTGGATATGGGAGACGTCTATATGGAGTCTCAGGGGCGGATTATTCAAATGGATGTGACCATTAAAAATGTCTGCCCCGGGAAGCGTGTGGCTTTGGCGGTCATTCTCACCGAGGTGGATCAGGACGGCATGGAGTATCAGCGTGGGATGAAAGCCATGACCATCCCCGCCCACAGCGCCCCGGTGTGCCAGGATGTGCTGGTCAAGTGCATTAAATTTGTGGTTCCCGAGGATCTGCGTGTTTTTGGCGGAGCCGTGTGCAGTCCGCGCAAATTCAAAGCCCGCTTCTTAGCCAATAACATTGATACCGATTACCGGTGCTGTGAGTCCACCATTACACTTTAACCTGTCCGCCACCGCCCACGGGCGGTGGTACATAATTATCCTCTAAACCGTAAGGGGCAAACGGTGAAAAGAGAGGGCGCTGCGCACGCCCACTGAAACGCATATCCGCCCACTCCCTACACATGAGATGCCCCTATGGTACCTGCTTAAAAAAAGGTATGTCCGCCCTGGACGCGATCTATGCCCGGCAGTCCGTGGACAAGGCGGACAACCTCTCTATTTAAGGCCAAATCGCCCTGTGCCGTCAGAAAGCCAGCACCGACCATAAGGTCTACCGGGACAAGGGACACTCCGGCAGCATGCCGGTCCAAGTTCTAAGCTAAAGCACTTGAAATTCGCTCCCCTGGAATTTGAACAGAAGAAGCCAGTGGTGGCCCAGTTCATTCACGAGAGCAGACTGTCCGGCAAGCCGGCAAAAGTGAGCTGGGATATATTAAAGTCGATAGCTGTGACTATCCCTTCTAGATTCCCATATCTTTTTTCTTTTATCTGGCGTTCAAAATCACGCTATCCCCTGCGCCCCAGCGGCTTGAAGCCGTTTGGGACAAGGTATCGTGCTCTTCCGCAGCGCCGCGCTCTACCCCCCTGAAGCTCTGCCTACCATTCTGGAGGCTCTGCTCCAGGAGGGCTATACCTTTTTGCCCATCTCCCAGCTTATCCTGCCCGGCACCTGCGGCACCGACTATACCATTGACCACACCGGCAGACAGTGTCCTGCCTGCTCATGAACCATGCGGAGCTCTCCGGCATAACCGAAGAACTTCACTTGAAAAACCGCCCCGTGCCAGTTGGCACGGGGCAGTTTGGATGTTGCACAGAAGGGAGACAGTGTATCAGACGGACTGCTTTTTGCGGCCGCTCACTGCCAGGGTAGCGATACCGCCGATAGTGGCCACATAGAGCACGGCGCTGACTGCGATGGCGATCACACGCCAGGTAGTCATGGTGTCCACGTTGTCGGTGGCGTAGCTGTTGGCCACGGTGTAGAGGTACTGATGGGCAGCCTCCCGCATGAGCAGCTGGCCGGAGGCGGTCTGGGCCAGGGTGTCGCAGGTCTTCTGGCCGAAGCCGTAGAGCAGGGTGGAGCCGCCGGCAGTGATGGCCACCTCAATGTCCATGAAGCCGTGCTCCTCGTTGTTGTCGGTGAGGACGGTACCCTGGAAGCCCCACTCATTGCGCAGCACGTCGGTCAGCAGGGCCTTGGAGCCGCCGGCCCAGGTGGTGCCCAGGTTGTTGTAGGCGGACATGATGCCGGTGGAGTTGCCGTCTTTCACGGCCATCTCAAAGGGCACGAAGTAGATCTCACGCATGGCCTGCTCATTGGCCCAGGTGCACAGGCCGTAGTGCCGCTGGGTCTCCCGCTCGTTGAGGGCGAAGTGCTTGACGTAGCAGTACATGCCGTTGGCCTGGGCGGCCCCCACAGCGGCGGCGCACATGGTGCCCGCCAGACAGGGGTCCTCGGAGTAGTACTCAAAGTTGCGGCCGGTGAAGGGGTTGCGGTGCATGTTGGCGCCGGGGGCATACCAGCCGGAGATGTTCCAGGCCTGACCCTCCTGGGAGATGGCGTCGCCGAAGGCCTTGGCCAGCTCGGTGTTCCAGGTGGAGGCGGTGACCACCTCGCAGGGGTAGGTGACGGTCTTGTAGGTGCAGGTGCCGGCAAAGGCGTCGAACACGTAGGACAGGGCGGCGGGGCCGTCCATGTCGTAGGTCTGGGCCTTGCCTACGCTCTCCACGGCGGGGCAGCCCCAGCCGTTGGCGCCCACCATCAGGTTGATGTCGTCAATGGTCAGCTGGTCCAGCAGATCCTCCCACATGGGGTCGTCGTAGTCCTTGCCCTTCAGGTCGTTGAGGGTGAGGCCGTTGTGGGCACCGAAGGTGGGGGCGGTGTCACTCTCGTCCACATAGCTCTGGTCCACCTCCAGGGCGGTGCGGAAGGCCTCCAGCTGCTCCTCGGTGGCCTCCCGGCTGGAACCGGGGACAATCTCCCAGGTGTCCCGGGTCATGTAGGCTACGTCGCCGGCCACGTCGTCAAAGTGGTTGACTGCGGTGACCGCATCGGTGGAGCGCTTGCCCACACAGGTCACGTCCACCCCGGCCTTGGCGGAGCCTTCGTCGGCAAAGGCCAGGTTGCTGTCCACGGTGTAGGTGTAGGTCATATTGTCGTTGACGGTGTGGGAGTCGGTGCGCAGGGAGATGGTATAGTCCCCCGCCTCCAGCACGTAGGATCCGGTGGTGGTGTAGTAGCCGGTGTCGTAGGAGGCCATGTTCTCCACGGGCAGGGTGAGGGTGACGGTGCCGCTCTCACCGGGCTGGAGCAGCTCGGTCTTGGCGTAGGCGCCCAGCACCACCTGGGCCTTCTGGATGCCGCTGCCGCCCTGGTCGGCGGTGTAGTAGGGGGCGGTGTAGTACAGCTCCACCACGTCCTTGCCCGCCGCAGAGCCGGTGTTGGTGACCTTCACGGTGAAGGTGAGCACGTCGCTCTGGCCCACGGAGCCCGAGGCGGTAGCGTCGGTGACCTCCCAGGTGAAGTCGGTGTAGCTCAGGCCGTAGCCGAAGGGGTACTGGACCACGTCGTCATAGCCCGCGCCGGTGACCTGCTCCCCCTCCCGGGTCACATAGTCGTAGGAGGTACGGGTCTCATAGTACCGGTAGCCCACATAGATGCCCTCCTGGTACTCCAGCAGGTAGGCGGGGTGGGAGTCAAAGGCCTCGAAGCAGGAGTTGGAGTTTGTGTACTCAAAGGTGTCGAAGTTGTAGTAGGAGGGGATGGTCTCCACGGCGTAGGGGTAGATATCGGCGGTGCGGCCGGAGGGGTTGACGGTGCCGTTGAGGATGTTGGCCACGCCCACGGTGCCCACATCGCCTACGTCGCCCACCCACAGGGCGGCGTCAATGTCGCCGGCAGCGTCGGGGTTGCCCTGGGAGGCCCCGTCCAGGAAGCCCAGCTCCATGGCGTTGCCGGTGTTGATGAGCACCACCACCTTGCTGAAGGTGGCCTTGGCCTGCTCCAGCAGGGAGAGCTCAGCGCTGTTGAGCTCCAGGTAGTGCTTGGACTGGTCGGGGGCATAGGTGGTGTAGTCGGTCATGATGGTGGGCAGGTCGTTGCCCTCGCCGCCCTTGCGGGAGAAGACGATGACCGCTGTGTCGGAGTACTCCTTCAGAGCGTCAAAGGAGCAGTCGCCGGTGTACATGAAGGTCTGGCCCATGTCGGCGGCCAACTCCTCGGTGGCGGCGGGCTCGTTGATGGAGAAGTCCACGCTGAAGGTATTCTCGCCGCCCTCGACGAACGCAGCGTACATGTCGGTCAGGGCGGAGTTGACCTCAAAGCCGGCCTGGGTCAGGGCAGAGACAAAATCCACCCGGTTGTCCAGGAAGGTGCTGCCGCCGGAGCCGGTGCCGCCGTAAACCGGGGAGCAGGAGGCGTATCCCAGCAGGTTGATCTTTCCGGCAGACAGGGGCAGCGCGCCGTCGTTCTCCAGCAGGACGGCGCCCTCCTCCTCAATCTGCTGGGCCACGGCCAGACCGTTGGCGGTGGCCTGGTCCACCAGGTCCTGGTCCACGTTGTTGTCCACAAAGGCCTTGTCCAGAGCGCTGGCAAACACGCCGAACATCAGAATGTCGGCCACCAGGGTGACGGCCAGAACCAGGCTGAGCAGTGCGATGAACAGTTTTTTCTTTCCCTTGCGGGGCTTTGTCGGGTTGGGCATGACAGTTTTTCCTCCTCATTCATCTCTTCCTTGTGTCCGCTGTGCCCGGACACAGGTTCTGAGGAGAGCATAACAGAGCGCCGCCAAACCGGCGGCGCTCTGTCCGTAACCTGTCATATTTTTTCCGTAGTCTGTCACGGTGTGGGGAGCACGGCGGAGAGGATGAAAATGTCCCCGTCCACCTGGACGGTGAGGGAGCCGCCGTATTTCTCCACAATGGAGCGGATGCTCCTCATGCCGTACCCGTGGTCCCCGTCGGTCTTGGTAGTGACGGGCAGGCCGTCGCCGGCAAAGGAGACGGGATGACCGCAGTAGTTCTCAATCTGGAGCACCGACAGCTCCCCCCGGGTGTAGAGGGTGACGGCGATGACCCGCTTCTCCGGGTCGTCAATGCCGCTGACGCTCTCAATGGCGTTGTCCAGGGCGTTGCCGAACAGGCAGTACAGGTCCACAGGCTCCATGTGGGCCAGGGGGCTGCCGTCGGCCATGCAGGTCCAGCTGATGTGCCGCTTCTCACACAACAGGCTCTTCTCTGTCAGCACGGTGTCCAGCACCTGGTTGCCCGTCTTGACCACGCTGTCGTAGATCATCACCGACTCCTCAATCTCCCGCAGGGAGGCCTCCCGCTCGGCCTCACCCCGGACGGTGCGCAGGGCGGCCACCTGGTGTTTCAGGTCGTGGCACTTGCGGTTGATAAGGTCGATGTTCTCCCTGGAGAGCTCATACTGCTCCTGCTGCTGGCGGCGTAGCCGCCGCTCGGTCTCCACCTGGGCGGCCAGCCGGGTCTGCTTTCGCAGGCTGACCTGGACCCACAGGGCAAAGGCACAGCAGATCATGGCGTAGAAGAGGCAGACATGGGCGTAGGGAGAGGCGCCCTCCTGGAGCACATTGCCCGTGACATAGTAGCTCAGCAGCAGGGTGAAGGACAGCACCACCGCCATGGACAGCAGGGAACGGCGCAGTCCGGCATCGTAGTGGCCGCCCTCAGGCAGGCGGCGGGCGATGAGCAGATAGGCCAGCAGGTATACCGCGCCGTAGGTTACCAGCCGGAAGGCGTAGTCCTCCATCGGAGATACGTCCATCAGGCGCAGTATCTCCACATGGAAACAGAAGGCGAAGTGCTGGGCGGCATAGGCGCACACGGCGCAGTACAGGGCGTCCCACACCGGCACGTCGCAGCACAGCCACACAAAGGCCGCCGCGGTGACAAATTCCAGGGCGTACCGCAGGAACACGTGGGGCAGCAGCGCGGCTATTCCCAGGCAGGCCGCGATTCCCAATACCATGCGCAGGGGAAAGATCCGCCGTTTGCTCAGCGGGGAGAGAAACACCAGGCAGGAGACCAGCAGCTCCACGATGAAAGTGAACTGGTCGGTCAGCCAGAACCACAGCTCCTCGCTCATCGTCCTCCACCTCCGTAGTAGTCGCTCAGGGCCTGCAGAAATTCCTTCCGCTTGGGGCGGCTGATCTTCAGCTCCCGGCCGTCCACAACGGCCACGTCCTTCTTTACCCCGGACACATGGGCCAGATTTACCAGGTAGCAGCTGTTGCAGCGGACAAAGGGCTCCCCCGCCAGCTCCCGCTCCAGCTCCCGCAGAGTGCCGGTGGCGGTGAAATCCCCCTGTGCGGTATGGTAGTGCAGCTGGTGGTCGGCCACCTCCGCGTAGTACAGCTCTGCCGAGCTCAGACGCTGGAGGTTTCCCCCGGCGCTCAGCAGCAGCTGCTTTCCTGTCCGGTCGGCCAGAATCCGCAGGGCCTTTTTCAGCTTCATGGCAAAGGCATAGTAGCTTACCGGCTTGAGCACATAGTCCAGTGCGTCCACCTGATAGCCCTTGATGGCGTACTGGGCCATGTTGGTGATGAAGATGATGAGCACCTTCTCGTCCACAGCCCGGATCTTTTCTGCCGCCGTCATGCCGTCCAGCAGAGGCATCTCAATGTCCAGCAGCAGCAGGTCGTACACCGGCCGGTAGCGCTCCGTCAGGTCCATCCCGTCGGCAAACACGGCCACCTCTGCCTCCAGGCCGTTCTCCCGCCGGTGCCGGTCCAGATATTCCTCCAGCGTGGCCCGATAGGACGGATCGTCCTCCGCGATGGCAATGCGTACCATGATATCCCTCCTGTTCTCCCCCTCACAATGGGGCAGAACCAATTTTTCGGAGATATCTTACCATACCCGGTACCTTTTTTCCACCGTCCTTTCCCCTGCCCCATATTGCGGATTCTCCGTTTTCTGCTATGATACCCTTTGACATCTGAATTAAAAAAATTTTTTCGAAAGCCCCCGACATTTCAGGCTTCCAAATCGTATTACAAGTGAAAGGGGGAAGGAGGTAGAAACGGAATGGGTCATCCTTTGTTGCGTACGGACAAAGAGATCACCGAATTGTATGAAACCCACGTGGATATGGTATACCGGCTGTGCTTCACAATTTTGAAAAACCGCTTCGATACGGAAGATGCGGTTCAGAATACGTTTATCAAGCTGATGCACTATTCCAAACCCTTTGACAGCCCGGAGCACGAAAAAGCCTGGCTGATCGTCACCGCGTCCAACACCTGCAAGGACGCCCTGCGCCGGGCCAGCCGCAGGGATGAGCCGCTGGAGCTCCAGCGCGATCTCCTCGCCCCTGCCAGCGCCGATCCCGCCGGCAATACGGTTCTGGACGCTGTTCTTGCCCTTCCGCTCAAGTACAGGGCCCCCGTCTATCTGTACTACTATGAGTGATATTCCGGAGCTGAGATCGCATCCATGCTCCACAAGCCGGCCTCTACAATTCGCAGCTATCTCAGTAAAGCCCGCCAGGAGCTGAAAAAGCAATTAGGGGGTGATTTTGATGCGCAATGAACGTTTTCTTCAAGCCTATGATTCGCTCCGGCCTGACCCAGCTGCCAGAGAGGAGATGCTGGCCCGGATTCTCTCCTCCAGGGAGGCAGAGGCTCCCCCACGCCCCAAGCGGCAGCTTCTTCTCCAGCGCGTTCTGCCTGCGGCCTGCGCGGCTGCTGTACTGCTGGGTATATTCATCTTTCCTCAAAGCCATACCAGCGAGCCGCCGGCCACGGTGTTCCACCAGGTGGCTCCCGGTGCGGATAGTCCCGACGGCATCCGAAAAACCATGAACTGCAACGGCCTTCGGTACACCTTTCTGAACAACGGCGCCTCCTATGACCTGACTGCCGACGATCTGTCCGCATCCCTGGGGACGCTGGAGTATGACATCCAGCAAGACCCAAAGCGTTACAGCAAGGCAGATCTGGCCGCCAGCTTTGCCGTTGGCGGGACTGTCTACCAGATGACCGCCTATGATCCGGCCTTCCGGCTGGCTGTAGAGTGGAAAGGACAGTACTACATCGCCGAATGTGTGGATACTCTGGACGGTCAGAACCTGGAGCTGAGCACTTATTTTGAAACGGCAGATTTCTCAGATACCGTGGAGCTTGTCCAGATCTGCGATCATGCGGGACAGAGCGTGCTTCGGACCATTTCCGGAGATAAGATACAGGGACTTTTCTCCCTGCTGGTCCAGGCCGCCCCGGCAGAGCTCACAAATGAGCAGTATCAGGCAATCGCCCACGCCCAGAACAGCGGAGCATCCTATCAGCTGCTCTTCCAGCTGAAGGACGGCACCTCCTATCACCTCTATGTGATTCCACCCCTCTCCTTCGTATCCGCCGGCGACAACCGCTACCTGCTGCCGGACGAGACTGCCCAGGACCTCAATACGATGTTTTCCGATTTGCAGCAGTTCCCTCTTCCCATGGGGTAAAATTCATTCGTAAAAGGAGCAACAAACATGAATAAGAAACTGCCTGTACTGATTCTGACCGGTGCGCTGGCCTGCACCATGGCCCTGCCTGCTCTGGCTGTGGAGCAGACTCCCACCGCTGTGCCCACCGCCGCCGCGGAGGAGACCCAGGCTCTCCCCAGCAGCGTGCTCTACTACGGCACCGTGCAGGAGATTGTCAAGGACGAGAACGGCACCATCACCCGGCTCCGCATGGACTCTGAGCGCTACGGCGAGTACATTATGAATATCACGGAGCAGACCGTGTGGATTGACAGCGGCAGATGCACTGCCTCCGACCCCGCCACCCTTGCAGAGGGCGAGGGTATCTACGTGTTCCACAGCGCCGCGGCTGCTCTCTCTCTGCCGCCCCAGTCCACCGCCCTCGCCGTGGTGCGGGATATTCCCGCAGACGCCGGCACCGCCCAGTTCCATGAGGTGGAGGCCGTCGCTCTGGAGGACGGCCAGCTGACCATCACCACCAACAACGGCGGCCTGTCCATCCTGGCCGACCAGGACACCACTCTGTCCCGCTATGGCTCGGATGAGGCCGTGGCTCTGGAGGATATCCAGGCCGGCAGCCAGGTGATGGCCTGGTATGGAAGCGCTTCCTCCGGTCAGGCCAGCGCCTATCATCTGATGCTCCTGCCCGATGCAGCCGATGAAACACTGACCCGCGGCGAGCTGGTAGCGATCCTGTACGAGCGGGAGGGCAAGCCCGTCGTAGATTTTGCCATGGACTACTCCGATGTAGCCGGTGATTCGGAGTATGCCGAGGCTATCCGCTGGGCCACCAGTGAGCAGCTGGTGAGCGGCTACGGCAACGGCACCTTCGGCCCCGAAGACACCGTAACCCGTGAGCAGCTGGTGACTATCCTGTGGCGCTACGCAGGCAGCCCCATGCTGATGGACTATACCGGCCTGTCCCAGTACGCCGATGTGGGCGAGATCTCCCGCTTCGCCCAGCCCGCCTTTGCATGGGCCCACCAGCAGGGTCTGATCTCCGCTGAGGAGGACGGCCTCCTGCATCCCCAGGCCGATGCTACCCGTGAGCTGGCGGAAACCATGCTGGAGCAGCTCTCCGCAGAGTAACCTTTTCCTCTGCCAGCTGTCCTGTCAACTGAATATAAGACAAAGACCGTCCAGCCGACATATTGTCAGCTGGACGGTCTTATGCTATGGAAAAATGACATAGAATAGCAGCATATTCAGCGTAGTCTTATCTTTTAGAACTCCTGTTGATGCTCTTTGATAAATGCCTGTACAGGAATGGGCAGGTGCCAGTCCTTCCGACAGGCTAGATAACGGTGAAACCGATAGTCCGGGTTGGGGAATGGAAAGGTGACCAGGCCGTCCAGATTACGGGACAGACAGTAGGAGCGGGCTGCAAACAGAACCCCCTCGTTGACCCGGACATGCTCCACTCCCTGGTCAAAGATGCCGTTGAACTCCCGGAACCGGGGCTCCCGCCCAAGATAGGTCCCCAAAAGACGTTTGCTCTCCTCCGGCATGGCGCAAATACGGGGGATCAGAATCGGCTGACGGGCCAAATCCTCCAGTGTGACGTTCTCTGCCCGGGCAAGGGCGCTGTCCCGGCTGACCAGAACATAGGCTGGTTCGGAGGATATGAGCACCTTCTGAAGACCGGAATTCTTCTCGCCGTCTATGTAGGCCAAATCCAGATCTCCCTGCAGAAGCATGCGCTCCAGATTATCTCCGGGACTAAATTCCCGGATCTCCAGGATCATCTGTGGAAAAGCACGCTCCCATTCAAAAAGGAGCTTAGGGGCCAAGGGACTGTACTCGTTGAAATCTCCGTGCACAAGGCCCAGGCGGATGGTGATCCGCTCCGCCCGACGCATCTCGTCCAGTGTCCGGAGGGCATTGTCCGCAACCCAGACAATCTGTGTGGCGGGCTCCAGCAGCTTTTTGGCGTACTCGGTGGGCTCTGCCCCCCGCACGCTGCGGGTGAAGAGAGGAACCCCCAGTTCCGCCTCGAAATTTTTAATCTGCTTGGACAGGGTCTGCTGGGTGATGTAAAGCTCCTCCGCTGCCTGCGTGATATTGCCGCATTTGCATACGGCAAGGAAGTAGCGCAGCTGTTTGATCTCCATGGCAGTCCCCTCCCATCCTCGAAATTGCCCTTTATGCAGAATGCTTTACCATATTTTTCAAAAGGCAAACCTCCGGGCAAAGAGCCTCAGAGTCCCGCCTGCTTCATGCAGTCAGCCAGAGCCTCCCGGACAGCGTTGGTGGTGACCGTCGCGCCGGAAACAGTGTCAATGGAGCCTTTCTCCAGAATCTGCTGGGCAAACTCGCTGCCCAGCTCACGGCCGATGCCGGCAGTCTCGTTGGAGGTGTCCACTTCCACATTCACCAGCTTGCCGTCCTCCACGGTGATGGTGACCGTCACATCACCGATGCCGGTCGCAGTGGCGGTATAGGTATTTCCATCACCGGTGGTGCCGGTTTCGGTGGTCGTAGCGGTGCCGATCTTCCGGGCCACCAGATTGGCCCGGGCGGTGGCGTTGGCGATGGTACCGGGGCTGTAGCAGTTGCCCACCGCGTATACATCCGCACAGATGGCGCTGATCTCCTCATAAAGCTGACGGTTGTTTGCCTCGGGCAGAGCCTGCACTACGGAATCGCAGGCAACCGTCATCTCCACGCCGTACTCCGTCTCAAAGGTAACTTCGGTCTCAGCAACCGTCTTTACCGCTACATTGTGGTACAGCTTCAGGCCCTTGGCCCGCATCCAGGCCTTGGTCATCTCACGGGGCCATGCGGCGCCGTTCATGTAGAACTCGTTCTCCGGGCCGGGATTCAGCATGGTAACTGTCTTGCCCAGCTTCATCAGGTTCACCGCCAGCTCACAGGCCTGGAACTGGGCGCCCACAATGACAACATGATCGCCCAGCGGCAAGGTGTCGCCCTCTTCCAGGGCGGCCAGCATGTTCGTCATGTTGGGGATATCCCCCGTCACCGTGGTCTGGTTGTCCCAGGCACCCGGCTGGCTTCCCACCGCCACGACGACGGTATCCGGCCCTTGCTCCTTGACAAAATCGGCTGTCACTTCCTGACCGGTCACCACCTCCACGCCGTAGACCTCCAGCTGGCGGATCAGGTAGTTTTTGTGGTCCAGAATGCGCTCATGGGTCCCCTTCAGCTTCTGCAGGGAGTCCAGGCGGCCGCCCAGCGCGTCGGCCTTTTCATACAGCTTCACATGATGGCCCCGCTGTGCGGCGATGCGGGCGGCCTCCATACCGGCAGGACCGCCGCCGATAACCATGACATTCTTGGGCGTGTCCGTGGGCGAGGGGAAATAGCCCTCGGGCATATCCTCGGTGAGGGCACGGGAAAGGGCAGGGTTGACCCGGCAATACATGGGAATGCCCCAGTCGATGGAGGCGATGAAGCAGGTCATGCAGTGGGTACAGGGGGCCACTTCGTCCCGGCGGCCCTCCTTCAGCTTGTTGGGCAGGTCAAAGTCCGCCATCAGGGGACGGGTCATCAGGAAGAAATCCACCTTCCCCTCGGCGATGGCGTTGTCCAGCAGGTCGGGAGCCAGACGGGGGTCCATGGAGCCCACCACGCCCACGGGAATGGAGACATGCTTCTTGATGGCCGCCGCTACATCCAGCAGGGCTGCGGTACCGTCATATTTGCCCAGAACCGGGGCCAGATGCTTGTTATAATCGATTACGGTGCCGTATCCGGTATGACCGTGCTCGGGAATATGAAGTACGTCCGGCATAAAACCGCCGCAGTGATGGCCGAAGATCTCCGACCGGATATGCAGGCTGCTGGCACCGGCCTTCTCGAAGAGCTTTGCAAACTCAATGGCCTCCTCCAGCGTGGTGCAGCCCTCATCCTTGCCCAGCTCGGACACGTTGTACTCCAGGCCGCTGAACAGCACCTGAATCACAAAGTCATCACCGATCCGCTCGCGAATGCCGCTGATGATCTCGGTCAGAATCCGGCAGCGATTCTCGATGCTCTCGCCGCTGTACTGGTCGGTACGCTCATAGTTCATGCGGCGGGAGAGATAGGTGGAAAAATAGTGATTGCAGGAAGCATTCAATTCAATGCCGTCAAAGTCAGCTTTGTAGTACCGCTCTGCGGCGTCAATAAACTTCTGTATCTCCTGCTGAATCTCCTCGGTAGACTGCATACGCCCGCCGAAGGAGTTCTCCAGCTTGGTGGTCTCGGTAAAGGTGGAGGAAGAACCGTTGCCCAATACGTCGGTGACCTGTCCAATGGCGAGCGCTCCGCCCTCATGGATGGTGTCAGCGATGAGCTTATGCGCGGCAATCCCCTCATCAGAGGTGAAGGTCAGCAGGCCCGCAATATTCTCCGAGCCGCCGACCCACGGCATATCGGCAATCTCGTCCATGCTGGCGGCCGAGTCTGACGGAGCCGAGGACGGAATTGAGTTGGACGCCTCCGTGCAAATCATGCCGATGCCGCCCTCGGAAAACCGGCGGTAGTACTCCAGTGTGGTGTCATCGGGCCAGTCGGAGCGCTTTTGCATTTCCGAACCGGCAGCGCTCTTGCCGAGACGGTTGCGCATGGTAACGCCGCCAATTTTCAGCGGGGAAAAGATGTGGGAATAATCCGTGGTATAGGCGGTAAAATTCTCCTGGGGGTTCAGAATATCTCCCAGGAGCACCCCCTTGGATTCGGCGGCGCCAGCTGCGGAATCGGTGGGCTGCGGAGTCTGTGTTGTCTCCTCAGTCGCCTGGCATCCGCCAAGAATACCGGCCAGCGCCAGTCCGGCAATTCCTGCGGTGGTCCCCTTCAAAAAGTCTCTGCGGGATATATCCATTTTCAGTCCTCCTTGTAAGGCTTTCGCCTTTTTTCGTTCATCAAAATTATAACAATGTACTTATCGATAGAAAAACAGAAAAAAGGCTCGTTCCACAACCCGCGGCTGTGGGACGTGCTTCACATAGAGCACGCTTTTGCAGGAATATTCGGCGTATGGCTTCCGACAGGAAATTGCGTCATCGTCTGGACACAGCCTTGCCCCGGTACACCTCCACGTACCGGGGCAAGGCATAATCTCTGTTCAGGCAGGCGCAAGGCCGTTTCATCGGGGCATTTTAAGCCTTGGCTTCCGCCTTCTCCTCTTTCTCATCCCTCCTGCGCCGGATCTTCATCAGGAGCCAGCAGAGAATGATGCTGAACTCATAGAGCAGCAGCATGGGGACGGCCACCATAATCTGAGAGACGATATCCGGCGGCGTAATCACGGCAGCCACAAAGAAAATGACCACAATGATGGCTTTTCGTGCCTTTTTCATCCATTCTACCTTGATAAGGCCCAGCTGGGTCAGCAGGACGGACACCACAGGCAGCTCAAAGACCACGCCGAAAATGACGAAGATTGTGAGCAGGAACGATATGTAGTTGTGGACTGAGATGGCGGCTGAGATGTAGGTCCCCTCGGTGATGCCGATGAGAAATTCCAGCATAAAGGGCAGCATCAGCCGGTAGGCGAAGTACACTCCGCCCGCAAAGCACACCAGCCCGAAGCACATCGCCAGCACGGCAAAGACATTTTCCCGCTTCTTCAGTCCCGGCCGGATAAAGGCCCAGAGCTGATAGAGAATCAGGGGCAGGCTGACGCAGAGAGAGGCCACCAGCGCCACCGAAAAGTGCTCCAGCAGCAGCTCCTGAGGGGAGATATAGACATAGCTGTAGCCGTAGGCCTTACCGATATCGGTGAGCAGCTCTACGATGTCCCCTGCAAAATAGAGGCTTACCGTAAAGACCGCCGTCAGGCATATCACGCAGACCAGCAGCCGGTTCCGAAGCTCCCGCAGATGGCCGGAAAGGGCCATGGTCTTGCCCTCCGACCCCTTCTTCAGTTTTTTCATTACTCTTTGGTTTTCTGCTCCCGCTTCTCCTCGTCGTCCTCGGTCATGCCGGCGCGGAGATTCTTAATGCTCTTTCCCATCATCTTGGCCAGCTTGGGGATCTGAGTGGGGCCAAAGATGACCACCACCACGGCCAGCACGATGAGCAGCTCTGTTGTACTGATTTTCATGATACATCCTCCTAATCTTTTTCTCCCGGTAAATTTACTGTGCCGATTGTGCCGTTTCGGCTTCTTCCGATACGGCGGTCCTCTCCATTGTGGAAGTTTCCTCCTCCGCAGGGGCGGGGGTCTCCTCTGCCTGCGCTTCGGTGTTCATTTCTTCCGCCTTGGGCGCCTCCTTTGAGGGCTTTCCCAGGTTTTTGAAGGACTTTTTGATATCCGTCACCTCGCTCTGGATATCCTTTTGCAGCCCGGTGATAGGCTCCATCGCCTCTTTGAGGGACTTCTGGGCCTCCTCCAGAGGCTCAATGATGCTCTCCCGGATGTCCTTGGTGGCCTCGGAGGACACCTTCTTGAACTCTTTCAGGGCCTCGCCCAGCTTTTTGGCATAGTAGGGCATTTTGTCGGGTCCCAGGACAAGGAGAGCCACGCCCAAAATCACCAGTATTTCTGCAAATCCTATCCTCATTTCCACGCTCTCCTCTCGTCCGCCTGGCTTTCTCTGTGTCCCTCCCGCGGGTTCTCCTCCTGCCCGCCGGCCACGCCGCCACCGGATGGCCTGCCCTCACCCATACAACCACTCCTCTCCTGCTCTTTAGTGTAGCGTGCTACACTAAAGAGCAAACACAATGCCGCTTATCCGCGGCACTATGTCTATTCCAAATTTTTATAGATAACCAGCAGCATCCTGGTGAGCTCCGCCACCTGCTCCTGGGTCAGTCCCCGGACCATAGACGCCTCCTGTTCCTGGACCATGTGGACCAGCTCTTCGGCCACGGTCTGGGCTTTTTCGGTCAGGCGAACCATTTTGCTGCGCTGCTGCTTGGTGTCAAGCCAGGTAATTACATATCCGCGCCGCTCCATCCGGGAGACAAGCCCTACCACCGTAGGATGGGAGACCTCCAGAAAGTCCTCAATTTCCTTCTGGGTGGCCTGTCCCTCCTGGCTCTGGAGAAAGGTCAGCACCCGGCACTGGGAGAGTGTCAGGTCATAGTGGGTCAGATCCGCATCCGCTTTGACCTTCATTTTATCGTCGATCATTTTCACCAGATAGCCGATCCCTTTGAGTGTCATAGCTTCCCCCTATGGTGTAGTGTGCTACATATTATAGAGCACCTATCTCATCCAGTCAAGAGAGCGCGCGGGTTGTTCCCCGTTTATGTGTGCGCCGCGGGCAAGGTAACCGTAAATTCCGTCCCCTTTCCCACTTCGCTCTTTACGGCAATCGTGCCGCCGCTGAGCTGAACGATACGGTACACCAGCGGCAGGCCGAGGCCATTGCCCACAGACGAATGGGCTGTGTCCGCCTGATAAAACTTATCAAAAATATGGCTGACTTCAGAAGGGCTGATGCCGATGCCCTCATCCCGAATGGTCACCGCAATGCTGTCCGCTGTTCGGACCGCCGAAATGAAGATCTGACCGCCGTCATGGCTGAATTTGATGGCATTGCTGATGAGGTTCATCCAGACATGCTCCATCATCTCCACATTGTTGACATAGGGCAGCTTTGGCAGGTCCATTTCAAAGGTGAGCCCCTTTGCGCTCCACAGGGTCTCCATCCGCAGCACACAGCCGCGGAGCTGCTCGTCCAAATCGTACTCCGATTGCTCCGTCACCAGCTTCTGGTTTTCATACCGGGCGATTAAAAGGACGCTGCTGGCCAGGTCGGACAGCCGTTCCGATTCCGCCGCGATGTATTCCAGGTATTTTTCCCGCTTTTCCAAGGGCAGGTTCTCGTTCCTCAGCCGCTTGGCAAAGCCCCGGATGGATACAATCGGCGTTTTGAACTCATGGGAAAAGGTATTGATAAAGTCGTTGCGCATCATCTCCGTGCTGCCCAGCTCGGCGGTCATCTGATTGAAGCTGTGCAGAAGCTCGCAGATATCCCCTTCGCCTGACTCCTCCACCCGCACAGAATAATCCCCCTTGGAGATGGACTTGGTGGCTTTCATCATCTCCTGCAGGGGCTTTGCCGAGCGCTTGCTGACCACGGAGGAAATGGGCACCGCCACCAGGGCGGAGATCAGCATGGGCAGCAGCGGTGAGTCCGGCTGTTGATTGGCCGGGAGATAGGCGGACAGATTGAGCCAGATAAATGTGGTGATAAACCCGGACAGGACATTTGTGATCACAACACAGGTGACAAAAATGCCCCGCGAGGAGTGGAGCATGCGCTTTATCATCGTTTCACCGCCTTATATCCCAGCCCGCGAACGGTTACGATCTCAAAATCGTGGTTGTCCCGGAACCTGTCCCGCAGCTTGTTGATGTGGACATTCACGGTGTGCTCGTCGCTCTCCGTGTCCAGATCCCATATTTCATCCATCAGCTGCCGCCGGGTAAAGGTCTTGTTGTTAAAGGAGAGGAGCTTGTAGAGCAGCAGGAACTCCTTCTTGGGCAGCGTCTGTGCCGTGCCGTTTGAGATGACCGTCAGGGAGTCGTAAATCAGCTCTGTGCTTCCCACCGTCAGCTTTCGCTCGGTTAAAATCTTGGCCCGGCGCAGCAGCGCCGCCACCCGCAGGAGCATCTCCTCCTCCTCAAAGGGCTTCACCATATAGTCGTCCGCGCCCAGCAGAAACCCCTTCTTCTTGTCTGAGAGGGTCTGCTTGGCCGTCACCATCAAAACCGGCATATCCATGCCGCTCTCCCGAAGCTGTCTGAGCAGCTCATAGCCGTCCAGCTTGGGCATCATGATGTCCAGTATGATCAAATCAATATGCTTGGCCTCCAGAACCTCCAGGGCCTCCAGCCCGTTGCACGCCAGGACCGGTTCATAGCCCGCATCCGCCAGCGCATCCTCCATGAGCATCCGTATGCCGTTGTCGTCTTCCACCACCAAAATCCGAAACACGCTGCTTCCCACCTATCTTCTATGGAATGACAGGTAAAGGGTAGCATTTATTTGCGGAGTAGAAATAAACAATTTGTAAATTCGTCTCATCTCCCGCAAAACTTGACCTAAAGTTAATGTTAGGTGACGAAAACTTAATCTTCCCTCTCTATAATCACGGACAAATCCTCTGCTTGCAACAGGAGTGCAATTCATTATGAAATACAAACTTCGCGCATTCTTCTCCGGCCGCAACGGAATCGATGACCTGGGCAAAGCCCTCCTGTGGGCCGCCCTAATCGTCATGGTACTCAGCTTACTGTTCGGAGTCATGTTCCTGTACAGCGCGGCGCTGGCGGTGCTCTGCTATGTGTACATCCGGGCCCTTTTACGCAATGTGGAGAAGTGCCGGGCTCAGAATGAAAAGTATCTCTCGTG
Organism: Pseudoflavonifractor sp.; assembly: GCF_050943825.1. Lineage (NCBI taxonomy): Bacteria > Bacillati > Bacillota > Clostridia > Eubacteriales > Oscillospiraceae > Pseudoflavonifractor > Pseudoflavonifractor sp. The sequence goes on from NZ_JBMNPX010000009.1 coordinate 23,581, forward strand.
GCGCAATCTCCGCAAGCTGCGCTTCCGGCAGCGCAAGACCCACAAATTTTACCGTTGTCCACAGTGTAAACAGCAGCTGCGCGTCCCCAAGGGAAAGGGCAGAATCTGCATCACATGCCGGAGCTGCGGCGCCCATTTTGAGCGGAAAACATGATGAGGAGTGAACTGGGATGAACGATCCTTACAGCGTGCTTGGGGTTTCCAGAGACGCCTCCGAAGAGGAAATCAAGCGTGCATACAGGCGTCTGGCCAAAAAATATCACCCCGATCTCAATCCCGGCGATCCGGAAGCCGCCCGCAAGATGAATGAGATCAACGCCGCCTATGAGCAGATCAAAAATCCCGGCCAGACAAACGCCGCCTACGGATACGGTAATCCCCACAGCGCCGGCAGCAACCCCTATGGCGGATACGGCGGCGGGTATGGAGACTCCGGGCAGTCCTATGAGGAGGATTTCGACCCCTTCGGCCCCTTCTCATGGTCTGGCCGCAGCACCGGAGGCACCGTCCACCGCAGGCCGTTTCTTATCTATATCATTGTGGGCTTTCTTGTGCTGAATCTGGTGTCCGCTCTTCTCAGCCGGTCCATGCGCGCGCCCCAGCAGGACCAGCTCCAGAGCCAGATAGAGCAGTTTCAGGAGTATTACAACGAAATGTACCCGGATTATCCCGGTGCATACCCACCGTGGTATGAGGAGTCCTCTCCGGACAGCGGGGACTCGGAGCAGCAGGAGAGCGACAGTTCCCAGTCGGGCCAGAGCCCGACCTTCCCCGGCTCCTGGTTTGGCGGCTACCCGTACAGCAATGACAACTAATCCGCGAAGGAGAATAAAAGCATATGTCAAAAATCATCGGTATTGACCTTGGTACCACAAACTCCTGTGTGGCCGTCTTTGAGGGCAACGAGCGGGTGATCATTCCCAACCCACAAGGCGGCAGGACAACCCCCTCTGTTGTGGCCTTCACCAAAACGGGCGAGCGGCTGGTGGGTGAGTCTGCCAAGCGGCAGGCGGTCACCAACCCCGACCGTACCATCAGCTCCATCAAGCGAGACATGGGCACGGCCAGAAAAATAAACATCGACGGGAAGAGCTATACGCCCGAACAGATCTCGGCCATGATTCTCCAGCAGCTGAAGGCGGACGCGGAGAGCTATCTGGGCGAGCCGGTCACAGAGGCAGTCATCACCGTCCCGGCCTATTTTACCGACGCCCAGCGCCAGGCCACAAAGGACGCCGGCACCATCGCCGGGCTGAATGTCCAGCGCATCATCAACGAGCCCACCTCTGCCGCCCTGGCCTACGGCATCGACAAGGAAGAGGCACAGAAGATCATGGTCTACGATCTGGGCGGCGGCACCTTTGACGTCTCCGTTCTGGACATCAACGGCGGCGTGATCGAAGTATTGGCCACCTCCGGCAACAACCGCCTGGGAGGCGACGACTTTGACCAGTGCATCTGTGACTGGCTGGTCAGGGAGTTCAAGCGTGAGAACCGGATCGACCTGTCAAAGGATATCAGCGCAATGCAGCGCATCCGGGAGGCGGCGGAAAAGGCAAAGATTGAATTGTCCAGCGCCGTCACCACCGAGATTAACCTGCCCTATATCGCCACCGGCAGGGACGGCCCCAAGCATCTTCTCTTTGTCCTCAGCCGGGCAAAGTTCAACGAGCTGACCGGGCATCTTGTGGAGCAGACCATGGCGCCGGTGCGGGCAGCTCTCTCTGATTCCGGTCTGTCCATCTCCCAAATCAGCAAGGTGCTGATGGTGGGCGGCTCCAGCCGCATCCCCGCCGTCCAGGAGGCGGTCAAATCCTTTCTCGGAAAAGAACCCTTCAATGGCATCAACCCGGATGAGTGTGTCGCCATGGGCGCGTGCCTGCAGGGCGGCGTCCTGGCAGGCGCCGTAAAAGGGCTGCTCCTTCTGGATGTCACCCCCCTCTCCCTGGGCATTGAGACAGTGGGCGGCGTCTGCACCCGCCTCATCGAGCGAAACACCTCCATTCCCATCACAAAAAGCCAGATCTTCACCACAGCATCCAGCTTCCAGTCCTCTGTGGAGGTCAATGTGCTTCAGGGCGAGCGGCCCATGGCCCGTCAGAACAAAAGCCTGGGAAAGTTCAGGCTCAACGGCATCCGCCGTGCCCCCCGGGGCGTTCCCCAGATCGAGGTCACCTTTACCATTGACGCCAACGGCATTGTCAATGTCTCGGCCATGGACAGGGACACCAGAAAGCGACAGGAGATCACCATCCAGGGCTCCAGCAACATGAGCCGGGAGGAGATTGACCGGGCAGTGCGGGAGGCGCAGCAGTACGCCGCTGAGGACGCCAGAGCCAGGTCCGACGCCCAGGTAAAGGACCGGCTGGAAGGCCTGCCGTACCACAGCGAGGAGGTCCGCAAAAGCATGGACAAGGAGCAGAAAAAGCAGCTTGACGAGGCAATCAAAAACGCAAAGCGTGCCCTCAGGCACAGGGACACAGCGGCAATGACTGCCGCTGCGGATGCTCTGGAGGCCCTTATCGGCACACAGGGGAATGCAGGCAGCGGGATGTAAAAAAACGGGCAGCGCGCGGATTGGGTGAATGACCTGCGCCATCCGTCAGGCGCGGCAATATAAAACAGGGGAGGCTCCACAGCTGTGGAGCCTCCCCTGTCTTCGTTCTGCTCTGTTCTCATCCGGAGAGCTGTCTCATTTCATCTCGTCTGCCTTTTGTGAAATGCGCTGGAGCATCACCGCGGCCTCAGCTCGGGTTGCGGTGCCCTGGGGATTGAGCCGCCCGTCAGGTGTGCCGGTGAGGATGCCCTCAGCCACCGCCCACGCCATGGCGTCGGCCGCCCAGTCGGAGATATCTCCGCTGTCGGCAAAGTCCAGAGCATTCTCCGCCGCCGGGCTGCCCGCGTACCGGTACAGCATGGCAGCAATCTGCTCCCGGGTTACCACGGCGTCAGAGTTGGTGCCGTCGGACACGCCCTCGGCCATGGCCCAGGCCTGGGCCTTCTCATACCAGCTGCTGCCGCCCTCGGTGTCCACACCGTCCATACGGGCCAGGATGGTCCACATGGTGGCGCGGGTCACGGTGCCGAAGGGCTGGAACATGTTGTTGCCGATGCCCTGCATCAGTCCGGCCTCCACCATGGCATTCACCGCAGCCTCGTACCAGCTGCCGGCCTCCACATCGTAGAAGGTAATGGGCTCCACAGGGGCAAACTCCGCGGTAATGGTCACCTTGCCCGCAGGCTGAGTGAACTTCCAGGTGCCGTCCGCCTGCTCCGTCACCTCCACGGGCTTACCGTTCCGGTCGGTGACGGTCAGGCTCTCCAGCTCATAGCCTTCCTCAGGCTTGGGGGTGATGGTCACAGTCTGGCCCTGCCGGGGGAAGAGAGGACTGACGCTCACAGTGCCGTGCTCGCCTGTCTCTGTCTCAGGCCGGTAGACAGGCGCTGTGGGGGTATCCTTCTCCGTTACCGTGTAGTTGACCCCCTCCTCCAGCTTGAAGGAGATGGCTCCAGTCACTTCGTCCACGGTAAAGTCGACCTGAGTGCCGTCGGAGGCCAGAACTGCAATGCGCGCCGGGTCCCAGGCGCCCTCAGACACCTGATTCGTGATAACGGACTTCTGAATCACATCAGCGGAATCCTGGAAATATCCATCTACCTTCTCCGGGGAGTAGGGATAGGTGAACTCGTAGACCGCCCCTTCGGGAGAGATGGGATAGACATCGCAGTACAGGTCATTGTAGAGTACGCTTCTGTCCCGATAGCCGTAGTTTTCATTCTCAGGCAGAGTGCTCTCCGTGTCCATCCAGTCCTCCCGGACGGTAATGGCTGTATTGCCCACATAGACGGGCATGGTCATCAGATCCATCTTCACGTCTGTCAGGGTCTGACCGCCCTCATAAATCTCGCCGGTATTGATATCCATCCACTTGCTGCCCGCAGGCAGGTAGACGTCCCGGATGTCGCTCTTGTTGCCGTTCATGGAGCTGGTGGTGTTGTCCAGGATGGGGGCCGCCATCAGGCTTTCACCAATGAGCCACTGGGCGGTGCTGACATTTTTATCGAACTGGTTGGCCACGTTGGGATCATCGGGGTAGGCCAGGAAGAGCGGGTTGTAGGAATAGGGATAGCCGGTTTCCCAGGACTTCCGGGCGGCATCGTAGATGTACGCCTGATAGGTGGAATGCCAGTTCATGGCGTTGAGCACTGCGGGCTCCAGCGGATTGTCCGCCCCCCAGGGCAGATTGCCCAGGGAGACAGAGGGCATCAGAGCACAGGCAATGGCGTTGCGGGCCAGGAAATTCTGGTAACCGGGCTTTCCAATGGAGCCCGTGGCAAAGTTGGCGCCAACAATATCGGGATAGACATTGCCCATGCCGGAGGCGGCAAAGGCCGCTGTGTTGGTAATGATGCGGCCGGGATCGTTGGAGCCGGTGTCGTTGATACGGAGAATATCACCGTGGAGAGAATAGGCGCCGTTGCGCACCATCTCCATCACATTGTTGCGCACCAGATTGCCGTTTGCATCCTCATCGTAGCAGAGATAGTAGTCTGCGCCGCCGGGAACATCGTCGTGGTCGCGGAATGTGCCCTGATTGGTGGCCATGGTGTCTTCCTTCCAGCCGTTGACATACCAGTACTCCGTGCCTTCCTTGTACCAGGCCAGGGCCTCCGGATTGCTGGTGTCCAGCATGTAGACATTGCCGGCTGGGAAGAGCACGGTGGTAGTCAGAAGTGTTCCGTCCTCGTTTTTCAGGAAGTAACCCTTGTCCAGTCCCTCCTGGACCCACTGACCATCGTTGGCAGCCTTGAAATTGCCGCCGTCGCCGGGCATGGCCTTGAAGTTGACCCGCAGGCCGAAGATGGCTTTCAGATTGTTCTCCCGGAAGAAATGCTGGAAGGTCCCCTCGGGGAAAAGCTCGTCATAGGGAATGTCGTTATCGGGGTCCTGGTCAAAGTTTTTCTCGATATCCGCAAAGATGGGTGCATTGGGATAGCGGATATCATACGGAGCCGTCTCAGGACTGCCGTCGGCGGTCTTGCCGTTATCATAGAGGCCGAAAGAAGTGGTACAGCCCTGATAGGGATCGTTGGAAGTGGATGTACCGCCGCTGCGCTGTCCCTTCCAGAAGCCGGAGCCCAGAACGCCCCACTTCAGGTTGTAGCCCCGGTCCAGGAACTTACGGGCATACTCCTGCATGGTGTCCTCGGCCACAGCCCAGCCCATGGCTCCATACCCCTCGAAGCCAACGCCGAAGAAGTCATAGATGGGTTCTGCATCCAGATAGCCCTCGGCGTTGCGCACGTCCTTATAGTCCTGATAGATGTCCTTCAGCTCGCTCTCGTCACTGCCGAAGAAGTAGTACATTCCATCGGCGGAGACGGCGTTGGTCAGTCCCTCCATATTGGCCGTCTGGGTAAAAGCCGCCATTTTCTGCCGGGGGCTGAAGAGGACCTCGGCAAAGCGCTTTTCAGGGAAAACAGCAAAGGTAGAGATAAAGCGGACGGTTCCGCCGTTGTTCATGATATTGTCAAAGCTGCGTCCCGCCAGGTTTGCATTGCCGCCATAACCGCCGCTGTCGCCGAGGCCGTATACCGGAGCCAGTCCGGCGTCATTGGTCACACCGGCGGTCTGGAACTGGAATTTATAGTAGGTGCGGGAGCCGGTGGCAGGTCTCTCAAAGAGCACACCCGCCCGCTCAAAGGCCGCAAGGCAGCTGTCGTAGTCACTGATGTCGTAGACCGTCTCTGTTGCGCCATTCTGGGTGCGGCTTACTTTGATGTTGAACAGGTCGGTCTGAGACTTGTAGGAACGGTAGCCCACTTTGCCGGAGATAGGAGCGCCGTTGTCATACTCGCCCAGCAATTCCTCTCCGTCATAGACAAACAGCTTGTTCCCATCCACCTTTACGGTCAGCTGGGTATTCTGGTTGCAGGTGCCGATGTTCGTCTTTGTGATCTCACCGCCGGCAAATTTCAGCACCTCAATGTTGGCAGCGGGCCAGGCCTCGTTCATCACCTTACGGACATTGATATAGTTGTCCATATCCTGATAACCCACCATGGGACCTGCGCCCGATGTGCTGCTCAGTCCGTCCAGCTGCTCCAGGAAGGCCAGCTCATAGGCGCCGGAAAAGTCCTCATTTGAAATGAGATAGGCAGGCTCACCGCCGTTGTGGCGGATAAAGACAGTGGGTCCTTCCTGGGCGCTAATGCCATGAATGTAGGTACGGAAGTTGATATAGCGCTCACCCAGCTTCAAAACAACACGGACTTTTGTGCTGCCCAGCATGCCCTGAAGTATGACCTCATCGCCTTCCACAGAGATCAGCTCCGCGTCGGTGACCGGCCTTCCGTTGACCAGAATGCCGGCAGTTTCATGCATGTCCGCCACAGTCTCTCCGGTCATGCGATTGGTGAGGGAATAGCGGAAATCCGCCTTGCTGATGCACACCTCATAGCTGCCAGTGGTAATGCGCAGCGTATCCTCTGTCTCCTCCACCAGTTCACTTTTCAGCACCCTGTCCTTCAGTACAGCCTGGACTGTGACATCTTCGCTGCCCACACAGAAGGTCATATCCTCATCCAGCACCGCACCGGTGACAAGGAAGGTGTCCAGATACTTGGTCGGGTCGGTTACATGGTAGGAAATGGCCACCCTCTCACCGCTCAGCGCTTCCTCCGCCGACAGCGACACGGTAATCCCCTCTATTGGGGTAACCTCCAGGTTATAGCTGGCAAGGTCACTCAGTACCGGTTCCAGCACCACATCCTGCCCCGGCATTGTAAAGCTGCGGCCGGAGAAGCTGTCAATTTCGGTGCCGTCGGCAGCCAGAATGCGGATCTGGCTCAGCCACTTTCCTTCGGGTAGCGCCCCCCAGGTGACAGACACCAGTTCGCCGGTATCGGCATGGCCGGGAACATTCAGCTCCAGCTCGCTGTCCTCTGCCACCCGGATAGACCAGCCGATATTCTTTGCCTCAATGGCCTCTGTGAGGCTCTGAAGTGCAGCGTAAATTTCCTCCGCTGTGGGAGCTTCCTCGGCCAGCACCGCCTCAGCTGCCTCAATGGCTGCCTCCAGCCGCTCTTTTCCCGCGTCAGTGGCGCCGTCCAAGGCAGCTTTCGCCTGGCCGATTTTGTTCTCCAGCTCACTTGTCAGCGAAATTTCATCAAATTGCAGAGAATGCAGGACGATCTCATACTGTCCGTCGAGATAATCGTGCATATAGGAGTTCTCATGGGTCTTCAGCGTCACCTGTGCGCCGCTCTCCCCGACAGTTAGGACGCCCACCTCAGTGGTGATATCGCCGCTGCCGGTGTGGGTATCATAGTCTGCACAGACAAGGGCGTCACCGGCATAGACCGCATAATTGGAGCGGGTTGTGCCATGGTTGGCCTTGATGCTCAGCCGGTAAGCCCCGGCAGGCAGATCCTGCGCCGAAAAGTCAAAGGTCACCCAGTTTTCACCCGCAGGACGATTTCCAAAAAAGATAACGTACTTCCCGTCGCCTGCTGCAGGCTCCCGCAGCGTTCCCTCAGAAATTGTATCGCGTTCCATGAGCGCGGCATAATCGAACTCATAGGTGCCTGCATTCTCCTGTGTCTCAGCAGGAGAATCCAACGGCTGGACCATCTCCTCCTGCTGCACCATCTTCTGTCCTTCCTCAGCAGCTGCTGCAGGAATAGCAGTCCCCAGGCAGGAAAACAGCATGATAAGGGCTAAAAATGCACTAAACACGCGTTGTCTTCTCTTTAACATGTCTTCTTCTCCTTCCCTTCTATTTGTTTTCATCGTGTCCGCTATCTTGTTTTTTATCACGCTCCTAAAAAGTATGGATTTTTAATATCAAGGCAGAGCAGAAAATTTTACAGCGCTTATATCATCCAATTAATTCTATTGTATTCTTCAAAGTGAGGAGTGAATTTGTCCAAAGTTTAGTTCCATTATACGTTTAAATTGGGCACTTTTCCTTAATTTTTCTGCACAGTTGATAGCAATTTTCTGAACTAAAATTCAGAGCGCAGGAGACCTCTGTATTTTGTCTGTGCCTGGAAAAGCGTTGCGCAAGCTTGTAATAACATGTCGCGCCGGAGACAGCTGCCTCCGGCGCGACATATCAGCACGTTGGTTTATTTTTTTATGCTCTGGCAAAAGCGCATCAGAATGGTAGCCGCTTCTGCACGGGTAGCAGTTCCATCCGGATCCAGGATATTGCCGCTCTTTCCGGTGAGGATGCCCTCGGCCACAGCCCACGCCATAGCGTCGGCCGCCCAGTCGGAGATGTCTCCGCTGTCGGCAAAGTCCAGAGCATTCTCCGCCGCCGGGCTGCCCGCGTACCGGTACAGCATGGCCGCAATCTGCTCCCGGGTCACCACGGCCTCAGGGTTGGTGCCGTCGGACACACCCTCCGCCACGGCCCAGGCCTGGGCCTTCTCATACCAGCTGCTGCCGCCCTCGGTGTCCACGCCGTCCATACGGGCCGGGATGGTCCACATGGTGGCGCGGGTCACGGTGCCGAAGGGCTGGAACATGTTGTTTCCGGTGCCCTGCATCAGCCCGGCCTCCACCATGGCGTTCACCGCAGCCTCGTACCAGCTGCCCGCCTCCACATCAGAGAAGGTAACGGGCTCCACGGGGGCAAACTCCGCGGTGATGGTCACCTTACCAGCGGGCTGGGTGAACTTCCAGGTGCCGTCCGCCTGCTCCGTCACCTCCACGGCCTTGCCGTTCTTGTCGGTGACGGTCAGATTCTTCAGCTCATAGCCCTCCTCAGGCTTGGGTGTGATGGTCACAACCTGGCCCTGCCGGGGGAAGAGAGGACTGACGGTCACGGTGCCGTGCCCGCCTGTCTCTGTCTCAGGCCGGTAGGTGGGGACAGAGGTTCCATCGCTGGTGGGCTCCAGGGCCTCTTCCGCAGCCTCCAGGGCCTCCAGCGCCTCATCCACCTGGGGCTGGGTGGCAAACTCGTCCTCCAGAACCGCCAGCGCCTCATTCAGGCTGGTCTGAAGGTCCGCAAAGCTCTCCTCTGTGTAGTCCTGGGCAGAGTAGGCCTTGCAGCGCTCCACCAGGCTCTGCAGTTCGGTCTTGTCGGCCTGAGGCCGCTCCATCTTGTAGACCTTCAGATTATCCATCTGGGCAACTGCACCGTAGGCTCGGTAGCCCACTTTGCCGCCGCCCTCGCCCAAATTCAGGGCAGTCATAAGTGTGCCATCCAGATAGAAATAGACTGTGCTGCCCTCGTCCTCAACACGGATTTTGTGACTGTCATTCCACTCTCCCGAGATTGGCCGTGCAAACAGGAGAGAGGTCTTACTGTCTTTCCAGCGGTAAATCTGGAAGGTAGGATTGGACGCATTTGCGCCAAGGTCCACACGGACATGATAGAAATTCTTGTCATCCTGATAGCGGAATATAATGCCGGCACTCATGGCCAAACCAGCAGCACCCTTTTCCACGATGGACATGTCGCTCTCTATCACATAGCCGCTCCAGTCCTTTTCTCCTGCCGTGATAATCGGGATTGCCTTTGTATTGGTCCCATCCATGGTAAGTACATCATCTGCGATCTCAGCCGTGCCGCTCTGTGTATATCTCCCCTCCACAATTTCGGAGAAATTATCCTCCAGCAGCATTTCTGTCCCTTCATTTACGACGAGTTCCACCTCGCGGCTGTCCAGAACAGTATCGCCGCTCAGAACGGAAATGACGACAGTATACCACCCGCTTTCCACATCCTCGCTCATGGTAACAGGCAGGGTGAAGGAGGCTGTTCCATTTGCCGCCACTGTAAATCCGGCGTCAGCGGGCACGTGAATTCCCTCCGGAAGCCCTTCCTCCTTTACAGAGAGCGTCTTTTCTTCCTCAAATGTACTGGTCGCCGTAATGGTTATCCTGCCCTCCGGGCTGAATTTATTCAACGGCAGCGATGTGGTCTCAACAGAGGCCAGTATGACATGCTGGCCGTCTCCAGTGGTGGTCGCCGCAGAAACCGGCTGCGAGAATTCAGAGCATACCTCCCCATTCAGGGATGCCACAGAGAACCAGTAGGTCTTGCCTGTGTCCAGGCCGTCGATGGTGAGCTGCTCCACCTCTGCCTTTTGAATTGTTACACGGTTGTCCAGCTGCTCGGCGCTCTCACCATACTTTACCACATAGCCGGTGGCCTTCCAGGAGGGGTCAATGGTCAGGCTGACCGAGGTTTTACCACCGGCAGCACCCTTCACCACAGGCACCTCACGGGCCTGGTCAGCGGTCTCTACGGTCACGGCCACCTCCTGGCTCCAGGCGCTGGGCACACCGTCGGTGACGCTGCGCAGGCGGTAGTAATAGGTCTGGCCGTCCTCCAGTCCGGACACCTTCACGGAACCCTCAGTTCCAAAGGTCATGAATTGGGTATAACTTCCGCTCTGGGTGCCGTACTCCAGCTCATAGGTGTCGTCGGCGCTCTTCACGGAATAGCCCACAAAGAAGGCTCCCTCGATGGGCTCAGTGTGCCAGATAATGGGGGGCAGCACAGTGCCGTCGGTGGTGGTTGCAGCCTCCACAGCGGCGGATACAGGTCCGCTGCCTGCGCTGTTGGCCGCAGAAATGGTGACCGAATACGTCTCTCCGGCTTTGAGGCCGGTGACGTCGGCATAACGGTTCAGATTAGCAGTGGCCGACTTGTTCACACCATCTCCGGTGAGCGTAATGCGGTAACTCTCAGCGTTCTCCACATCGTCAAAGAGCACGCGCAGAGCGTCGCCCGCAGCTACCACACCGGTTATTTCAGGTGTTTCAGAAGGCGCCTGAAGATACTGGTATGTCTCTGCAATCTCATATCCAAGGGCATCAATGACCGTGACTCTGACCGCTCCGATTCCGCCGCTGGGAATATTCTGAATTGCCACAGCGGTTTCCCAGCTGCTCCCGTCATCTTGAATGTTGGGAATATCAATCAGTCCGGAAGAAATGATGCTGCCCGCACTGCTGTATGTCTCCCATTTCAGGACAGCGCCGCGGATCGGATATGCCGGAAGTTCGTTTTCTATATTGCGGCTCTGTACGGTAACCCTGGCAATGGCGCTGCCGCCCTCACGGTCCGTATCTCCGGAAACTTCAACAGACAGCTTCTTTACGGGAGAGGATGCCTCACGCAGGCTCTCAAAGCCTATCTTCTTGTCACCCCATACTGTGGTAACGCCCCAGGCCCGGTTTTGTCCCAGAGGAGTTCCACTGTAATTGGAGCGGTAGTCGTTGAGCGTCCAGATAGACGCACCGAACACATGGGTCTGCGTTCCATACTGGTCCAGCCAGCTGCGCGGAGTAATGACCGCCTTGTCGGGAATTTCAGAGGTCTGTTTGCTGCCATACTCCGTGATAAAGAGCGCTTTATCCGGTGCAATTCTGTGGTACGCTGCCGCTGTGCTGGCAAAGCCGCCGTAAGAATTGCAGGCGAGGAAATCCGACATGAACATGGAATCATCTTCGGGCTTGGTGGCCTTGTGGCCGGTGTTGCTGACTTCAATCACAAACCGGGTGTCATCCAGCTCGGTCTTAATAAAATTGCGCATGTATACCGCATACTGCTTTACATTTTCCTGGGCACCCTTGAGCTCATTTCCGATGGACCACGCAAAGATGGAGGGGTGGTTGTAGTCCCGCTCAATCATCTCCTTGTACCATACAGAGGCGCGGTAAGGGTACTCGCTGCCCGGCGGATTGGTAATCTCGGCTACGCCGCCTCTTCCCGGTGCGCCGTCGCCCCAAACGTTACCCTCGCAGATAAGGAGGAAGCCCACCTGGTCACAGTAGTCCAGCAGATTCTTGCTCATGGGCACATGGCTGAGACGGGCGCAGTTCATGCCCATGCTCTTCATATAGTCCACATCACGCATAATGACATAGTCCGGCTCTGTGCCGCCGTTGGCCCGGTCATCCCACACACGGTTGGCGCCGGTGAGACGCACCTGTTCGCCGTTGAGGTAGAACTTGGTATCAATAATCTCAATCTTACGGATACCGATGTTGTCCTCAACGGTATGGAGAACGGTGTCCCCATCCATGATTCGGGTTTTGACGGTGTACAGATTGGGCGTGTCGAAATGCCACAGCTTCACATTCTCCAGGGTAAGGCTGGCATCAAACCTCTGGTCCTCAGTTTCCGGAGTCGTGGGCTGAACAACAACTTCTGTGCTCGTGGTTCCCACCACTTCTCCGGTTGCTTTGTCGTACACATCACTGACCACGGTGTAGATCCTGGCCTCAGTGGCCTGGTTGTTGATCTTGTACTGGAACGTGAGCTGAGCGGTACCCTCCTCCAGGTTGGGCTCGGAGGTGATGTGCTGCCACTCAATCTTGGAGACGTTGTTTACCCGCAGCAGGGCGTCGCCCGAGATGCCGCCCCACTTCCACCAGGCGCCAAATGTCAGTTCATTGTTTATCTGGATGGCGATGGTGTTTTCGCCGCCGTAGTTCAGGTAGTCGTCCACCCGGAATTCAAAGGTGGTGTAGCCGCCGTCGTGGCTGCCCACCTCACGGCCGTTGATCCAGATACGGCTGTCGTGGTACACGGCGGTCAGGTTCAGGTAGGCGGGGTAGCCCTCGTACTCAGCGGGCATGGTAAAGGTGCGGCCGTACCAGCCTGTGCCCTTGTAGTTGGCATAAGCGTTCTCCAGGTCCCAGTTGCCGGGCACGGGCAGGCTGTCCCAGCCCTCGGTGTTCTCCAGGGTGTACCAGCCCTGAGCCTGGCCCACATCGTCCGGGTCTGTGGTAAAGCTCCACATGCCGTTGAGGGACAGCTCCACCTGGCCCTGGTCGTTCTTCAGCGGGGGCAGGGTGTTAATATCCCTCCGGGTCTGGAAACTCAGAACAATTTCCTCACCTACGGTATTGCCCATTACGTCGGCAACCGCAGCGGAAATTACCACCTGATAGACACTGGCCGCGTCCATACTCGCCTTGGGTGTAAGAATTACAGTACGCCCCTCCTGATCGTTCGGATCCATGGTGACGTCTGCTTCCAGCGATACATCGCCCTTCTTGAGTGCGATTCCGGTCAATGTATCCGGATTTACCGGCGCGCTGAAGTACAGCCTCACAGGTCCGGAAACCGGAATGCCGGTGTCCTGATCCAGCTCGGCCAGCAGCTCTGTCGCGGGCAGCTCAACCACAAAGGGCTCACTTTTTACCGGCTCAGAAAAGCCATTTCCACCCAGGCTGGTTCCTGTAACCTCCGCCGTATAGGTGCCGCTGGGCAGATAGGTCTCGCAGGAATAGCCGCCGTCCACCACCTGTGCGTTCAGTGTGCGCACCACAGTTTCTTCGCTCTGAATCTTCACTTCCACAGAGGATGCACCAACCGCTGTACCCGAGATAACAACAGGCATTTCTGTCACAGGGCTCTCCGGCACTGTGACGGTTACCTCCGGTCCGGCCACACCGCTCAGGAACAAATTATCAAACTGTGCTGTGCATTTCTCAACCTGAACGCCAATACCGCCAGGCTGCTGGGGCGCTCTGTACTCCGAGTCCACAGTTTCAAACAGGAGCTCGCCATTTGCATAGCAGCGGATATACGGGCCATCGACTGCTATGGTCACTTCCAGCATCTGACCCACATCCCAGCCAAACGGAGATATTCCATGTACAGCCCACGTGCCGTTCTTGTTCTGCTGGAGCGAAATCTTTCCGCCAATCTCCATCCGAAGGAGCCAATAATTGCTGCTGTCCGTATAGCGGAACACGATACCGGCGCCTGTATAGGGGCTGGCAATGATTCCGGCATGCGCAGTCAGGCAATAGCTGTCGCTGTCCGGAGCGTTTGGCGCCAGCAGAAGTGCAGAGCCGGTATGGCTTCCCTGAAGAACCTTGTTCCCTCCCCGGTCTGCAACAGTGTACTGGCCGGCATCCCCGGTCCAGTCAGTCAAAAGGCCATCCTCAAAGGTATAGGCGCTCTCAGGCACCTCCGACGCCACGCGGAAGCTGCGCTGTGCAGAAGCGGTTCTGCCGTCAGCGGAAGTGGCAGTTATCACAAGCGTATAGTTTCCCGTACTCAAGCCGGTGAGCTCGTAAGAGAACCGGCCGTCTTCCAGGGCCAGCGGCTCCACGGCGCCGCCGTTAATCTGAATCCCGGCGTTTTCTGCGTTGGACACAGTTCCACTTACCGCAACGCTTCCGACATCTGCAGGCAGAAGCTCACCATTTTCAGGCGTCTCCAGTTCCACCGCAGGAGCCGTCTCATCCAGCGCATACACCTTCAGATCGTCAAAGTTCGTGCTGCATCCGTACAGCCGCAGGCCAATACCGGCGCCTGCCTGCTCTGCATTATAATTGGGAGCGCTATATTCTATCAGCAGGACATCATCCACATAACAACGGATCTTTTCGCCGTTGGCTGTGGCCGCAAGGCAATACTCTGTATTATTACTCCAGTCAAACGGCTTTTCTGCCAGCAGAGACAATTTGCCGTCTCCATTGGGGAAACCATAGAGCTGAACCACTTCGCCTCCGGCCTTATTCACATTCACCCGGAAGTGCAGAAAGTCCGTCTCATCTTTCAGCCGGAATACCAGACCGGCACTGCTTCCCTTATTTATGTCGCTTTTCGTCACGTCCATTTTCGCAGTGACAGTATAATTTCCGCTCTCTATCCCTTCAGGTAATGTATAGCACAGAACTGTCCCCGTGCTGCTGACCTGCAGAACTCCGTTCTCCACGGAGGCAGTCTGTCCGGAGATTGTCCAATCAGCAATGCTTTCTGTGCTGTCGAACCCATTTTCATACAATGCTTCTCCTATTGCGGGACCATCAGCTGCGGCGAAGGCGGCAGTGCTGAAACAGGACAATGTCACGGCAAACGCCAGCAGTCCGCTCAGGAGCCTTCTTCTAAGTTTTTGCATCACGCACAAACTCCTTCCATTTCCTCATTTTCTTTCCCTTAGAGCATGCTCTCCTTTTTGCTTCTGAATACGGCTTTCTTTTCATTCCTTTCTTTCATTTATTAAAAATATAGCTATATTGCATGTATAACTTTATATATTCCCATCAGAATTTGTATAATATCATCAGCCATATTAGGCTGCCATGATTAATCTGCATATTATCTGGATTATTCCGCCTTATCCAAGTGCACTGTTTTTTCCCCATTTAATATTTAAAATCTATCGTTTCTGGGCATATTCTGGGGCTTAATCACATGGAATAGAGCAGGCAGCAGCCAGAACGCCTGTTGTTTCTTATTCTTTGCGCTATAAGGGCGATGCCATTTTCTATCTTTTCAAACTTTATTTCTCTGTTGTATAGGAGAACGGAAAAAATGAATCTGGCGAAGTATCTGTTCGTATTTGTGCGGGAGGATTTGAGCTTTGTTCTCTCTTACTATGGGCGTATTTCCGGTGGTGGCTGTGGCCGTGTTTGCCGGTCTGTATTTCTCCGTTATCCATACTACTGTGCAAGAATGTGAGGATTTAAGCAAGAAAAACGTCTCTTTCTGTCCCTTTCCATGATGGTCACACCGACACCCTCAACCCAAAGTTCCATGACCTGAAATACCCTATCCAGGCACTCAACGACAAGCATGGACTCCAATCACTGCGGGATATCCAGGCCGGCCCTTGAACCGTGACATCCGATCGACATAAAAAATACCCCAAGCCAGAAGGCCCGGGGCATTCTCTTTTGCGGCGTGATAATCCCCGCATAAAACAAGCGTAGGGAGAACGGTATACCGTTCTCCCTACGCTTGTTTTCATGCTTTTATTGTCCGTCTCTGCGGCGGCACAGGCAGTACTGATAGGGCCACAGCTGCCGGGTGCTGCATGGCCCACGCTCGCCGGTGATGAGGTCCTCAAACTCCCCCTCCATGGCGTCCATATGGACGGTCTGGAACTGGTCGGAGAAGTTGAACAGGCAGGTCAGGGTCTCCCCCTCCACCCGCCGCACCAGTGCCAGCACCTGGCGGTTTCCGGTGTCCCAGGTGGTAACCCAGGCGTCCGGCCCAAAGCAGCGCTCACCGGCCCGCAGCTCCTCCAGACGGCGGAGCCCGTCCCAGATCCGCTGCTGGACCGTGCCGGGCTGGGTGCGCAGGGCCGCGTTGTCCCAGTTGAAGCGGATCCGGTGGAGATTGCGGCTGTCCTCCCAGCGGTCCGGGTCCTGGTGGTAGTCGTAGCCGTTGAGCTGGCCGATCTCATCGCCGCTGGAGAGCATGGGAAAGCCCGACATGCACATCATGGCGGCGTGCATCATCAGGTCCCGCTGGATGCCCTGGGTCACCTGGGCCTCGTCCCCCTCGTAGAGTCCCTTCTCGATGCCGCAGAGGCTGGCGGTGGTGCCGCAGGTTCTGGCGTCCTGGGTGACAGGGTTGTAGTTGTACCGCTCGCCCCGGGCAAAGCTGCCGGGGTAGCTGCCCTCAAAGAACTCATAGAGGTATTTTTTGTGGGCCAGCGGGTCTATGCCGATGGTCCTGCCGAACTCCTCGTTGAGGCCCCAGCCGATGTCGTCATGGCAGCGCAGGTAGTTGACAAAGCAGCAGTGGGCGGGCAGGCTGTGGAGGTCGTCCAGCTGGCGCTTGAGCTGCCGGACGTCGGCGCTTGCTAGGGCGCTCCACTGGGTGGCCATGGTGGAGGCGTTGTACAGCAGATGGCACTCCGGCTTCTCGGCGGTGCCGAAATAGGGCGCCAGCTCCTTGGGCGCCATCACCACCTCGCCCTTCAGAATGACAGCGGGGCAGACCGTCTCGGTGATGAGGCGGATCATGCGCATAATGGTGTGGACCTTGGGGAGATTGCGGCAGGTGGTGCCCATCTCCTTCCACAGGTAGGGCACCGCGTCGATGCGCAGGAGCTCCACGCCCAGGTTGGCCAGGTGGAGCATGCTGCACACCATGTCGTTGAACACCGCCGGGTTGCGGTAGTTCAGGTCCCACTGGTAGGGGTGGAAGGAGGAGCAGACGTACTTCTTCATCTGCTCCTGGTAGAGGAAGCTGCCCGGCGCGGTCTCGGGGAATACGTCGGGGATGGTCTTTTCCATCTCACGGGGAATGTCGGGGGTATCAAAGCAGATGTAGCGGTCAATGTACTCCTGCTCCCCCGCCTTGGCCCGCATGGCCCAGGGGTGGGTGTCCGCCGTATGGTTGATGACAAAGTCCAGGCACAGGCTCATGCCCCGGCGGCGCATGGCGGCGGTGAGGCGGCTCAGGTCCTCGTTGGTGCCCAGAGACGGGTCCACCTGGTCAAAGTCCTCCACGGCATAGCCGCCGTCATTGTCCGGATGGGGCATCTTCAGCAGGGGCATCAGGTGGAGATAGGTGATACCCTGCCCGGTCAGGTAGTCCAGCCGCTTCTCCAGCTCGGTCAGATTCCCGGCAAAGAGGTCGGTATACATGGTCATACCCAGCATCTTTCCCGCACGGAACCACTCCGGGTTCTCTTCCCGCTTGGCATCCAGCCGCCGCAGGCTCTGGCTGCGCTGGCGGTAGGCCTCCGCCATGCGCTCCAGCAGCTCGTCCAGGCGGTCACGGCGGTCATAGAGCTCCATATACAGCCATTCCAGCTCATCCCGCCTGTCCTTCAGGCGGCGTTCAAAGGCACTGATCATCTCGTCATCCTCCTGTTACCCGTTGAATATCCGCCCGCTCCGGCATGCTGCGGATGGCGCCCTTTTTGGTGGTGATCAGCCCCGCGGCGGCATTGGCAAAGCGCAGCATCTCCATAAGCCCCGCCTGGTCCAGCCGGTCCAGGCCGTGGTCCAGCACATAGTGCAGGCAGCAGCCGCAGAAGGTGTCCCCCGCGCCGGTGGTGTCCACCGTGTTGGGCTGGAGATAGGCGGGACACTCCACCGTCACGTCCTGCCACAGGGCAATGCTGCCCTTTCCGCCCCGGGTCACCAGCAGCAGCCGGAGGTTGGGGAAGCGCTCCCGCAGGGCTGCGCTGCCCGCGGGAATCCCGCTGCATCCGGTGAGGAATTCCAGCTCCTCCTCCGCCACCTTCAGAATATGGCACACCGAGCAGCCCCAGAGCATCTGCTCCCGGGCGGCGTCCAGATTGGGCCACAGGGAGGCGCGCAGGTTGGGGTCAAAGCTGATGACAGCGCCGCCGGCAGCGGCCAGCTCCACGGCGGCCCGGGTGGCGCTTCGGGCCGGCTCCCGGGTGAGGGACAGGGAGCCGAAGTGGAAGATCCTTGTCTGCCTCAGCATATCCTCAGGCAGCTCCTCCCGGGTCAGCAGCTCATCCGCCCCGGGGTTGCGGTAGAAGCTGAACTCCCGGTCCCCGTCCGGGGCGTTCTGCACAAAGGCCAGGGTGGTGCTGGCGTCCGGGTCCAGGACCAGGCCCCGGCTGTCAATGCCCACCTCTTCAATGGTATCCTTCAGGCGGCGGCCGAACATATCCTGCCCTACCTTGCCCACAAAGGCGCAGCGGCGGCCCAGCTTGGCCAGCATGGCCAGCACATTGCAGGGCGCCCCGCCCGGATTGGCCTCAAACAGAGGGTTACCCTGTCCGCTCTTCCCGTTGGCGGTAAAGTCAATCAGCAGTTCACCCAGGGCCACAACGTCGTACATAAAATCCCCCTCTTTTTCTGTTGGTGTCTGTTAAAATCTGTGATATAATCAATAAAAAGCCGTACAATACAGGCCGGTGCCGGCGCCGGAGAGACGGAGGCGATACCATGGACGACCTCTCCTTTTCCATCTTCCCCAACGAAAATTTTCTGGATCTGCGGCTCTACCAGTATGGCTGGGAGCAGTGTGCCCCCCTCCATTCCTTCGGTCCCTTTGTCCGCAACCATTTCCTGTTTCACTACGTGATCTCGGGCCAGGGCTTTCTGAACTCCAATGCCCCGGATGGCACTACCCATCGCTACGACCTGACGGCGGATCAGGGCTTTCTCATCTGCCCGGGCCAGGTCAACACCTACTGTGCGGACAAGGACCAGCCGTGGAAATATGTGTGGCTGGAGTTTGACGGCCTGCGGGTCACCGAGTACCTGACCTACGCCGGTCTGGACGCCTCACACCCCGTCTATACCCCCCAGAGCACCGCCCAGGGGCAGGCCCTGCGGGACAGCATGCTCTACATCGCCAACCACTCCAAGGTCTCCACCCTGCACCTGATCGGCCACCTCTTCCTCTTCCTGGATGCGCTGGTCCAGTCCTCCGCGTCCAGGCGCTCCGCATCGGGCGGCCAGCTGCGGGACTTCTACATCCAGGAGGCCATCACCTACATGGAGCAGAACTACCAGCGGGATCTGACCGTGGAGGAGCTGGCCGATGTGTGCAAGCTCAACCGCAGCTACTTCAGCAAGCTGTTCCGGGACAGCATGGGCTGCCCGCCTCAGGAATTTCTCATCCGTATGCGCCTGTCCAAGGCCACCGAGCTGATGAAGACCAGCCGCGCCTCCATCGGCGACATCGCCCAGATGTGCGGCTATCCCAACCAGCTCCACTTCTCCCGGGCCTTCAAGAAGCGGTACGGGGTCTCACCCCGGGCCTGGCGGGCGGAAAATCAGTTTCATGCAAAAGGCTGACTGCTGTACCGGCAGTCAGCCTCTTTTTTACTCTGCCTCCAGGCACAGCTGCAGGGCGCTGTAATCCCCCCGGCGCAGGGGCAGGGGATATCCGGCGTGCATCAGCACATCGCCCGGATAGGTCTCCTCCCCGTTGACCCGGTAGCGCAGCTCCGGGTCCAGGCCCTTCAGCCGCAGGACGGCAAAGGGCGGCGCGGCACACAGGTCGCAGTTGACCAGAGAGACCAGGGCCCGACGCCGATCCGGGGACACGTGGGCCCAGGCGGCGTAGCCGTCCCCCCCGTCAGGTGGGCTGAGGCGGTAGTAGTCCCCCTGCTCCACCAGATCCCAGCACGCCTTGTACTGCCGGATCTGCCGGGCAATGGTCTCCTTCTCCTCCTCCGTGCACCGGCTCAGATCCATCTCGTAGCCGAACACGCCGGACATGGCCACCACGCCCCGGGTCTCCAGCGGGGTGACCCGGCGGTTGATCTCGTTGGGCACGGCGGAGACATGGGCACCCATGGTACAGGCGGGATAGCAGAAGGAGGTGCCGTACTGAATGCTCAGGCGGTCGATGGCATCGGTGTTGTCGCTGCACCAGATCTGGGGCGTGTAGTAGAGCATGCCGCCGTCAAACCGGCCGCCGCCGCCGCTGCACCCCTCAATGAGGATGTTGGGGTAGTCCTGATGGAAGCGCTCCAGCAGCTCATAGACGCCCAGGACGTAGCGGTGGTATACCTCGCCCTGCCGCTCGGGGGACAGGGCGGACGACCAGACCTGGGTGAGGCTGCGGTTCATGTCCCACTTGAGGTAGGTAATGGGGGCGCTCTCCAGCACCTTGCGCAGGTCGGCGTAGATGCGGTCCCGGACCTCCCGGCGGGTGAAGTCCAGCACCAGCTGGCTGCGGCCCCGGGTATAGCCCCGGCCGGGGGCGCACAGCACCCAGTCCGGGTGCTCCCGGTAGAGCTGGCTGTCCTCGCTGATCATCTCGGGCTCAATCCACAGGCCAAACTGCATGCCCAGGGCGTTGATCTGTCCGGCCAGACCGGCCAGGCCGCCGGGCAGCTTCTCCTGGTTCACCCACCAGTCGCCCAGGCCGCCCAGGTCGTTGTTCCGGGTGCCGAACCAGCCGTCGTCCAGCACGAACAGCTCCACCCCCAGAGAGGCGGCCGCCCGGGCCAGTCTCATCAGCTTCTCGGCGTCAAAGTCAAAATAGGTGGCCTCCCAGCTGTTGACCAGCACGGGCTTGCGTCCGGTCCGGTTGCTGCGCAGCAGCCGCTCCCGGATGGCCCGGTGGAACTGGCGGCTCATCCCGGTGAGGCCCTGGGGGGAACAGATCAGGGCCGCCTCAGGGGTGGTGAAGCCCTCTCCGGGCGCCAGCGTGTAGCGGAAGTGATAGGGATGAATCCCCATCACCAGACGGGTGTCCTCAAACTGGGTCCGCTCCGCCGCCGCCTCAAAATTGCCGCTGTACAGCAGCATGGCCCCGTAGCACAGCCCGTGGTCCTCTCCCGCGTCCCGCTCGCACAGCACCACAAAGGGGTTGTGCTGGTGGCTGGAGATGCCCCGGACGCTGCCCACGCTCTGGACTCCGGGGCGGAGGGCCCCGCGGTTCATGCCCCGCTCCATGGCGTGGCGGCCGTCAAAGGTGAGCATATCCAGGTCGGCCCGCTGGAAGTCCAGGCACAGGGAGGCCGCCCGGCACAGCGCCACGTTCCCCTCGCCCTTGTTCACCACCCGCACAGCCCGGGTGATGAGGTCGTAGTCGGGGAACACACCGTAGTAGAGCTCCACCGCCACCTGGGCAGCGGCGTCCTCCAGGAAGAGCACCAGCGTCTCTCCCCCCTCCCCGTGGAAGGCGGGCAGGCCCTCCAGGGCATACTTCCCCTCCCGCTGCTCAAAACCGGTAAAGCGCAGGTCGGAGATATGGCTGCCGTCGGCCAGTTCCAGCTCCAGGGAGGGCAGGCGGAAATCGCCTGTGCCGCAGGTGGAGTACTCCTGGGGCAGGGTGTCCAGGGAGTAGGTCCGGCAGTGGCCGGCCTCACTGGGGTTGGGGGAGAAGCCCCGGTCCGCCTGGCGGATCAGGAAGGACATGTCGGCGCCCGTCACCCGGGGGCCGTAGTAGGTGTGCAGCAGCACGCTGTACTGGTCTACCTTCATCTGGTAGGTGGTGCTGTTGGTATGCAGGGTAAAGGTACGATTTTCTTTATCGTAGACAATCATGGAGAGACCCTCTCAGCAGAATAAAGTATAGTCGCGACAATTCTAATGGATTTCTCAGCCCGATGCAAGAGCCGCCCGGGGTTATTTTCCGCCGGTCATGGCCACGCCCTCGATGAACTGTCTCTGGAAGAACAGATAGAGCACCACCATGGGGAGCATGGCCAGCAGGCTTCCCGCCATCAGCACGGGGAAGTTGGTGGAGAACTGTCCCCGCAGAGTGGCCAGGCCGGAGGACAGGGTCATCATCTTCAGGTCGGAGTTGACCACCAGGGGCCACATCAGGTCGCTGTACGCAAACACCGCGGTGAACACGCTCAGGGCTGCCACCGAGGAGGAGGTCAGCGGGAACATGACCTTGGTAAAGGTCTGCCACTGGTTACAGCCGTCCAGATAGGCGGCCTCGCCAATCTCGTTGGGGATGCCCATATAGGCCTGACGGAGGAAGAAGGTTCCGAAGGCGCTGACCAGACCGGGGAACACCAGGGCAAAGATGGTATTGGCCATGCCCAGCTTGGCCACCATCTGGTACTGGGGGATGATGAAGATCTGGCTGGGCAGCATCATCTGGACCAGGACGATGGTGAAGAGGATGTTCTTCCCTCTGAACTTCAGCTTGGCAAAGGCGTAGCCCGCCATGGAGCTGAAGACCACGGCGCACACCACCCGGAACAGGATCATCAGGGCGGTATTGACGTACAGGTTCAGGAAGGGCAGGCTTTTGACCGCCTCCACAAAGTTGTCCAGCATCAGCTGGGCGGGGAAAATGTCGGGGGGAATCTGCATGCTCTCGGCCACGGTCTTGGAGCTGGTGAGCACCATCCACACGAAGGGGAAGATCATCACCACGGCGCCCAGGATCAGAAACAGATAGGTCAGCAGCGTGGAGGTCTTCCGTGCCCGTCCAATCGAACTCTTATTCATTGCACACCCTCCTTAAATCTCGTAGTTGACCCACTTCTTCTGGCCGACGAACTGGATGATGGTCACGATGCCGATGAGCAGTACGGTCCAGATGACAATGGCGGAGCCGGAGCCGCGGCTGCCGGCCACGAAGGACTCGCGGTAGAACAGGTACATCAGGCTCTGCACGTCGGTGAGGGCCGGGTTGGTGTCCTCAACCATCATGTAGATGAGGTCATAGACCTTCAGAGAGGCCATCAGGCGCATGATGAGCACCACAAACAGGGTGGGCGAGACCATGGGCAGGGTGATGTGGAAGAACTGGGTCACCTTGCCGGCGCCGTCAATGGAGGCGGCCTCATAGTAGGACTTGGAGATATTCTGCAGGCCGGCCAGCAGCAGCACGGCGTCGTAGCCGATGGCGCTCCAGATGGCCACGATGGCGCAGGCGATCATAACCACCTTGGAGTCGGTGAGCCAGTTGATGTTGGTGCCCAGGATCTGGTTGAGGATGCCGTACTCACTGTTGAAGATCCAGCGCCACACCATGGTCACGGCGGCGGGGGCGCAGATCATGGGCAGGAAAAACACCGAGCGGAAAAAGCTCTTGCCCTTGATCTTGGCGTTGAGCAGGATGGCAACCAGCAGGGACAGAAACAGTCCGATAGGCACAGTCAGGATACAGAAATAGATGGTGTTCCAGGTGGCCTTCCAGAAGTCGGGATTCTGGAACATATTGATGTAGTTGTCCAGGCCGATGAACTTGTAGTGGCCGAAGCCCAGGTGCTCACAGAAGCTGGCGTAGAGCGTCTGGATAAAGGGCCACACGTTCAGGATCAGCAGGCCGACAATGGTGGGCGCCACCATGATCCAGCCCCAGTTCTCTTCCCGCCGGGCAGCGGCGGAAAGCTTGGATATCTTGGCGCGCATATGACTCACAACCTTCCCCTCCCTTTTAATTCTCCAGGGACGCCGCCGTGGCGGTATCCACTGCTTCCTGCATGCTGGCCAGACCGGTGTCCAGATCCAGCTCGCCGCTGTAAATCTTCAGCAGCAGGTCGGAGACAGGACTCTTCCACTTGGGCCGGGCGGCGTTGTTCACGTTCTGAACACAGTAGTCGAACTGGTCGAAGCACACCTGGATGTTCAGCGGGTAGTCAAACTGCTCAAAGGCGGTTCTCCAGGTCTCCTCCAGGCCCAGGTAGGCAGGGATGGCCGCGCCGGACTCGCCCTGAATGCGCTGGGCCTCCTCGGTGCCGAAGAACTTGAGCACGTCCTTCACCACCTCCAGGTTCTTGCCCCGGGCAGCAGTGGAGTAGCACAGGCCGTTGGAGATGGTTGCCCGGCCGTCCCCGCTGGCGGGGTCAGGACACTTGGGCAGCACCGCGATATCCCACTTGCCCACCATGTCGGGGTAGTTGTTCATCTCAGCCAGAAGATTCCAGTTGCCCTCCAGGAACATGGCGCCCATCTCGGAGAAGAAGGCGGTGCCGGGGCTGGTCTCGGCAAAATACTTCTGGTCCGGGCACCAGTCGTAGTCCTGCAGGCCGATATAGAACTCCATAGCCCGGGCGGTGGCGCTGTTGGTAAAGCCCGCGGCGGTCTTGTCCTCATTGAGGATGTAGCCGCCGGCCTGGTAGACAAAGTTCCAGTAGCCCAGCTGCTCGTCGGCGTAGGCCATGTAGCCGTACTTGCCGGTGGCCTCGTAGATCTGCTCGGAGGCGGACACCAGGTCGTCCCAGGTCCAGTTCTCGTCGGGATAGGCCACCCCGGCCGCGTCGAACATCTCCTTGTTGTAGACCAGGCAGACATTGTCCTTGTCCTTGGGCACGCCGTAGAGCCGTCCGTCGCTGCCCATGGCGTTGCTCAGGGAGATGTCCGAGTAGTGCTCCGTGTAGTAGTCGGGGTCAACGTCATCGTAGAGGTCGGTGACGTCAGCCAGCATGCCGAAGTCCGAGTAGTACAGGATCTGGTTGGTGTGCATCCAGAAGATGTCCGGCATGGTGTTGCTCTCGGCAGCCGCCTCCAGCTTGGTCCAGTACTCACTCCAGCTGGTCACCTGTACCTCAATGACCACGTCGGGGTTCTGGGCAGTGTAGGCGTCGCACATGGCCTGCATGCCGTCGCGCTGGGCCACATCCCAGATCTGAAAGGTCAGGTGCGTCTTTCCGTCCGATTTGCCGCACCCGCTCAGTGGCAGCAGAAGCGCAAATGCCAGGACCGCTGCCAGTATACAGGATTTCCTTCTCATAACTCCACTCCTCGCCGCATTTTCCCGCTCTTTCCTCTCAAAAGCAGGTTTTTATGAGAAAAATATAATCCTTGGCCGCTTGTTTTGTAAATGGACTGGCATATTTGAAATATGCCCGGATGCCATATAAGTCCGATTTTATGCATGTCATATAGCATTTGGGTACATTTTTAGCATTTTCATTTAAGATACACATTTTTAACCGTCTATATTTGTGTATTTTAACATTCTTTCGGCGCTGCTTTTTCCGCATTTTTCCTACCACTCGAAAACTGCTTTTTTGCCCATCGCCGCTATATAGCTTTATGTGCAATTCAGGCTCTACCGGCACCGGGCAGGCCTCCAATTCGGCACCGGCCGGGTGTTTTCCGGTATTGAATCCGCCGGGGCGACGTGATAGACTTTTCCTATCACCGGCGTCCGCCTCCCGGCAGGACGCGAAAGGAGTGTCCGCCGTGTTTTTCTCCAAAGGTGCTCAGCCGCCCGCACCCGGCACGGATCAGGAGCCCCCGGAAAAAACCGGGCCTGCCCGCTTTTTTGAGATTCTTCAGTCGGATTCCGCCAACCTGCTGAAGGCAAATCTCCTCTTTGTGCTCACCTGCATTCCTCTGGTCACCATCCCCCCGTCTGTCTTTGCCATGAACCGTGTGGTCCGCCGCCTGGTGCTGGACCAGCCGGTGCACTGCCCCGCCGACTATTTCTCCGCCTTCTGGCAGCATCTGGGCCGCTCCTACGCCGCGTTCCTGATGGTCGCCCTGCTTCTGTTCTTCTCGGGCGGCGGCGCCCTGTTCTACCTCCGCCGGGCCGGGGCAAATCCCCTGCTGTTTCTGCCCTTTATGCTCTGCACCACCATCTTCCTTGTCACCATGCTCTCCTCCACCTACTTTTACGGGCTGCTTGCCGACGGTTCCGACCTGCGCTCCGCCCTGCGCATGGCCCTGATTCTGGGCGTGGGGCGTCCCTTCCGCGCTCTTCTGGCCGCGCTCTTCTGCTACGGGTCTCTGGCAGTATGCGCCCTGGCCTTTCCGTTCAGTGCCGCGTATCTGCTGTTCATCGGCTTCTCCCTTCCCTGTCTGGTGGCCAACTTTTTCATCCGCACGGTACTCAGGCGGTACGCCTCCTGACCGCCCCCTCCTTCTGCAGACAAAAACAGCCCCTGCCGCTTGTGCGGCAGGGGCTGTTTTTTATGTACTTGTCTGATGGCTCAGTCCTCATCGGCGTCCTTGCTCTTAGGCAGGAACAGGCTGAGCAGCAGCGCCACCACAAACACGCCGGCCACGGCATTGCCGTTGAAGATGTCGCCCACGGCGGAGGGGAACGCGCTGAAGAAGTTGCCGTCGGTCTGGGTCAGGCCCACGCCAACGCAGAAGGACAGGGAGACGATGATCATGGTGCGGTCGTTGAACTTGCAGTCCTTGAGCATCTTGACGCCCTCATACAGGATGGAGCCGAACATCATCACGGTGCAGCCGCCCAGAACGGACTGGGGCAGGGAGTTGAAGAAGGCGCCCAGAGGCGGGAAGAGGGAGGCCAGAATCATAATCAGCGCGCCCATGAGGATGGTGAAGCGGTTGATCACGCCGGTCATGGTCACCAGGCCCACGTTCTGGCTGAAGGAGGTCAGGGGCAGGCAGCCGAAGCAGCCGGAGATGGTGCTGGAGAAGCCGTCCACGGCCAGGGAACCCTGGAGCTCCTCGATCTTCAGGTCGCGGTCCAGCGCGCCCTTACACACCGCAGTGGTGGCACCGGTAGTCTCCGCCGCCGAGACCAGGAAGACGATGGCGATGGTGAAGAAGGCGCCAAGGTCAAACACCGGCATGTGTCCGGTGAAGAACACGGGACGGGGCAGGCTGAAGAAGCCGATCTCACCCACGGTCTTGCCGATGCCGGAGAAGTCCACCAGCGGCGCCACGTTGGCCAGGGTGAGAATGCCCGCCAGGATGTATCCGGCGATGAGGCCCACCAGAATGTTCAGGTTCTTGTACACGCCCTTGAGCAGGTAGCGGGACACCAGGCAGACCAGCAGGGTGAACAGGCCTACCACCAGGTGATACCAGGAGCCGAAGTCGGCAGAGCCGCTGCCGCCGCCCCAGGAGTTCATGCCCACGGGCAGCAGGGACAGGCCGATGGCGATGACCACGCAGGAGGACACCACAGGGGTGAGGAAGCGCTTCCAGTACCGGGCGCTCAGGCCGACCAGGCCCTCAAAGATACCGCCCAGGATGACCGCGCCAATCATACCCTCATAGCCCAGATTTGGATTGGTGCAGATGATCAGAAGGCTTCCAAGGAAGGTGAAGCTGACGCCCATCACGATGGGCAGCTTGGAACCGATTTTCCAGACGGGATAGAGCTGCATGCAGGTGCCGATGCCGGCGGCAAACATGGCGCACTGGAGCAGGCGGGTGATCTCCACCGCAGTGAGGTGGTTTTCCGTCCCGCGCACCAGGGCGGCGCTGCACACAATGAGCACCGGGGCAAGATTGGATACAAACATGGCCAGCACATGCTGCAGGCCGAAGGGAATCGCCTTGGACAGGGGAACACGCCCATTGAGTCGGTAGATGTTTTCCGAACTGACAGTCTTCACATTCGCTTCCTTGTTTTCCATTTCGCACCTCTCATCATCTAAATGCTAAATCATATTTTTCTTTACAAATAACTATTTTTTAGCTAAAGGTGGTAGGAAATCCCTCCGACTGGTCGTACACATCTCTCACAGTTTGGATTGGACACTGACACAGCCGGAGGGCTCAACAATTGGCTAGGATATGGATTCAGGCGCTTTCTTCGGGGCAGTTATACCGCGTCCGCCTCGGCGTTCTTGCCAAGCCGGCGCAGCATGGTCTTTTTCACGGCGCGGAAGATGTTCTCATAGCCGGTGCAGCGGCACAGATGTCCGGACAGCATCTTCCGGATCTCATCGTCGGAGAACTCCCGGCCGGCGGCCAGCAGCTCCGCGGCGCTCATCACAAAGCCGGGGGTGCAGAAGCCGCACTGCACCGCGGCCTCGTCGATGAAGGCCTGCTGGATGTCGGAGATCTCGCCGTTGGGGCCAGCCAGGCCCTCCAGGGTCACAATCTCCTTGCCGTCGGCCCAGACGGCCAGATAGATACAGGAGTTGAAGGTCTCGCCGTTGATGAGCACGTTGCAGGCGCCGCACTCGCCCACCTCGCACCCCTTCTTCACGCTGGTCAGGCGGAAGTCATTCCGAAGCATGTCGGTGAGAGAGGCCCGTACATCCACCATCTTCTCAACCTTTTTGCCGTTGATGGTGCAGGATACCAGCTTATACTGATTAGGCATGGATTTCACCTCCCGAAAGACGGATTGCCTCCCTGAGCCCCCGCTCGGCCAGCACCACGGCGATGTGCTCCCGGAAGTCCTTGGAAGCTCTCCAGCTGTCTCTGGGGTGGATGTCCTCCAGCACAGCCTGGGCCGCGGCCTTGACTGCCTCCTCGGTGACCGGCTGGCCCTTGGCCCGCTCCTCGGCGTGGACGGCGCGCATGGGAATGGGGCCTGCCACACCGTAGGCGATGCGCACATCCTCCATGGTCTTCTTGTCCTCCGAGAGCTTGACGTTGACCGAGCAGCCGATGGTGGCGATGTCCATGGCGTTGCGCATGGCGTACTTGATGTAATGTCCCTTGTACCCCTCATAGGAGTCCTTGGGGATGATGATGGCGGTCTGCAGCTCGCCGGGACGCAGGTTCACCTGGCCCGCCTTGATGTAGAACGCCTGGATGGGCATGCGCCGCACCCCCTCGGGGCCGGTGATCTCCACGATGGCATCCCAGGCGAAGAGGGTGGAGGCGGAATCGGCAGAGGTGACGCCGTTGCAGGTGTTGCCGCCGATGGTGCCGATGTTGCGGATCTGAGGGCCGCCCACCATATCCACCGCCTCGCCCAGCACCTTGATGTGCTTCTGGATCAGGGGGTCACGGGTGATGTGGGAGAAGCTGGTGAGGGAGCCGATCCGGAGGGAGCCGTCCTCCTCATAGGACACGCCCCGCAGCTCATCCAGCATGTAGATGCTCACCAGCTCTTTGCCGGCACGCTTTCCTTCCCGGATCTGGACCAGCACGTCACTGCCGCCGGCGATGATCTGGGCCTCCGGATGCTCCACCAGAAGCTGTACCGCGTGGGATACGCTCTCAGCCTCATAGAGCGCTTTGATATCATACATAGACTGCTGCCTCCTTAGATCAGACCTTCTTCACGGAATCTGCGGAACAAAACATGGGGATTGACCGGCGCCTCGTCCACGGCCACGCCGGTGGCGTGATAGATGGCGTTGCGGATGGCGGGGGCCACCGAGCAGGCGGGCGGCTCACCCAGAGCCTTGGTGCCGAAGGCGCTGGTGGGTTCGGGATTCTCCACGAAATAGGCTCTCAGACGGGGGTGGTCCATAAAGGTGGAGAGCTTGTAGTCCAGCAGGTTGTTGTTCAGAGCCCGGCCGGTCTTGGGGTCGAACATCAGCTTCTCCGACAGGCCGTAGCCGATGCCCATGCTCATGCCGCCGTGGACCTGGGCCTCGGCCAGAGCCGGGTTGATGATGGTGCCCGCGTCGTGGACGTTCACGATGTCCAGGAGCTTCACCTTGCACAGGGGGATATCCACCTCCACCTCGGCGAAGGTGCAGCCGAAGGAGTAGGCGTTGGACTTAATCTGGGAGGTGCTCTCGGCGGTGATGTGCTGGCTGTCGGTCAGGCTGTACAGGGCCTCGGTGGCCAGCTCGCCCAGGGTCATCAGCACCCGGCCGTCGGTGATGCGGACAATGTTGCCGTCCACGATGTCCAGGTTGTAGGGGGGCATCCGGGTCAGCTGGTGGGCGTACTTCAGGATGCGCTCCTTGAGCAGGGCGCCGGTCTGCCGGATGGAGAAGCCGGCGGTGTAGGTCTGGCGGGAGGCGTAGGCGCCGGTGCCGAAGGGGGTCACGTCGGTATCCTGGCAGGAGACCAGGTGGACGTTCTCCACGGGCACGCCCACCGTGTCCGCCGTCATCTGGGCGAAGGCGGTGTCGGCGCCCTGGCCGATCTCGGTCTCGCCCAGCTGGACCTGGAGGGAGCCGTCCTGGTTGAGCACCATGCGGCAGGAGGAGGTCTCCAGCGAGATAGGCCACACGGCGGTGTTGTACCAGAACACGGACATGCCCACGCCACGGCGCACATCGCCGGTCTGGTTCTGGTACTCCTTGTATTTGCGGAGATAGTCAATCTCCTTCATGCCCTTGTCCATGCACT
This sequence comes from Pseudoflavonifractor sp., assembly GCF_050943825.1. Lineage (NCBI taxonomy): Bacteria > Bacillati > Bacillota > Clostridia > Eubacteriales > Oscillospiraceae > Pseudoflavonifractor > Pseudoflavonifractor sp. The sequence goes on from NZ_JBMNPX010000009.1 coordinate 53,681, forward strand.
GGTTGAAGGTGTCGGAGTAGAGCTCGTTCTTGGAGAAGGGATCCGTAAAGCCCACAGGCATCAGGTTCTTCCGGCGGAACTCGATGGGGTCCAGCCCCAGCTTGGCGCACACGTCTTCAGTGTGGCACTCCACCGCCCACATGGCCTGGGGGATGCCGTAGCCGCGCATGGCGCCCGCCACCGACTTGTTGGTGAACACGGTGTAGGCATCGGCCTCCACGTTGTCGCAGGGGTAGAGCTGGGGGAAGCAGCCCATGCCCTTGGCGGCGATGCTGTGGCCGTGGGAGGCGTAGGCGCCCTGGTCGGAGAAGGCCTCCAGCTTGCGGGCGGCGTAGGTGCCGTCGGGCCGCACCCAGGAGATGATGTGGCTGCGGATGGCGTGGCGCACACGGTTGGAGACAAAGGTGTCCTCACGGGGGATGTCGATCTTCACCAGATGGCCGCCCAGCTGGGTGCACAGCCAGGCGCACAGGGGCTCGTAGAGCACATCCTGCTTGTTGCCGAAGCCGCCGCCGATGTAGGGTTTGATGACCTGAATCTTGCCCCAGGGGAGACCCAGGGCCTGGCCCACCACCCGGCGGACAATGTGGGGAATCTGGGTGGAGCTGACAATCTTAATCCGGTCCCCCGTCATCTCGGCGGTACAGATAAAGTTCTCGATGTGGCAGTGCTGGACGGTGGGGGTGTCGTACCAGCCCTCCACCTTGATGAGGCCGGGCTCCTTGATGGCCTCCTCATAGTTGCCCTTGCGGATGGAGGTGTGTTTGAGGATGTTGTTGGGGTAATCCTCATGGAGCTGGGGGGCTCCGTCCTTCATGGCCTCCTGGACGTCCAGGACAAAGGGGTACTCCTCGTACTCCACCTTGATGGCCCGCAGGGCCTGGGCGGCTGCCACCTCATCCTCCGCCACCACGGCGGCGATGTCGTCGCCATAGAAGCGAACCCGGTCGGTGAGGACCAGCCGGTCGGCCACGTCCTGGTGGCTCTCGTCGGTGGACCAGGGGTGTCCCGCGGTGGGGAAATAGTGCTTCTCCTTCAGGTCGAAGCAGGTAAATACCCTGACCACGCCGGGAATGGCCTCAGCGGCCGACACATCCATGGACACCACCCGTCCGTTGGGAATGGTGGCGTGCAGAATCTGGGCCACATATGCGCCCTCGTCGCACAGATCGTCGGTATATTTTGTGCGTCCGGTCACCTTGTCATAGGCATCTACCCGGGTAACTTTTTTTCCTACATACATGGTGCTTTCCTCCTGTTTCCTGATGGCTGAAGGGGGCGCCCGTAGGATGGGCCCTCAGCCGTTGACATGGTGTTCCACGTGGGTCTTCATCTGATAAAATCCCTCCCGGGGGATGACAACCTTCCCTTTCCGCATCTGGATCAGTCCCATCTCCTCCAGATGCTTGATGCTCCGGTTGAGGGTTTTCACGGAAAAGCCTATCTCCTCCGTCAGCTGGGGCCTGGTCTTTTTCAGCTCCAGGTATTCGGGCTGAGGCTGCCGCTGTTCAAACAGACGGATGAGGTGGACCATCAGCCGGTCCTTTCCCTCCATAAAGAGGTACTTTCTGGCCTCCGCCGTCTGGGTAATCAGCCGGTGCATGTTCTCCTGGGTGCGCATGAACAGCGCGTCCACGTCCATGCGCATCCACTCCATGTAGCACTCCGCCGGGATGGTGAGCACCCGGCACTTTGTAGCCGCCAGGATGCTGATGCGGTAGCAGGGCAGACCGGCAAAGCACTCAATCTCGCCGAAAAAGTCTCCCGGTCCGAAGTCCTTGAAGGGGTAGCACCGGTCGTGGGCCGGCCACTCCACCCCCGTCACCGTTCCGGAGAGAATCATAAAAATCTGGGTGCACTCCGTCCCCGCTTTGATAAAGGTCTGGTTGGCCGGAATCTCCACCAGAGACATGTAGTACCGGACCTCTTCAGTGCAGTTGCGGAAGAGAAGCTCCATGTACGCTCGCTTTTCCTGGGGCAGTTCTTTAAAGATTTCCAAATACATCCATCTCCTTGGAATGTACAGCTTCCAGAATCAGCAAATGGTACAGATATCTCTCCCTGTAAACCCATTATATCCGCTATATCTCACAACTAGAAAGGCCATGCGACCTTTTCTGAGGCGTTTTCTACCCTCCGAATTGTACAATTTATCATAGGTTTTTTTCACAATATGACCAGAACACCTCTGATATCTACTCCTCACAGGCTCTGGGCAGGCCCATTCCGCTCCGTGACCCTTCGCAAACCAAAATCCGGGATTCAGCCCAGCCAAATTCCGGATTTTGGTCCCGGTCTATGCAACCAACATGGCACTGTGCTGCTACGGTTCATCCCCACCGGCATGGGGGCAGCATGGATAATGCATAGATAACGGCTGCTAAGAAGGGTCATCCCCACTTGGGTGGGGCTATATACGCAGCGCCATCAGCTGTATGGTCAACGTCGGTTCATCCCCACACCCGTGGGGCGCACAGGGCCTGGCTGTCCCAGCTGCTTTCCTGACCGGCATGTCCCTTATTCTTATTTTACACCAATACACGCACCATGGCCAGAGTGTTTATATCCCAATGCATCTCTCTCCCATTCTGCCTGTTTCGACGAAATCATTCATTTATTCTCCTCCCCCTGTCTCTCCCTGGCGGTCGCTCCCTCTATATACATTTGTCTCTACAATGTGTACATTCTTTTTTCCTGCTGCCAATGCTTTATCTTTCCTCTCCCAAAACAAGACAAAAGTCTATTAAAAACAGTTTTTCGTTTCTCATTCCGTGAGTTTTCCAGAAAACTCCATTCTATAATTCGCCTCGTTTTCTTTTGTCCTCGTTGTGTGGAACATGTCCTCCATTCGCGCACCTTTTTATTATATATTCATTTTATATTTGAATAAAATTCATTGCAAACATTTTGTTGCAAAATATATTCATAATGAAACATTTTGAAAATCGCCACTTGCAAGAGAAAAACACCATATGTTTTTTTCTTTATAATGCAGATGATTTACATTTTATATTTGTATTTTATCACAGCAATTTGACAGAGAAAAAAGTTTTTTCGACACTTCTCATTTTTACTCTTGCATTATTATTCGATTCGCTATATAATTCATATCAAATTTGGGAAAGAGATTCAATGCTTTCACTTTCTTTGATACTTCTTCCCACTCCCAGGAAGGCAGGAGAATCACATGCTGAACTACATTGTCAGACGCGTGCTCATTGGTATATTGACCATGCTGTTTCTGATTACGGCCACTTTCTTCTTAATGCGCATTATCCCGGGTTCTCCTTTCATCAACGACGATGAATCGGTGGCCGCGCAGAAGCAGTATGAACAGCTGGAGCGCAAGTACGGGCTGGACAAGCCGCTGCTGGAGCAGTACGGCATCTACATGAACGGCCTGATCCACGGAGACCTGGGCGAGTCCCTGATCCGCAAGGGCAAGACCGTTGTGGATATCATCGGCACCACCGCTCCGGTCACCATGCGGCTGGGCCTGACCGCCTTTGTCTTCTCCATGGTGGTGGGCATCGGCCTGGGTATTGCCGCGGCGCTGTCCAAACGCAGATGGGTCAACAACTTTGTCATGCTGCTGTCCACCATTGGCGTCAGCGTCCCCAACTTCCTGCTGGCCGTGTTCCTGATGCTGGTGTTCTGTGTAGGCTTGGGGCTCTTCCCAACCATCGGCCTGAAGACGCCGCTGCACTACGTGCTGCCCACCATCGCCGTCTCCCTCCACCCCATCGCCATGATCTCCCGTCTGACCCGCACCAGCATGATGGAGGTCATGCGGCAGGACTACATGATTCTGGCCCGGTCCAAGGGCACGCCCAAGTGGCAGGTCATCATCAAGCACGGCCTGCGCAACGCCCTGCTGCCGGTGGTGACCTACGCCGGCCCTCTGATCGCCAGCCTGCTGACCGGCAGCTTTGTGGTGGAGACCCTGTTCTCCATCCCCGGTATCGGCTCTGAGTTCGTCAGCAGCGTTACCAACCGTGACTACACCCTGATTATGGGTCTGACCATCTTCATGGGCTTCCTGGTCATTGTTATGAACCTTCTCTCCGACTTGGTGGCCGCCGCGGTGGACCCCCGGATCAAACTGGACAAGTAAGCAGGTGACTGACATGAAGGAAATCATCAAGCAAGCCTCCGCCCCCAATCCGCTGCCGCCCGACGCCTTCGAGCCGCTGCCGGCATCGGAAAAGAACGCCGAGTTCATCGCAATGGAGTCCAAGACCTTCCTGCAGGACGCCTGGCGCAACTTCCGGCGCAACAAGCTGGCGCTCATCAGCCTGTGCTTCATCATTCTCATGTGTCTGATGGCCATCTTTGTCCCCATCCTCTCCCCCTACACCTATGACGGCATGGACGGCAGCGCCCTCAACCAGCTGCCCTCCCTCCAGCACTGGTTCGGCACCGACAAGTTCGGCCGGGATATCTTTGTGCGCGTCATGTTCGGCGCCCGCATCTCCCTGGCCGTGGGCTTTGCCGCCGCCGGCATCAACATGGTCATCGGCATTGTCTACGGCGGCATCGCCGGATATGTGGGCGGCAAGGCCGACCTCATCATGATGCGGGTGGTGGACATGCTCTACTCCATCCCCAACCTGCTGTACATCATCCTGATCATGCTCATCTTCGGCAGCAACATGTTCTCCGTGCTGCTGGGCATCTGTATCTCCTCCTGGGTAGGCATGGCCCGTCTGGTGCGGACCCAGGTCATGTCCCTGAAGGAGCAGGAGTTCTCCCTGGCCGCCTTTGTCATGGGCGCCAGCAAGTCCAGAATCCTGTTCAAGCACCTGATCATCAACTCCATCGGCCCCATCATCGTCTCCCTGACCCTGATGGTCCCGTCGGCCATCTTCCAGGAGTCCTTCCTGGGCTTCGTGGGCATCGGCATCTCCGCCCCCATGTCCAGCTGGGGCACCCTGGCCAACGACGCCCGGCTGGTCATCAACAGCTATCCGCTGCAGATTGTGTGGCCGGTGCTGTCCATCTGTCTGACCATGCTGGCCCTGAACTTCCTGGGCGACGGCCTGGGCGAGGCCCTGGACCCCAAGAAACGGTAGGTGAATGTCATGTCTGTTCTCAGCGTAGAGCACCTTTCAACTGAATTTTCCACCGAGCAGGGGACGGTACGCGCCGTCCGGGACGTGTCCTTTACCGTGGAAAAGGGCGAAATCCTGGGCATCGTGGGCGAGTCCGGCTCGGGCAAGAGCGTCACCATGTTCTCCATCATGGGCCTGCTGGCCGGCAACGGCACCGTTACCTCCGGCAAGGTGATGCTCGACGGCACCGACCTGTCCGTGTCCAGCTTCCCCTCCCCCAAGGAGTACGAGAAAAAGATGCAGGCCACCCGCGGCAACGAGATGGCCATGATCTTCCAGGACCCCATGACCTTCCTCAACCCGGTGCTGCGGATTGAGACCCAGCTGGTGGAGCCCATTATGAACCACACCAAACTCTCCCGGAAGGAGGCAGTGGCCCGGGCCATCGAGCTCATGCGCAAGGTTGGCATCCCCTCCCCGGAGAAGCGGATCAAGCAGTATCCCCACCAGTTCTCCGGCGGCATGCGCCAGCGCATCATCATCGCCATCGCCCTGGCCTGCAACCCCAAGCTCATCATCGCCGACGAGCCCACCACCGCCCTGGACGTGACCATCCAGGCCCAGGTGCTGGACCTGATTGCCGACCTGAAGGAGGAATTCAACTCCTCGGTCATCCTCATCACCCACGACCTGGGCGTGGTGGCCCAGGTGTGCGACCGGGTGCTGATTATGTACGGCGGCAAAATTGTGGAGCAGGGCACGGCGGAGGAGATCTTCTACTCCCCCAACCACCCCTACACCAAGGGACTGCTCAGCTGCGTCACCAACCCGGAGGCGGACGACAGCGTCCTCACGCCCATCCCCGGCTCTCCCCCCGACCTGCTCAAGCCCCCCGCCGGCTGCCCCTTCCTGGACCGCTGTGAGCACGCCATGAAGATCTGCCGGGACTACATGCCGGAGGAGACCGTATTCAGTCCCACCCACTCCAGCTGCTGCTGGCTCAATCAGAGAGAGGGGGCGAGCCAATGACCGAGCCCATTTTAAAGGTGGACCAGTGCTGCACCTGGTTTGACGTGACCAAGGGCGTCCTGGCCAAAAAGCAGATCGTCAAGGCGGTCAACGGCGTGTCCTTTGAGATCTACCCCGGAGAGTCCTTCGGCCTGGTGGACGAGTCCGGCTGCGGAAAGAGCACCCTGGGCCGCACCATTGTGAAAATCTACTCCCCCGCCTCGGGCCATATCTACTACAAGGGCACCGACATCACCACCCTGAAGGGCGCCCAGCTGCGGGACTACCGCAGGCAGGTCCAGATGATCTTCCAGGACCCCTACGCCTCCCTGGACCCCCGCATGACCGTGGGCGAGATCATCCGGGAGCCCATGGACATCCACCATCTGTACACCCCTCAGGAGCGCGAGGACCGGGTGGTGGAGCTGCTGCGGACCGTGGGCCTCAAGCCCGACCACATCCGCCGCTACCCCCACGAGTTCTCCGGCGGCCAGCGGCAGCGCATCGGCATCGCCCGCACCCTGGCCCTCAACCCCGAATTCATCGTCTGTGACGAGCCCATCTCCGCCCTGGACGTGTCCATCCAGGCCCAGGTCATCAACCTGCTGGAGGAGATTCAGGAGCGGACCGGCCTGTCCTACCTCTTCATCGCCCACGACCTGTCCATGGTCAAGCATATCTCCGACCGCATCGGCGTGATGTACCTGGGTCATATCGTGGAGACCGGCCCCAGCAACGAGCTCTACCGCAATCCCCTCCACCCCTACACCCAGGCGCTTCTGTCCGCCATCCCCATCCCCGACCCCCACACCGCCCGGGCCCGGAAGCGTATTGTGCTGGAGGGCGAGATCCCGACCCCCATCAATCCCAAGCCCTGCTGTCCCTTCGCCACCCGCTGCCCCAAGGCCAGCCCGCGCTGCTTCCAGTCCACGCCCCCCACTGTTCAGGTGGACGGGAGACAGGTGAGCTGCTTCCTGTATGAAGAGAGCGGTTCCTCCGCTTCCTGAAAACGCAAAAAGGAGAGAGAGAATTATGAAGAAGATCACACGACTGCTGGCCTGTGCCCTCAGCCTGGCTCTGCTGGCCGGCTGCGCGCCGTCCACCCCCAGCGAGACCGGCTCCGGCGATTCCCCCGACGGTACCCACACCTTTACCTACGGCATCTCCAGCGAGCCCGATTACCTGGACCCCGCTATCTGCATGAACTCCAACACCAGCGCCGTTCTGGCCCAGCTCTACTTCCCCCTGTTCCGCTATGATGAGCACGGCAACGTCCAGAACATGGCCTGCGAGAGCTACACCGTCAGCGACGACGGCCTGACCTACACCTTCAAGCTGGTGGAGGGCAACACCTGGAGCGACGGCCAGCCCGTCACCGCCGCCGACTATGAGTACGGCATGAAGCGCAGCATCGGCTACGGTCCTGACTCCGCCTACGCCTACCTGCTGTACAGCACCGTGGCGGGCGGCGCCGAGGCCAACGAGAACATGCTGGACGTGGCCGACATGACCGACGTGGGCATCCACGCCCTGGATGACACCACCCTGGAGATCACCCTGGCCGCCCCCTGCCCCTACTTCACCGGCCTGCTGAGCAACGTGGTGGCCTATCCCCTCCGCAGCGACTTCGCCGTGGAGCATGAGAGCACCTGGGCCAACGACCCCGCCGTGCCCACCAACGGCGCCTTCAAGCTGGAGGCCGTCCGGGACAAGGAAGAGGTGGTCATGGTAAAGAACGAGCACTATGTCTACGCCGACCAGGTCCAGACCGACACCCTGATCGCCAAGATCATCACCGATCCCCAGGCTCAGCTCTCCGCCTTCCAGACCGGCGAGCTGGATCTGGCCCTGTATGTCCCCGCCGACGTGTCCGTCAACTACGCCGATGACCCCGCCCTCATCCATCTGGACCCTGTGGTGTCCAACACCTTCCTGTGGATGAACTGCACCGGCGAAACCAACCCCGCCCTGGCCAACGCCGACGTCCGCCGCGCCCTGTCCATGGCCATTGACCGTGAGCAGCTGCTGGTCCTCATCGGCGCCAACGACACCAAGTACCCCCTCTACGGCTACGTGCCCAAGGGCATGGCCGATGCCGACGGCGGCGACTTCCGTGAGAACGCCGATGCCGACGGCCGCTACGCCGACTACGACCTGGAGCAGGCCAAGGCCCTGATGGAGTCCGCCGGATACAACGAGAACAACCGTATGCCTCTGACCATCAGCTACATCGGCACCAGCGGCAATACCGATATCTGCGTGGCCCTTCAGGCCATGTGGAAGGAGATCTACGTGGACGTGGAGCTGAGCGCCGCCGAGCAGAAGGCCTATGCCCAGGCCCGTAAGGCCGGCCAGTACGAGGTGGCCACCGGCTCCACCAGCGCCGACTATCTGGACCCCTTCTACTATCTGGAGCGCTGGGTGTCCTACAACCAGTCCTACAAGCAGGTCAACGATACCACCTATGACGCCATGATCGAGGAGGCCAACGCCCAGACCGATCCCGCCAAGCGTATGGAGATGCTCCACGAGGCCGAGAAGTATCTGGTGGAGGAGAACGCCTATACCATCCCCCTGTACGGCTCCGGCGCGGTGGCTCTGATGAACACCGCTGTCTCCGGCCTCAAGCACGATCCCACCAACTCCGTCTACTTCGACGGCCTGACTTACTGATCAGTCTGCGCCAAACGGCGCGCCACTTCCGGCGCGCCGTTTGGTTCCCCATCACGGGCTGAGGAAAGGAACCGATATGAATTGTTCAACCGAAACCCTCTCACTGATGGAGACCCTCACCCAGGCCGTCGGCGTCTCCGGTCAGGAGCGGCAGGTCTGCCGCCTGCTGGCAGACTATTATAAGGACGTATCCGACGAGATTGTCCGCGACTACAACGGCTCTCTCTTTGCCGTCAAGCGCTCCAAGGCGCCCAACCCCTTCCGGGTGATGGTGGCCGCCCACAGCGACGAGGTGGGCCTGGTGGTCCGCCAGATCCGCCCCAACGGCCTGATCCGGGCCCATGTCATCGGCGGGCTGTGGGAGGACGTGCTGCCCGGCGCCCGGGTGCGCATGCGCACCGACCAGGGCAGGGAATTCAAGGGCTGTGTCTCCGCCCTGTCCGTCAAGATTCTCCGGGAACGGATCGGCAGCGGCCGGGTACCTCTGGACCAGCTCTACCTGGACTTCGGCTTCCTCAGCGAGGAGGACGCCAGGAGCCAGGGCGTGCTGGAGGGCTGTCAGATTGTGGTGGACGGCCCCTTTGAGGTGCTCAACGGCGGTCAGAGACTGCTCTCCAAGGCCTGGGACGACCGCTTCGGCTGTATTCTGGGCGTGGAGCTGCTGCGCAGTCTGCGGGACGTGGAGCTGCCCTTTGACCTGTATGTGGGCGCCGATGTGCAGGAGGAGGTAGGCCTGCGGGGCGCCCGCACCGCCTCCAACCTGGTCAAGCCCGACCTGGCCATCATCCTGGACTGCACCGCCGCCAACGACGTGGACCGCTTTGAGCCCCCCTGCGGCGGCATCGGCCAGGGCGTCATGGTCCGTTTCGCCGACGGCACCTATCTGCCCAACCGCACCATGTTTCTGGACTACCTGGACCTGCTCCGCAGCCGGAACATTCCCTATCAGTTCCACCAGTCCAAGGGCGGCACCGACGCCGGGTGCATCAATACCTCCGGTCTGGCCGTGCCCGCCCTCACCGCCTGCATCTGCGCCCGCAACGTCCACACCGGCAGCCTGATGATCGACGCCGGGGACTACCTCCACTGCCTGGAGGCGGTCACCGCCTTTGTCTCCCAGCTGGACCGTGAGAAGCTGGAGCGCTACCGCAACAACAACGCATAAGAAAGGAAGTCTTTGTTATGAGTCTGGCTACCAACCGGGACAAAATCGTCCGCCAGTCCGTCATGGGCCGGGTGCACCACCCCGTCCTCACCCCCCAGAAGGTCTACCGGGTAGGCAGCGACGGCGGCGCCCGCTTCACCCCCGCCCACGGCGCCATCACCTACGACATTGAGATTGGCGACAGCTGCATGGGCCTGGTGGGCGACCACATCGAGCCCGGCGTCAGCTCCAAGAACGCCGACGACATCGAGAACCGTGCCTACACCCACCTGTCCTGCATCGGCAACGTGGCCGAGGTGGTCACCGGCAAGGCCGCCGGCGACAAGGGCTTTGTCACCGGCACCCACGGCGGCATCGACCATGTGATGATCTGGTTCTCCCAGGAGACCCTGAACAAGATGGTCTGCGACGACAAGATCCTTGTCAAGGCCTACGGCCAGGGTCTGGCCCTGGTGGATTACCCCCAGGTCAAGCTGATGAGCGTGGACCCCGATCTCTTTGACAAGCTGAACATCCAGGAGGAGGACGGCCATCTGGTGGTGCCCGTGTCCGCCGTGATCCCCGCCTACCTCATGGGCTCCGGCCTGGGCGCCATGGAGGTCTTCGGCAGCGACTACGACATCATGACCCGCGACCCCGCCTCCCGGGCCGAGTTCCACCTGGACGACCTCCGCTTCGGCGACCTGGTGTTCATCCAGGACCACCAGTGCTTCCACGGCCCCGACTACCTGCGGGGCTCCGGCACAGTGGGCGTGATCATCCACGGTGACTCCAACCTGGCCGGCCACGGCCCCGGCGTCACCCCCATCATGACCTGCCGTGAGCCTGTTCTGGTGCCCAAGCTGGACCGCAGCGCCAACATCGCCTTCTATCTGGGCACCAAGCAGCCCAGTTAACCCATGGATACCGTCAAGCTTGGAACCGGCAATATCCGCAGCATCTTCTTCTCCCTGGCAGGCCCGTCCATCCTGGCCCAGATCGTGACCGTCATCTACAACATGGTGGACCGGATCTACATCAGCCAGCTCCCGGACAGCCGGAGCATGATGGCCGCCATCGGCATCACCGCCCCCATCTCCCTGATCGTCACCGCCTTCACCGCCCTGCTGGGCAACGGCGGCGCCCCTCTGTGCGCCATCTGTCTGGGCCGGGGCGAGACGGAGAAGGGCGAGCGCATCATGTCCAACAGCTTCGGTGCGCTGATGGCTGTGGGCGCGGTGATTATGGCGGTGTGCCTGGCCTTCGGCGAGCCCCTGCTCTACGCCTTCGGCGCCCGGGGCGTCACCCTGGAGTACGCCCTCTCCTACCTGCGGATCTACATCTGCGGCACCTTCTTCGTCCAGATCTCCGTGGGTATGAACGCCTACATCAACACCCAGGGCTTTGCCAAAATGGGCATGCTCACCGTGGCCACCGGCGCGCTGCTCAACGTGGTGCTGGACCCCATCATGATCTACGGCCTGCACATGGATGTGGCGGGCGCCGCCCTGGCCACCGTCATCTCCCAGGGTGTGTCCGCCGTGATGGTCATGCGCTTTCTCCTGGTAGGCGGCAGCACCCTGCGGCTGCGCTGGTCCCTCATGAAGCCCAACTGGCCCATCCTGCGGCAGATCATGCTGCTGGGCGTATCCCCCTTTATCATGAAGCTGACCGAGAGTCTGCTGTCCATCGCCTTCAACAACCAGCTCTACCGCTTCGGCGGGGACCTGGCCGTCAGCGTGATGACCATTATGAACAGCGTCTGGCAGATGGCCCAGCTGATGACCCACGGCTTTACCGACGGCGCCCAGCCCATCCTGGGCTACAACTACGGCGCCGGAAAGCTGGACCGGGTGCGCTCTGCCTTCCGGCTGGAGCTGCTCACCTGCTGGGGCTGGACACTGCTGTGCGCCGTGGTCGTGCTGGCCTTCCCCTCCCTGTTCCTGCGGATATTCAACGCCGACGCGGAGACCATGGTTGCCGGTCCGGCCATGCTGCGGGTGTACTTCTTCGGCATGATCTGTTACGGAGCCTTCAACGCCTGCCAGCAGGCCTACATCGCCCTGGGCAACGCCAAGAGCTCCCTGTTCTTTGCCGTGTTCCGCAAGGTCATTCTCCTCATCCCCCTGATTTACCTCTTCCCCGCCCTCTTCCAGGGCGACAAGGTGCTGGCTGTACTGGCCGCAGAGCCGGTGGCGGACATTGTCTCCACCGCCGTGGGCGGCGCCTGCTTCTTCTCCTTTTACCGCAAAAAGCTCAGTACCCAGCCTGCTGCCCCCGGGAAGCCGGTATGAACACACAAAAAGCACCCCTGAACCCAATCGGTTCAGGGGCGCTTCTTTTTATCCGATTTCTATGGTTTTCCGCTTTTCTGCCCTCTGCCGGGCTCCTCCTCCGCCTGGGCCAGACTGCTGCCCAGAAAGACAATGAGAATCTCAATAAACACGAAATTGATGGCCTGCTGGTCCAGGAAGTAGTCCGTGGTCACCATCCGGGTTGTGGGGAGCACCACCTGATAGGTGGCGTAGGGTGCCATCTGACTGTCCCGGTGCATGGTGATCAGCACCGTGGTCACGCCCTGCTGGAAGGAGGAGCGGATAGCCTCCCGGATCACAGGCGTCTCACCGCTGACGGAGAAGTAGATATGCACGTCTCCCGCCCTGCCTGCGGCGGACAGGTCCCGCACCAGCACCGCCTCGGTCACCGCCTCGGCGTCAAAATTCAGCGTGTGGAAGTGGTGGCGCAGCTGCTGGGCGCTGTATCCGTTGCGGTTCATGCCAAAAATCTTCACCCGGCGGGCGTGGATAATCTGCTGGGCAATCTCCCCCATCCGGCTGTCATCCACGCATTCGGAGATTTTCCGCACCGCCGTCTCATAGTAGGAGGCCACCTGCTGAACCCGGTTGGCGCTCTCCTCCTGTGTGACCAGTCCGGCGTGTACAAACAGAGAGAAGTCATACCGGAACTCTGTAAAGCCGGAGTAGCCCAGCTTCTGCGTAAAGCGCAGCACTGCTGAGCGGGACGCGCCGCACAGCTCCGCCAGCTCGGCAATGTTTACCCGCACCGTTTCCGCCTGGTGCGCAAGCACATAGTCGGAAATTTTCCGCTCTGTATTGGTCAGCCTGGAGGAGTGGTACTCCAAACGCTCCAAAAAGTTCACTGTTTCGCCCCCGTCCCCATTGCTCAGGCAGCTTTTTCCGCCCTTCCCCCGGCCTTTTGCGGAGAAAGGGTCCTCTGTCAGTGGTTTTTCTGCCGTCGGAGCGTCCTTGCTCCGGGCTGTCTGCATTTGTTTTATTATACCAACCGCCGGAGCTCTTTGCAACCAAAGGGGCGGCGGGTTTTTCTCCTCATTCCGCCGGATAGGCGGGGATGGGGTGGAGGGCATAGTACCGCTGGGCGTACTGGAGCAGCCGGGCGGGCAGGTCGTCCTCACCGCAGTAGAGGGGTACGCAGCCGCAGAGGTAGCCCTCGCAGGGCAGAATCAGCCGCCGGATGCGGACGTCCGGGTTGGTCACCCGCAGAGCCATGGCCGAGTTCAGTGTGGCCACTCCGATATTCTCCGCCATAGTGTTGATAATGTCCAGATTATGGCTGGAGGCCAGGGAGATCCGGGGGTGGATCTGGGTGAGGACGCAGCAGTAGTCAAAAAACTGCCGCATGGCATTTTCCGGCGATCCGGTGATGAGGGCCTCCCCAGCCAGGGCCCGGAACTCCAGCGGCCCCTCCTCCGCCGCCAGAGGGTGGGTCTTGTGCATGGCGGCGTACATGTGGTCGGTAACAATGCGGCTGGTGCGGAACAGGTTCTCCGGAAAGGGGTTGATGAGAAAGGCCACGTCCAGCCGGTTGTGGAGCAGCTTCTGGATGCACTGCTCCTTGGACCACTCCTGGATCTCCACCTGCACCTCCGGGTGGCGCCGCTGGTACTCCAGCAGGTAATCCGCCCCGCCGCCGCTGGCAATGCCGTAGGCAAAGCCGATACACAGCTTCTGCCGCTCTCCCTTCCCCGTCCCCAGCGCCTGCTGAGACGCCCGGTAGAGCTCCAGAATCTGCCGGTAATAGGGGTAGAGACGATGGGCCGCCTCGGTGGGCTGGGCGCCCATGCGGCTGCGGTCAAAGAGGGTCTGCCCCACCTCCGCCTCCAGAGCCCGGATCTGTCTGCTGAGGCCCTGCTGGGTGATGAACAGGGTCCGGCTGGCCCGGGAAAAGCTTCTGGCCTCATACAGGGAGAGAAATGCCTCAATTACCTTCATCTGCACTGTCTGTCCCCCCATTTTCGTCCTGTCGAATCTTTGATTTCACTATACAATATTTTGTTGTGGACTGCAACGACAAGTTGTTTATTTACGGTCTCAGGAGCAGCTGATACAATCTATGTAGATAATTTCACAATCTCTGCCGGAATGGAGGAGGCGTTGCCGCAATGGCCTTTAAGGTGATTGAAATCAAGCAGGGAATTCTGGAGCACAACGACCGGGACGCAGAGCAGCTCCGGGGGCGGCTGAAGGAAAAGGGCGTGTTTCTGCTCAACCTGATGTCCAGCCCGGGCAGCGGAAAGACCACCACCCTGATGGGCACCATCCCCAGGCTGCAGGAGAGGCTGCGGGTGGGCGTGATGGAGGCGGACATCGACTCGGACGTGGATGCTCGGACGGTGTCGGCCACCGGAGCCAGGGTCATCCAGCTCCACACCGGCGGCATGTGCCACCTGGACGCGGAGATGACCCGCCAGGGCCTGGAGGAGCTGGGCACCGAGGAGCTGGACCTTATCATCCTGGAGAACGTGGGCAATCTGGTGTGCCCGGCGGAGTTCGACACCGGCGCGGTGAAGAACGCGGTGATTCTCAGCGTACCCGAGGGGGACGACAAGCCCCTGAAGTACCCCCTGATGTTCACCGTGGCCGACGTGCTGCTGGTCAACAAGATGGACGCTGCCTCCTTCTTCGACTTTGACCTGGAGGCCCTGACCCAGCGGGTCCACGCCATCAATCCCAGGGTGGAGATCATCCCCATCTCGGCCAAGACCGGAGAGGGCATGGACCGGTGGTGCGCCTGGCTGGAGGAGCAGGTGGCACAGTGGAAGAAATGACCGTCTGAGGCAGGCGGAACATCACAACAGGAGGGAATGCGAGATGGCAGCCAGAAAGAACATCATCAAGCTGGCAAAGAAAATCAGCGGCCCGGTGGCCATGCTCATCACCCTGGATGAGAACGCCCCGGAATACAAGGTCCTCAACTGCGTCGTCACCGACGAGATGGCCGAGGTGGCCCTGGCCATGGAGCTGCGCAAGCCCTTCCCCATCGAAACCATCGCAAAGCGGTGCGGGAAGCCGGTGGACGAGACCCAGCGGCTGGTGAACCAGCTGGCCGGGGCCGGCGTGTGTATCTTCCACTCGGAAAACGGGGTGGACGTGTACGAGCTGCCTGTGTTTGTCCCCGGCGTCATGGAAAAGATGATGAACAACCGGGCCCAGTGCGAGAAGCACCCGGAGATCCCCGCCGGCTTTGAGGAGTACGCCCGGCTGCGGGGCGGACTGCTCTCACCCAAGCTGCCCGTTGGCGCGTCCCCCATGCGGGTCATCCCCATCCAGAGCGCCATCGACGGCGACAGCCACAGCGTGCCCTATGAGGAGGTGGCCACCATCCTCAACAAGAGCACCCGCTTCGCCGTAGCCGACTGCTCCTGCCGCACCTCCCGGCGTCTGCTGGGCGAGGGCTGCGGCCATCTGGAGAAGGATATGTGCCTCCAGCTCAACGCCGGCGCCGAGTACTGCATCCGCACCGGCCGCGCCCGGGAGATCACCCGGGAGGAGGCCTTTGAGATCATCCGCAAGGCCGAGGAGAACGGCCTGATGCACTCGGTGCCCAACATCGACGGCGAGGAGACCTACGCCATCTGCAACTGCTGCGGCTGCGGCTGCTACGCCATCCGCAACGCCGCCTACTACAACGCCCCCGACATGGTCCGCTCCAACTATGTGGCTGAGACCGACAGCGAGAAGTGCGTGGCCTGCGGCCAGTGCGTGGAGAACTGCCCGGTGAACGCCCTCAAGCTGGGCGAAAAGCTGTGCGGCACGGCGGATGAGAAGCAGTCCGAGACCCTCTCCCCCCGTGACCACGTCTGGTCCAGGGACCACTGGAACGTGGACTACCGGGAGAACCGGGAGAACGTGATGGAGTCGGGCACCTCCCCCTGCAAGGCGGCCTGTCCCGCCCACATCGCCGTCCAGGGCTACATCAAGCTGGCCGCCCAGGGGCGGTACATGGAGGCCCTGGAGCTTATCAAGAAGGAGAACCCCTTCCCCGCCGTGTGCGGCCGCATCTGCCCCCGCAGCTGCGAGAGCGCCTGCACCCGGGGCGACGTGGATGAGCCGGTGGCCGTGGACGAGATCAAGAAGTTCATCGCCGACCGGGAGCTGTCCCGCTCGGACCGCTTCATTCCCCCCAAGGCCCACGACTACGGCAAGTCCATCGCCGTCATCGGTGCCGGTCCCGCCGGTCTGAGCTGCGCCTACTTCCTGGCGGTGGATGGCTACCGGGTCACCGTGTTTGAAAAGGAGCAGGTGCTGGGCGGCATGCTCACCCTGGGTATCCCCTCCTTCCGCCTGGAGCGGCAGATCATCGAGGCGGAAATCGACATCCTGCGGGACCTGGGCGTCACCTTCCGCACCGGCGTGGAGGTGGGCCGGGACCTGACCCTGGACGACCTGCGTGCCCAGGGCTTTGAGGCCTTCTACGTGGCCATCGGCGCTCAGGGCGGCAAGACCCTGGGTCTGGCCGGCGAGGACGCCCAGGGCGTCATGACCGGCGTGGACTTCCTCCGCTCCATCAACCTGGGCAAGGGCCAGCCCCTCCACGGCAAGGTGCTGGTGGTGGGCGGCGGCAACGTGGCCATCGACGTAGCCCGTGCCGCAGTCCGCGAGCAGGCCCAGTCGGTGGACATGTACTGTCTGGAGAGCCGGGAGGAGATGCCCGCGCTGGACGAGGAGATTGAGGAGGCCGAGAGCGAAGCCATCACCATCCACAACGGCTGGGGTCCCAAGCGGCTGGAGGTCAAGGACGGCAAGATCCAGGCCGTGGAGTTCATGCGCTGCCTGTCCGTCTTTGACGCGGACCACCATTTCTCCCCCAAGTACGACGAGAATGACACCGTCACCGTGGCGGCCGACTGGGTGCTGCTGAGCATCGGCCAGGAGATCCGCTGGGGCGGACTGCTGGAGGGCAGCGGTGTGGAGCTGGGCCGGGGCAAGACCGCCCAGGCCGACCCCCTCACCTGGCAGACCGGACAGCCCGACGTGTTTGTGGGCGGCGACTGCTGCACCGGCCCCAAGTTCGCCATCGACGCCATCGCCTCGGGCAAGCAGGGCGCTATCTCCATCCACCGCTTTGTGTGGGAGGGCGTGAGCATGACCGCAGGACGGGACCGCCGGGTGTACAAGCCCCTGGACAAGGCCTCCGCCAGCCTGGAGAGCTTCGACCGGATGCCCCGCCAGCGCCCCCAGCACAAGGCCCTGCCCAAGGACAGCTTCCAGGACGGCCGGTGCACCTTCACCGAGGAGCAGCTGCGGCGTGAGACCGAGCGCTGCCTGGGCTGCGGCGCGGTGGTGCTCAACCAGGAGATGTGCATCGGCTGCGGCCAGTGCACCACCAAGTGCAAGTTCGACGCCATCCACCTTGTCAAAAAGTATAATGTAACCTACAATACCTATGAGCAGATCCCCCTGAAGATGACCCCCAACATGGTCAAGCGGGTGGGCAAGATCGCCGTGCGCTCCGTAAAGGACGCCATCACCGGCAAGGGGAAATAAACCGCCCGGAGAGGAGAGTGCGCCCCATGCATGAGCTGGGTCTGGTGTTCCAGATGGCAAAGGTGGTGGAGGAGTCCCTGGCCGGGGAGGAGGATATCACCGCCATCGACACGGTGGTGGTGGAGATCGGCGAGATCTCCTCGGTGGTGCCCCACTACTTTGAGTCCTGCTTCCCGGCGGCCGCCTCCCGGTGCCCCCTGTTTGAGGGGGCCAGGCTGGTCATCGAAAAAATTCCCGCCGTGGCCCGCTGCAAGGGCTGCGGAACCGTGTTCCCCGTGGTGGAGCACGAGGGCTACTGCCCCGACTGCGGCAGCTTTGACAAGGATCTGCTCAGCGGACGGGAATTCAACATCAAGGAGGTCGTGGTCCGCTGAGGACCCGGCCCCGATACAGGAGGTTTCCATGGATAAACAAGATATCAGGCGCTATGACGTGGTGGTCATCGGCGCCGGCAACGGCGGTCTGACCGCCGCCATCCGGGTGCTCCAGGGCGGGTATTCCTGCCTGCTGCTGGAGAAGCACAACCTGCCCGGCGGCTTTGCCACCAGCTTCAAGCGGGGCCGCTTCGAGTTCGAGGCCAGCCTCCACGAGCTCAACGACTTCGGCTCCCCCGAAGAGCCCGGCGACATCCGCACCCTGTTCCGCAGCCTGGGCGTGGAGGACAAGATCGACTGGATCCGCATTCCCGAGGCCTATCACCTCATCACCACCGACAAGAAGTACGACTGCGAAATGCCCTTCGGCATCAAGGCCTTCATCGACAAGATGGAGGAGTATGTCCCCGGCTCCCGCAAGTCCATGACCGACTTCTTCGACCTGTGCAACGAAGTGCGGGACGCCCAGACCTACTCCAACTCGGTCAACGGCAACACTGACTCCAACTATATGAAGTCCCACTTCCCCAACTTCATCAAGGCGGGCAGCTACTCGGTCAACGAGGTGCTGGAGTCCCTGAAGATGCCCCAGGAGGCCCGTGACATTCTCAACGCCTACTGGTGCTACCTGGGCGTGGACTGCGACCGCATGAGCTTCCTGCACTACGGCTCCATGGTCATCCGGTACATCACCCGGGACGCCTGGATGCCCAGAATGCGCTCTCACGAGATCAGCCTGGCCATGGATCAGCGGATCCGGGAGCTGGGCGGCCACATCTGGTACCACTCCGAGGCCGAGACCATCCTCACCGACGACAACAACGCCATCCGGGGCGTCCGCCTCACCGACGGCACCGAGATCGCCACCCGCCACGTCATCGCCAACTGCTCTCCCCATCTGGTGTTCGGCAAGATGCTGGAGAAGAAGTCGGTCACCGAGCAGATGATCCGGGCCACCAACTCCCGTACCTTCGCCGGCCGCGGCTTCACCCTGTTCCTGGGCCTGAACAAGTCCGCCGAGGAGCTGGGCATCAAGAGCCACAACTACTTCATCTACGACACCGCCGACTCGGTGAAGCAGTACGACCTGATGCGGAAGGTGGACACCAACCACGTCCAGGCCACCGTGTGCCTCAACAACGCCTTCCCCGAGTGCTCCCCGCCGGGCACCTGCATGATGTACTTCACCACCATGTTCATGTCCGACGACTGGGGCAATGTGAGCGAGACCGAGTACTTCAAGGCCAAGGATAAGGTGGCCGACGACATGATCCGGGTCTTTGAGCGGGAAACCGGCTGCAAGATCCGGGACGCCATTGAGGAGATCGCCGTGGCCTCCCCCACCACCTACGCCCGGTACTGCGGCCATCCCCAGGGCGTCATCTACGGCTACGAGACCGCCGAATGGGACAGCCTCATGCCCCGCATGATGATGATGAAGGAGGACGCCGCCCTCTCTCCCGGCCTCCGGTTCGCCGGCGGCTACGCCATGCGCTCCAGCGGCTATTCCAGCTCCTACGTCTCCGGCGACCTGTCCGGCCGCCAGACTGTGGGCGATCTCAAGCGGGAGGTGAAGTGAGATGAACTTCAAGAGACAGATTTTTGGTTTTATGGACATGCTCCGGTTCAAGAAGCTGGTGCCCAACCGCCGGGCGGCTCTGGCCGCCGGCTCCAACGCCCCCCTGCCCACCTCCTACCGCACCAATGAGCTGGCCAAGGCCCTCCATCCCGGCGAGATGGAGGTGGAGGTGACCGCCATCCGCCCCCTCACCGACGCTATGACCGAGCTTACCTTCAAGCGGGTGGATTCCTCCGCCTTCCCCTTCTTCCGGGCCGGACAGTACGTGTCCCTCCGGGGCCAGGTGGGCAGCAGCCTGGTCAGCCGCCCCTACTCCATCGCCTCCAGCCCCAGAGAGGCCCTGGAAAACAAGCTGGTGCTGGGCGTGGAGAACGTGGGCTTCTTCTCCAGCTACCTGAACAAGCAGGTGTCGGTGGGCGACCGGTTCGCCATGACCGAGCCCTCCGGCGAGTTCCACTATGAGGCCCTGCGGGACAAAAAGCGCATCGTCTGCATCGCCGGCGGCACCGGCATCACCCCCTTCCTCTCCATGGCCAAGAGCATGGCCGAGGGGGACGAGGACTATGAGATGACCCTGTTTTACGGCGCCCGGGACGAGGCCCGCATCGCCTACAAGCAGGAGCTGGACGCCCTGGCCGCCAAGGGCCTGCGGGTGGTGTACGTGCTCAGCGACGAGGAGAAGCCCGGCTATGAGCACGGCTTTGTGTCCGCCGCGCTGCTGGAGAAGTATGTGGACATCCGGGACGTAACCTTCTTCCTCTGCGGTCCCCAGGCCATGTACAACTTCTTGTTCAAGGAGCTGGCCCCCTACAATCTGCCGGTGAAGGCTGTCCGCAAGGATGCCTCCTTCTGCGGCGACCGCGAGGTAGCCAAGCCCCGCTCCTTCCGCCTCACCGTCCGCATCCGGGACCAGGTGTACACCGTGGACGCGGCGGAGAATGAGACTCTGCTCACCGCCATGGAGCGCGCCGGGATTCCCGCGCCCAACAAGTGCCGTGCCGGCGGCTGCGGCTACTGCCACAGCAAGTGGCTGAGCGGCGAGTTCGTGGTGGCCGACGGCCGTGACGGCCGCCGGGAGGCCGACCGGAAGTTCGGCTTCGTCCACCCCTGCGTCACCTACCCCCTGAGCGACATGGAGATTGACGTGCCTCCGGCAGAATAAGGGAGGATACAGCATGGATAAAAAGTACGAAGCCCTGTTTACCCCCTGGAAAATCGGCAATGTGGAGATCAAAAACCGCATTGTCATGTGCCCCATGGGAGGCACCTCCCTCTTCGGCTGGATGGAGCCCAACCACTTCGACAAGGTGGCGGCCGAGTTCTTCATGGAGCGGGCCAAAAACGACGTGGGCCTTATCATCCCCGGCATCGCCCCCCTGCGGGACACCATCGGCGGCCGCTGGCTCTACCAGAACCCCCGCATGTTCCGCCAGCTCAAGGACTACATGGTTGAGTTCCACAAGACCGGCGCCAAGCTCTTTGTCCAGCTCACCGCCGGCTTCGGCCGCAGCTTCGCCATCACAGACCACCTGTCCATCCTGCTGCGGAACAAGGCCCTGGGCGCCATCGCCAAGCCCATTGTGGATGCCTCCTTCATCTGCGCCTCCCCCAGCCCCCTGCCCTCCCGCTGGGCGGAGGACGTCATGTGCCGGGCCATCACCCGGGAGGAGATTCAGAAGCTGGTGGACGCCTTCGCCCGCACCGCCAGGCTGTGCCGTGAGGCGGGTGTGGACGGCGTGGAGGTCCATGCCGTCCATGAGGGCTACCTGATGGACCAGTTCACCCTGCCCTACACCAATTTCCGCACCGACGAGTACGGCGGCAGCTTTGAAAACCGTTACCGTTTCGCCGTGGATACGGTCAAGGCCATCAAGGCCGCCTGCGGGGACGACTTCCCCGTGTCCCTGCGCTACTCCGTCCTCAGCAAGACCAAGGGCCTGTGTCAGGGCGCGGTGCCCGGCGAGGAGTACGTGGAGGTGGGCCGTGACATGGCCGAGAGCGAGAAGGCCGCCCGCTACCTCCAGGACGCGGGCTACGACATGCTCAACGCCGACAACGGCACCTACGACGCCTGGTACTGGGCCCATCCGCCCCAGTACATGCCCCAGAACTGCAATCTGGAGGACGTGGCCCACATCCGCAAGTTCGTGGACATCCCGGTGGTGTGCGCCGGGCGCATGACCCCCGAGGCGGCCGCCCAGGCCATCGGCGGCGGTCAGATTGACGCCATGGGCGTGGCCCGCCAGTTCCTGGTGGACGGCCAGTGGGTGCGCAAGCTGCGTGAGGGCCGCATGGAGGACATCCAGCCCTGCATCTGCTGCCACAACGCCTGCTTCCCCCTGGCCCACTACAAGGGCGTGGCCAACGACGAGACCTTTGAGGACGCCAGCCACATGGCCCGCTGCGCCCTCAACCCCGCCACCATGCAGGGCCACAAGTTTGACATTCTGCCTGCCAAACGGAAAAAGACCGTGGCCGTCATCGGCGGCGGCGTGGGCGGCATGGAGGCCGCCCGTATCGCCGCCCTCCGGGGCCACAGCGTCACCATCTACGAGAAGAGCGGACAGCTGGGCGGCGTGTTCATCGCGGCCGCTGCCCCCGACTTCAAGGAGAAAGACCGGGAGCTCATCGCCTGGTACCGCCGCCAGATCGAGGCGCTGCGCATCCCCGTGGTCTACCACCGGGAGGTCACCGATACCGCCTCCCTGAACGCCGACGAGGTCATTGTGGCCACCGGCGCACGGCCCAGAACCCTGCCCATTCCCGGCGTGGAGCGGGCCATGGACGCGGTGGACTACCTGCTGGGCAGGGAGACCGGCGAGAACGTGGTCATCATCGGCGGCGGCCTCAGCGGCTGCGAGATCGCCTTTGACCTGTTCCGCCAGGGCAAAAAGCCGGTGATTGTGGAGGCCAAGAACGACCTGATGGCCGCCCGCGGCCTGTGCCTGGCCAACTCCTCCTTCCTGCGGGACTTCTTCGCCTACAAGAAGATGCCCGTCCACCTGGAGAGCACTGTGGCCGAGATCCGGCCTGACACCGTGGCCGTCCGGGACAAGGCGGGCAAGCTCCAGGTCATCCCCGCCGACAGCGTTATCCTCTCAGTGGGCTACACCCCCGCCCCCGCCATCCCCGCCGGCAAGCACGTCCATGTCATCGGCGACGCCTGCAAGGTTGGCAACCTGCGCACCGTGGTCTGGCAGGCCTGGGAGGTCGCCCAGAAGCTGTAACCAACTGCAAAGAAGACAAAAAGCCCTTCCCCATCTGCGATGGGGAAGGGCTTTTTCGTGTTTACTTGAGCACGTTCTCGCAGAACCGCATCAGCAGCGCGGCGGCCTGGGAGCGGGTGGCGAAGCCGGAGGGCAGCAGGGCGCCTGCGTCGGTGCCGGTCAGCAGGCCCTGGGCAACCGCCCACTGCATGGCCTCCACCGCGTACTCGCCCACGCTGGCGGCGTCGGTGTAGCCGGAGAGGTCTGCCCGGGCGCTCACATCCCGGCCCAGCAGCTTGGCGGTACGGTAGAGGATGACCGCCGTCTGCTCCCGGGTGATGGTGTCCTCGGGACCGAAGCGGCCGTCGCCGTAGCCGGTGACAATGCCGTTGGCGTTGGCCCAGTTCACCGCGTCGGTGTACCAGGTGTCAGCGGCCACGTCGGTAAAGCCGGCGGAGGTGGTCACAGCGGGGCTGTTCTCCAGGCGGTAGAGAATGGTGACGATCATGGCCCGGCTGGTGGTCAGGTCGGGGGCAAAGAGCCCGTCGCCGGTGCCGCCCATGAGGCCCTTCTCGTAGACATAGGCCACGCTGTCATAGTACCAGCTGTCGGCGGCCACGTCGGTGAAGGGCAGGGTGGCGGCGGTCTCGCCGCCCTGGAAAGCGGCGGTGACGGTCACCGCGGAGGAGGGCATGGTGAAGGTATACTTGCCCTCTCCCTTGTCCGTCAGGGTCAGGGCCTTGCCGGAACGGTCGGAGACGGTCAGCTGCTCCAGCTGATAACCGTCCTCAGGCTGGACGGTCAGGGTGACGGTGGTACCGGCGGCAGCACGGGTGGGGCTGGCGGTCACCTTGCCGCCGGCGGCGGACTTCACGGTAATGGGCCAGGTGGTGACCACCGTGCCGGTAACGCCGTCCTCATCCACAGTGGGATAGGTGGTCTCGCCCAGACCGCTGTCCAGGGTCTTCATGTCCAGAGCCTTGGCCACGGTAAAGGGGGTGTCAACGGTGGAGATGACGCCCAGGGTGAGGGCGCCGTTGTCGGTCAGCGCGCCGGACTTGGCGGTGACGTAGACGGTCACCTTGGCGCCGTCCTGCTTGAAGGTGGTGTACACGCCGGGGATGCCGCTCACGCTGTTGTCGGCGGCAAAGGCGTACACGGCGCTGTCAGCGGACAGGTCAAAGGTCACCTGCAGGCTCTGGCAGCCGTCGGGCAGGCCGGTGAAGCCCACTTCCTGGCTGGTGGCCTCCTCAGAGGAGGTCACCAGCCGGGGGCCGGAAGAGGCGGCGGCGACAGGGACGGCCAGCATGGAAACCACCATGGCCAGGGCCAGAAGCAGGGAGAAAACAGAGGTTTTACGCACGATTTTCATCCTTCCTCATTATCCGGCATTGCCGGTCAGTACAATCTCGGGCAGCTCAACAGGGTGCTCCTCGTCACCGCCGTCGGGGAAGCTGATCCACAGGGTCTGGCTGGTGACGCGCTTGCTGTCGGCGCTGTTGGGGTCATCGGTGCGGTAGAACACGGCACGGATCTCAATGGGGTAGTCGTCGGTGACGCCGGAGGTGCTGTTGAGCTCCTTCTCCTGCTCCATGTTGGGCACGAAGATGAAGAAGCCGTCGCTGGTGTCGCTGACTGCGCCGTCGCCGGGGATCTCGGCCAGCAGGTACAGCTCGCCGTTCATGGGGCGCTCAATGCTGCTCACAGTGCCAGCCTCGGGGGTGGTGTTGTAGCGGGCCTGAATCTCCACGGTGTTGTACACGGGGTTGCCGCGGTAGGTGCCCAGAATCACCAGGGTACCGGCGGGGATGCCGTAGTAGGCCTCCTTCAGGATGCCCACAGTGGCGCCCTCGTAGAAGTCCACCCGGTCGCCGGGGTAGTCCAGCAGCTCCACAGAGGCGGTCTCAGACAAGCCGGTGATGGTCAGGGACACCACGGAGTAGGTCCAGATGCGGGTGTCGTCGTCAGCAGCGCCGGGCTTGGTGAAGTAGGCCACCAGCTCGGTGCCGGACAGGGTGCCGTTCTTGACGGTGACGGTCTTCTCCTCGGTCTGCTCGTCGGCGTTGGTCACGCGGATCTGGGCGGTGACGGTGTACGCGCCGCTCATCTCGCTCTCATCGGTGACCTTGATGCCGGTCACATTCACAGCGGCGTCGTTCTTCATGGTGAAGGTGAGGGTGCCCTCGCCCTTCTCCTCGGTGTACAGGTCGGCGCTGATGGTCTTGTCGTAGGCCACACGGACCTCGTCGGCCTCAGCCTCAGCGCCCAGGTTGCCCAGCTTATCCACGGGCACCACGGAGTAGGTGTAGGTCAGGTTGTTGGCCGCGCGCAGGTCGTCCACATAGGTGGTCTTGGTGGTGAAGGCGATGGCCTTGCCGTTGCGGCGGATCTCATAGCCCAGGATGTTGGCGCTGTCGGTATGGCTGATGGTCAGGGTCACCTTGGACTCGCTGACAGAGGCGGACACAGTGGCGGTGCCGTCGGCAGCGCTGCCGCTCTCCAGACGGTAGTTGCGGGAGGCGTCGTTCAGGTACCAGATGGCCCGGGTCTCGGCGGTGTAGTCGTCCAGAATGGCCTTGGCGCCGTCGCTGAGGGTCATGCCCCAGCGGGTGAAGAACTCGGTCAGGTTCCGGTCGGCCACCTTGGAGGCGATGAGGGCCACCCGGTCGTCGTAGGAGTAGCTGCCGTACTCGTTGGCCTTCCACAGCTTGAAGAACTGGTTGAAGAAGGCCAGGGGCTGGTCGGCCTCGTCATAGGCCAGGTGGAGCTGCCAGTAGAGCCCCAGCTGGACGAACACGTTGTTGGCGGAGCCGGGGCGTCCCTGGGCCACCTTGTTGAAGATGTCCTCCCAGCGGCCGTCCTCGGTGAGACGGGTGTTCAGGGTCATGGAGGAGCCGTCCCAGGCCTGGAGGGCCAGGGAATAGATGTTGTTGGTGCACTCGGCCTTACCCAGCTTATCCATGTTGTGGCCGATCTCGTGGGCGATGCCCCAGCCGAACAGACCGTTGGCCTGACCGGCGCCGGTGACGGAGGTGGGCTTGCCCTGGACCAGAGCGGCGGTGGAGCCGTACTCCACGCCCACGTGGTTGACAGCGGCGTACATGAAGGCGCCGGGGAACATGCGCATGTAGCGGATGTTCTGGCGGGTGGTCATGGGATAGGTGTAGCCGGACAGGGCGGTGTCAGCGTCGATGATGCCCTGGACCTTGTTGGCGATGAAGAGCTCTTCCTCCCAGGCCAGGATGTTGTTGTACATGGCGTTGACCATGGCGTCCTCGTCATTGTTCACGCCCTTCAGGCCAGAGAGCACCTGGTCGGCGGGCAGGGACAGGAGCACGCTGGGGGTGGAGATCTCGGTGGCGTTGCGGATGTTGGTGGTCAGGCCGGTGGAGGACAGGCCGCCGACATAGGCGGTCAGCTCCTGCACGTAGGTGCGGATGGCCTCCTTCCGGGCGCCCTCATCCAGGGTGTACCAGTTGGACAGCTCCAGCACAGGCATCTCCCAGGCGTTCTGGAGCACACGGACCTGAATCTTGATCTCCTCGGGGCGGCTGCCGGCGTAGGTCAGGTAGAGCATGCCGCCGCGGGTGGCCTTCAGGTTGCCGATCTGGGGCACGGTGATATAGTTGCGGCCGTTCTGCAGGGCCACGGGGGTGCCCTTCCACACGCCGGACTCGCCGTAGAACTGGGTGGGCACCACATAGACGGTGGCGTCGTCGGACAGCTGGGCATAAATGGCCACGGTGGCGCCCGCAGCGGCGGTGATGCCCAGGGGCTGGAGCTCGCTGGCGGTCTGGCCGGCGGCCTTATCGGCGGCGGCGGTGGTGCTGCGGCTCTGGAAGTCGTTCTTCACCAGGCCCAGGGCGCTGGTGTCCTCAGCCAGCAGCTTGGCGGCCAGATTCAGCTCATCGCGGAGCCGGTTCAGGTCCATGTAGAAGCTGCTCAGGGCGGTGAGACGCTCGCTCAGGGCGGTGATGTCCGCCTCCTCCACAGTGCCCTTCAGCTCGGTGAAGGTGCCGTCGGTGAAGAGGTTGGCAATATCCTCAGCCAGGGTGTCGCTCTCGTAGAAGGCGATCTCGGAGATGCTCACGCGGGGACCGCCGGCCTTCTCGCCCAGAGCCAGGGTGACGCTCTTGACGCCCTCGGTCTCGGGGAAGGTGACGATGTAGTAGTCGCTGCCGGTGATGTTCACACCGCTGCGGTAATAGGTGGCCAGAGTCTCGCCGCCCTCACCCTTGAGAGTGACGGTGTAGTTGTCAATGCGGTTCTTGTAGGCGGCGTCCAGGTAGGGCACCACCAGCAGATAGTTCATCTTGTGGGTGGAGGCAAAGGTGTAGGTGATGCTGCTGTTGTTCCACCAGGTGGCGGCCACCCAGTAGGTGTTGGGGTCGTTGTCGGTCAGGTCGGTGCTGACGTTAAAGTTGGGGCACAGGTTCTTGTCCACATTGCTGCGGTCGGCCATGACAATGGAGGTGACCTCGCTGTTTTCAATGCGGCCGGTGGTGGGCAGCTCGGGCATGTTGAAGCTCTCGCGCTTGGGGGTGCCCAGGGCAATGGCGGAGTAGTCGCCCAGGCCGTGGTTGTTGCCCGCTCTCACAGCCACCTCATACTCGGTGCCGTTGGTCAGGCCGGTGATCACCGCGCCCAGAGAGGCGGTGGTGCTGCCCCAGGCCTGGAACTGGTCGGCGCCCTTCTCGCGGTAGTAGACCTAATAGTAGGTGGCGTCCTTGGTCTTGCTCCAGGACAGGCGCAGCGCGGTGTCCGCAGCCTCAACCACCAGGTTGGAGGGGGCGCCGGGCACGGAGGCGGGCAGGGGCACGGCGGACAGCACCGTGGAAGGGGTGCCGGTCCAGTCGCCGTTGGTGGCGGCAACCTGGAAGTAGTAGGTGGTATTGTTCTCCAGGCCGGAGATAACCGCCTTGTTGGTGCTGACGGCGGTGCTCTGGTTCAGGTTGCCCTTGCTGGCGCCGTAGCTGACGGTGTAGCCGGTGACGTTGTTCACGCTGTCCCAGATCAGAGTGATCTCCTTGTCGCCGGCGGTGGCGGCCAGGTTCTTCACCTGGTTGTCCTCCACCACGGCGTCGGACACGATGTCCTTGAGGAACTCAATCTGGGTGACGGTGGCAAACTCGGGCTTGTCGCCGGTCTGGCCCTCCACCTTGGAGACGGTGATGGTCACCTTCTTCACGGGCACCTTCTTGCCCAGGTCAATGGTCACCACGTTGGCACCGGCAGTGCGGCTGATGGCGTGGGTGCCGGCGGGGGCGGCGACATTGAAGGGAATCTCCATGGGCTCATCCTGGCCCTCCACCTCCACCAGGGCGGTACCGGCCTGAATGCCGCCGTTTCCGCTGGGGGAGGTAATGGAGATCTCGCTCATCTCGGTGGGCTCCTCCAGGGTGATGGGAATGGACAGCTCCTCCGCCTCTGCGGCAGGAGCCACGGTAACCGTGCTCTCGCCGGTGAACAGATTCTCCAGGCTGCCGTCAGCAACGGTCAGACCCTCCTGCTCCACGGTGGCGGAGACAATGGCGGCAGTGTCCAGCTCCTTGGGGGCGCCGCTGACGTCCACCATCTTGTTCACATAGGACAGGTCGGTGATATCCACCACGCCGTCGCCGTTCAGGTCGTAGAGGTCCAGCTCATCGGACTCACCCAGCTGACCGTCCATGGCGGTCAGGTCGGCGCTGTCCACGGCGCCGCTGCCGTCCATGTCGCCCAGGGAAAAGGTGCCGTCGTCAGTGGACACAATCACATGCTTGGAGTAGTCCTTGAGGGTAACGGTGGTGGTGCAGTCGGCGTAGCCGGCGCCGGTCAGGGTGAGAGTGTACTCCTTGCCCACGGCCTTGTCGGCGGGCAGGCCGGAGAGCACCACCTGATAATAGCCGATCTGCTCCTCAGTGGTCCGGGTTACACCCTGAACATTCTGCTTCTCCACGGAGACCTGGCCGGCGGTGATGCCGGTGCCGGAGACCGCCTTGGTCTCCAGGTCAATGGTGGCGGTGTTCTGGCTGCCGTCGGTCAGCTGGAGCTTGATGCCCCGCCTGGCCACGCCTGCCGCCGTCTGGGGCAGGGCAAAGCGGATGGTCAGCGCGATGGAGCCGGTGGTCTGGCTCACGCTCTTCGCGGTGTCCTCCCGGGTGGAGACGGCGGCTGCGGACGGCAGCCAGGTGGTGCAGAGGGAGCCCACCATGGCCAGGCTCAGCAGGCCGGAAATGACCCGATTCGTATACTTCAATGCAGTCAACCTTCCTCTCTGTATCATTCAAACACAGTTGTTCCCAGCCTGAGCCGGAACGGCGGGGCTCTGCCCCTTTCTGCCGTTGTACGGCACAGCTGGGATATTGCGGAGATTATACCTGATAAGTCCTACTCTTTCAATAGACATTTGGTCACTTTTCAATTTTTATACTGTCTATCCAAATTTCTATTGTAACTTTTCATTTTTCAGATGTTCTGCACAATCCCTTGTCTCACAACGGCTAAAGCCATGTTCTCCCTCATTTTGGAGCAAAAAAAGGACAGCCTGTCCGTTTTTCTCCAGACAGGCCGTCCTTTTGTGTCTATTCACCTGTTTTTCTCAATTCCGGCTCGTACATGGCCAGGATATTTTCAGTGGGAACATCATTCTGCAGGTAATGGGCGGAGGTCATGATATAGCCGCCCTTCTCCCCCAGAATGGAGATTGCCCGGCGCACTGCCGCGCGCACCTCATCGGGTGTGCCCTTGGGCAGGGTGGACTGGAGGCAGATGCCGCCGTGGAAGCTGAGCCGGTCTCCCCAGGTATCCTTGAGCCACCGGAAATCCATCCCCTTTGCCATGGGCTGGAGGGGGTTGAGCACGTCAATGGGCAGCTCCGCCAGCTTGGGCAGCTGGGAGAGCACTGCGCCGCAGGAGTGGTACATGATGGGCTTGCCGTAGGACTTGATCACAGCGTTCATCCGGCGGTGATAGGGGTAGACAAACTCCTCCAGCATGTCCGGGGACAGGAGCAGGGCGTTCTGGGCGGCAATGTCATCGTAGGTATACACCATATCCAGATACTGCCCCGCCGCCTCCATGGCCCGGCGGATGAACGTGCACCAGTAGGTACAGAACTTGTCCATAATGTAGTGGACTATCTCCGGGTCCATGACCAGATCCATCATGAACTGCTCGTAGCCCCGCAAGGCCCAGGCGTACTCAAAGATGCCTCCCGCGTGAAGCTTGAGAAACCGTTTCTCATGAAGAGGCGCAATCTGGGCGGCAAAGTGCTCCCACTCAAAGGCCTCCGGGTCGGGCCACTTGTTGTAGCGCTCCAGATCCTCCACCGACCGGGCGTAGGCCAGGGGATAGGATGCGTACTCGTCATAGGTGCAGTACTGGTTGCGCACCGGACGGCGGTGGACTCCCATGTGGTCAAAATAGCTGCCGTCGGGCAGGATCTCAGGGTCCGGCAGCGTGGAGCGGGGAAAGACGAACTGCATGTCCACATCCAGCAGGTCGTACAGCTCCGCCTCCTCCCGGGCGTCAAAGTGCTTCAGCAGCCGCTCCACCACCTCGGGCACCGCCCAGAAGTCCACCGGGCAGCGGTCCAGCTGCCGGTGGGCCAGAGCGGCCAGTACCCGTTCTCTGTGTGTCATAGCGCATCTCCTCTCATTCTGCGTACCAGGGGTCATCCTCCGGCCCCAGCGCCTGATTGTCCTTTGCCAGCTGTCGGAGCACCGGCTCCTGGAGGAAGGAGGCGCCCCAGCAGAGCAGCCCGGGGAGCAGAAGAATCAGGGGCGGCAGCAGTACCGTCAGAAAGACTGTGGCCAGCAGCATGGCCGCCACCCCAATGGTGCGCAGCGGGTGCCCCGCGGCCAGCAGAACGCTGGATGCCAGCAGCCGCCCGGCGGTCATGTCGTACCGGGACAGCGGCGGGAATAGCCAGGCCAGCACCGCCAGAAACACCACTGCCAGCAGCACCACCAGACCGAAGTAGAGGGCGGAAAAGACCTCCACATCGCTTATGGCGAAGCGGTAAAAGACCAGCAGTCCTCCCACCGCCAGCATGAGCAGGGAGAAAATAATCCCCTGCTTCAGATTCTGGCGGAAGCTGTGCCAGTAGCAGCTCCAGATACCGCTTCTGTGCCGCCGCAGGGCCTTGACCGCCGTGTAGTAGGCGGCAGCCCAGGATGCCCCGGCTG
Organism: Pseudoflavonifractor sp.; assembly: GCF_050943825.1. NCBI lineage: Bacteria > Bacillati > Bacillota > Clostridia > Eubacteriales > Oscillospiraceae > Pseudoflavonifractor > Pseudoflavonifractor sp. Next base: position 84,689 of record NZ_JBMNPX010000009.1, read on the forward strand.
TGACCACCGGGATGCAGCCCAGCAGCAGCAGACCGCTCAGCGCCATCCACTTGGACAGCATATCCATGAAGCCGAAGAACAGCTCCTTCAACCCACCATTGCCTTCCATACTGTCAAACCTCCTGTCTCCGCCCGGCGTCCGGGCTCTGTCTCTCCTGCCGCCGTCCAGCCCAGGCCAGCAGCGCGCAGGCCAGGAAAAAGACGCCGCCGCAGAAGAGAAACAGGCTTCTGTATGTTCCTGTCCCGTCCCGCACCAGTCCGTAGGTCACCGGCGCCAGGGTGGAGGCCAGGCCTGTGCAGACAAAATACAGCCCCATCAGGTTTCCCGCCCCGCCCTCACGCCGGAAACTCAGCCACAGGGGGTAGATGTAGATGTTGACCATGCCCCAGCAGCCGCCGTACACCACGCACAGCAGCCAGGCGCCCGCCAGCGCCATGGAGGGTCCGCTGCCGCACAGGGCGAAAAACAGAATCTGTACACAGGCGGAGGCCCCCAGGAACAGTGCGACCATCCGCCACGGAGTGCGTCTGCTCCGCAGAATGCTGCAGGCCAGTGAGGCCAGGAAATAGGCCCCCATGTACACCGCCAGATACAGCGGTGCCCGTCCTGCCTCCAGTCCCATCCACTCGGTGGAAAACAGGGTGAAGAAATACTCGAAGGCGGAGTTTGCCATGAAGGCCAGGGCCACCGCCAGCAGTATGGCGGCCAGCGCGGGCAGGTCCTGTCCACGGAGAGCGGCAGCCAGCCCGCCCGGCTCCCGCTGACGTTCCGTCAGCGCCATCTGCCGGGAGTCCTCTTCCCGCACAATGGAGCAGCCCCAGAGCGCCGCGGCCACCGCCGCGCCGCCTCCCACTGCAAAGACCAGCCGCAGGTCTGCCCCGCCCGACACCAGACGGTTGCTGAACAGGTAGGCCATGACGCTGGCCAGCGCCAGCATGCACGAACCAACCGCATTGGACTGAACAATGTGCTCCGGTGGAACACAGTCCACCTGAATGGCACTGAGCGGCGCCCGCCAGTAGGCAACCGTCAGGCTGTACGCCACCAGGACGGCCAGCAGGCTCCACATTCCCTCCAGCCACGGGATCAGCAGGAAGAAGAGGCCGCAGCTCACCGCGCCGGACAGAATATAGGGCCGCCGACGGCCGAACCGGCAACGGGTCCGGTCGGACAGAGCGCCTACCGCCGGGTGGATCAGCATGGCCAGGAAGTTACAGGCTGACAGGATGGCCCCCACCTGTGCCGCCGTGGAAAGCCGCTGGGTGAGCAGCAGAGGGACGAAAGCGCTGTACAGTGGCTGGGTGATGTAGTTGGAAAAGGAAAACAGCGCAATGCCAAAGGCCAGTTTCCAGTTAAAGGGGCTGTATGTCTCCATAGAGGCCTCCTCGCGGATTCGGCAGGCACCGTCTCATGCAACAGGGGCCCGGCCCATACGGGCCGGGCCCCTTGTCTCCGTTCAGGCCAGAGACAGCGCCATGAGAATCATGTCGTCAAAGCTCTCCTGCCGCTCCTGAGGCGTGCAGGCAGCGCCGTTGAACATCAGGTCGGAGATGGTGCACAGGGCCACCGCCCGCTTGCCCGCCTCCATGGCGTTCATATACAGGGCCGCCGACTCCATCTCCACGGCCAGCATGCCCATGTCCGTCCACTTCTTCATCCACTCGTCGGAGTAGTAGAAGCCCTCGCCGGACACCACCGGACCCACCCGGACCGACATGCCGTGGGCCTTGGCGTAGTCCACCGCGCCGGCAATCAGGCCGTAGTCCGCGCAGGGGGCAATGTCGCCGGGCAGGTTGAAGTGCCGGGCGTAGCCGTTGTCGGTGGAGGAGGCCAGCGCCACCACCACGTCCCGCAGCTTCAGGCTGGGGTGCATGCCGCCGGCAGAGCCCACCCGGATGATGGCGTCCACATCGTAGAAGTGGAAGAGCTCATAGGAGTAGATGCTCATGGACCCGGCGCCCATGCCGCTGGCCATGACCGAGACCTCCTTGCCCTGGTAGGTGCCGGTGTAGCAGTAGATGTTGCGGATGTCGCTGACCAGCCGGGGGTTCTCCAGGAACTTCTCCGCGATGTACTTGGCCCGCAGAGGGTCGCCGGGCATCAGCACGGTCTTGGCAATCTCCCCGTACTTGGCCGCGTTGTGAATGGTGGGGGTCTGTTCCTTCATGGCTGTCCCCCCGCTCACTGCTTGCCGCCCAGGGCCTCGTAGAAGGTCTGCTGGTACTTCTCGCCATCAATGGCGAAGACGGTGCGGATCTTGGGCAGGTGCTCCCAGCGGAAGTGGTCGCGGCGATCCCAGATGGTCATGCCGCGGGTCAGGGTGCCGCCGCAGTCGATGGCCACGTTGATCTCACGCACGTCGGTCATAATCTCGGGGTTGATGAAGCAGCACATGGCGGTGGTGTCGATGGGGCCGTTGATGAAGATGCCCTGGTCCTCGATGGAGTTGTTGCCGTCGATGTAGTCGATGATCTCCAGGGCGTACTTGGCCTGGCGGTTGTTCAGGGCCTTGAGCTTCTCAATGGTCTCCTCGGAGATGTTCACCGCCTCGGGGTTGAAGGCGATGTCCAGGCCGATGGAGGTCAGCTTCACGTCAGACTCGTAGACAATCTTGGCGGCCTCGGGGTCCACGAAGATGTTCCACTCGCTCATGGGGTTGTCGCCGGTGGCGTTGCGGAAGGCGTACTCGGTGATGCCGTAGGCGCCGCCGATGTGGTAGATCTCCTTGATAAGGGGAATGATCTCGGGGCGGCTCATGAAGGCGATGGCGATGTTGGTCAGGCAGGAGGTGCACACCAGGGTCACCTCACCGGGGTTGGCCAGCACCGTGTCCACGATGAACTGGGCGGGTGACTTGTCAATGGGCTTGAGCTTGGGCTCGGGGAAGAAGTGGTTGCCCAGGCCGTCCACGCCGTGGGAGTAGGGGTCCTTGGGGTACTCCCGGAGCATGGGGTGCATCATGCCCTGAGCCACGGGGATGTCGCCGCGGTCCATGTACTCCAGAATACGCAGGGCATTGGCGGTAGTCTTGTCGGCGGGCAGGTTGCCGCTCTCGGTGGTGATGCCCAGCAGCTCCACGTCGGGGTGGGTGAGGGCCATAACAATGCAGACGGAATCATCGGTTCCGGGGTCGCAGTCCATAATGATCTTTCTCTTGTCGCTCATGTGTATTCCTTCCTTTCCTCTCTCTTCAATTCATCTGCTCCAGGCTGGGGAACCAGTTTTCCTTGCCGGCCTGGGCCTTCTTCATGTCCATCTGGTGGAGGATGGCAATGCCCTCCAGAGCCAGGTCAATGGAGGTCTCAGTGCCGGCACCCTCCCGGAACTTCTCGCCGGAGATCAGGTTGTCGGTCACGTTGAACACAGCGCCGCCTCTCCGCTCGAAGAGGTTGCACATGGTCATAATGATGGAGGACTCCCGGTCGGTGTTCAGCACACCCGCCCGGTTGTAGGTGCCCAGCTTGTTGATGTTGTCGGGCTGGAGGTAGCCGCCCACGGAGGGACGGCCGTTGCCCACAAAGTCGCTGTCCATACAGGCGGTGACGCCCACATGGTAGGACATGCCCAGCTGCTCGGCGGCCTGGACCAGAGCGGTCACCACCTCATAGTGGCAGTAGGCCGGGAAGCCGTCGCCGATGTAGGCCCGGGAGGTGCCGTCCTCGCGGAATACGCCGGAGGTGATGACGCAGTCGCCCACCTTCACCTTCTCGGCCACGCCGCCGGAAGTACCCACCCGCAGGAAGGTGGAGCAGTTGGTGTACTCCATGAAGTCGTTGATGGCCAGCTCCACCTCGGGGCAGCCGCTGCCGCCGCTGACGCAGGTGATCTTGGCACCCTTGTAGTAGCCGGTGTAGCTGAGGAACATGCCGGAGTTGCCGATGCACTCGGCGTTCTCCAGCCGCTCGGCCATGCGCTCGGCAGGGTCCTTGCCGTAGGCGCCCAGGGGGTCACGGACCAGGTAGATGAGGTAGTCTCCCACCTTGTCGATGTCCACCTGGGTGATGGCGGGCTTGTTGTCAATGACCAGGCCGGGATAGGGCACCCGGCTCCAGTACTCGTACCGCTCCTGCATCAGCTGGATGGAGGGCTTGCTGCGGATGATCTCGCTCTTTTTCACAGTCTGGGGGCTCCTTTCCCGAACTCGTTTACTTCTCGGCCAGAATCTTCAGGTAGCACTCCCGGTTGCGGGGGCCGTCGAACTCCAGGAAGTAGATGCCCTGGGAGTGGCCCAGCAGCAGCTTCCCGTTCTCAATGATAAAGGTGAGGGAGGGACCGATGAGGGTGCTCTTCACGTGGCCGGCGGCATCCTCGGGGGTGTCGTGCTGGTGCTTGAAGTCCACACGGGTGGGGATGAGGCGGCGGATCTCGTCCTGAATGTCCTCATGGCCCAGGGGGTCCCAGAAGGAGTTGACGGTCAGGCCGGCGGTGGTGTGGGTGATAAAGGCACACAGCAGGCCGCTCTGGACACCGGACTTCTCCACAAAGGCGTTGATCTGCTCGGTGAGCGAGGTCACGCCGTCCTTTTCGGTACGGAACTGAATCTTCTCAAGCATTGCTCTTCTCCTCCTTAGTCCAGGCAGACCGTCTCGGAGACGGTAGTGGAATAGGCTCCGTCGGGCTCGGCCCAGATACCCTGGAAGGCCCGGCTGTAGGGCTCCTCCCGCATGGCGGCCAGGTAGCCGGCGATGAGGGCGGGCACCATGTGGGCGGCCATGGACAGGAACAGACCGTTGGACGACTTGGGCACCAGGAAGCGGTACTTGGCCTGGAGCTCGCTGTCGTCGGTCACCAGCACAAAGTCACGGCCCATCTGGTTCAGGCGGGCCACCAGCTCCTTGGTGCGGCTGTGGGCCTCGTTGGCGGCGCTGTCAAAGACCATGGTCAGGGTGTGGGCCACGTCCTTGACAAAATAGTTGACGTGGAACCAGTTTTCGCTGTCCAGGTGGACGGCGGGCAGGCCCACCGCCTCGTACATCTTGGCGTGGCCGTACCAGGCGGTGCCGTAGTCGGAGCCGCAGCCGATCATCTCGGCGCTGGCGGCGTCCCGGAACTGCTCCGCTGCCTCCAGAGCCAGGGCGCAGACCTGCTCGGCGTCGGCCAGGAAGGCCTTGGGCAGCTCCTTGAGCTCCTTCCGGTACACGTTGGCCTGGTCCATGGGGTACTTCAGGCGCACCTCGCCCATGCGGATGGCCAGCAGATAGACGATCATCTGGAGCACCGCGTAGGAGCGGATGCCGGGAGAGCTCTCAAAGGCGGGGATGGTGGGCACGATGACCTTCTCGGCCGCCTTGCCCAGGGGGGACTCGGGGTTGGAGGTGATGGCCACGGTGAGGGCGTTGTGGGCCCGCATCCGCTTGACCGCCTCCACCACCCGGGTCACCTGACCGGAGTTGCTCACGGCGATGACCAGGGGGTCACAGGGGGACTCGCCCACCCACTTCATCTGGTAGTAGCGGGACAGAGCCAGAGGCTCCACCACCTCAATAGGGATCTGCAGGAACCGCTCAAAGGCCCGCTTGGCGGCCAGACAGGCGGCGTATCCGTCGCCGCAGCTGGTGAGCACTACCTTTTTCACGGAGAAAATCTGGGGGGTGGTGAGCACATAGCGCACCTGGGGCTCCACATCGGGATAGACCTGCTCCAGGAGCTCGGGCACGCTCAGCACCTGGAGCAGCATAGCATTTTCATACTTACCGCTCATTTGTCGTTCTCCTCTTCTCAGTCATTCTTTTCCCCGCACAGCCGCTGGGCACGCTCCATGGCGCCCCGGGTCAGCTCGGGGGTGAACAGCTCGGGGACGCCGAACTGCTTGATGATCTCCGCAGCAGCGGCAGAGCCCATGCAGCCCGCCATGCGGGGGCTGTACCCCTCGCAGCAGGCGTAGAGCACCGCGCCGGAGGAGCTGTTGCCGCCGCCGGTGGTGTCCACCACCTGGATGTCCTTGGCGCTGGGGCAGTCGTAGCTGACGCCCTGGGCCAGCATGTGGGCCCCCTGGGAACCCCGGCGGAAGAACACCCAGTTGGGGGAGGCGGCAGCCAGCCGCCGCTCTGCCTCGGTCTCGTCGTCAATGCCGTAGAGCAGCTTGGCCTCGCCCCGGTTGATGGAAAAGATATCAATGTACTTCAGATAGGACTCAATTACATCCGCGTTCTCCGGCTTGCAGGCGTCCTCGGAGATCTCCCACATCAGCTTGTAGCCGAAGCGGAGCCTGCCGCCGATGAGGCCGTCCAGGTAATCCCGGTCCAGGTCCTTGAACACGTACACGCCCTTGGTCTCCGGCCCGCAGCAGCGGAACACCTCGTCCAGCGAGGGGTCCAGGGCCCGGAACTCGGACAGGCCCACATTGGGCTCGTCGGTGCGGGAACCGTCGGGGTAGTAGTGAATGACGATGGTGGGGGCCACGGCGCCCCGCACAATCAGTCCGTCGGTGGACACATTGTTGTCCCGGTACCACTTCTCGTGCCGGGGCAGATACTCCGGGCCGATGCCGCCGCAGATGCCCACCTTGTCGGTGAACACCCGCACGCCCGCCAGGGCGTAAAAACCGGCGCTGCCCGGCTGGTTCTCCATGACCGTTCCGTCGGCCAGGTGAACCTCGTCGGTGGAGACGGTGGTGGCAATGACATATTCCACGCTCTTACACTCCCTCCAGCAAAAATCCGTCGATAAACATGGCCCCGCTGTCCACCAGATAGCCGGCGGCACCGCGGAGATAGGGCTGATCCTCGTCCACAGTCGTCAGCTCCACGTCTCCGGCACGGGCGGTCAGCCGGTTGCCCTCCGCCCGCAGGGACAGAGCACAGGGCACAAACTGCTCGTAGGCAAAGGGAGCCTCGGCCAGAACAATTTCCTGCTCATCCATCCGCTTGATAATGCGCAGGGTGTCCCCGCCGGTGAGGACGGCGGCGTAGTACCGCCGGTGGCCCTGGCTGCGAACCACCAGGCCGCCCTGGCGGTGGAGGCTGAACTTCAGCCGGGAGGACACGGTGTAGTCGGTGAAGTCCCGGGTACCCACGGTGGCCACGCCGTTTTCCTCGTTGTGGCTGATGCAGTAGGTGCAGTTCAGGTTGGGGGCAAAATTCTTGGCGCTGGACACGAACATCTTGGCCCAGAAGGGGTTCAGGTCCCACATGTCCTTCATCATGATGCCCTTCTGCTCCAGCCTGACAGGGGTGTTGCTCCAGTCCGCGCCGCGGAGGAACACGTCCCCTGTGTACCGCTTCACCGAGGAGAATTCCACGCCGAAGCGGAGCACGGGCAGACCGCCCAGGTCGGGCACGGTCCAGCGAATCTCACGGGTGACGGGGCCCAGCTGCTCCCAGGGGCCCGCCTCTTTTTTCAGATTGTTGTCCCGGTCGGCGTACCACACATAGGGCCGCAGCTTGGGGCCCTGCTCCGAGGGGCAGTCCGCCTTCAGCACCACGGTCTGGCCGCCGTACAGGGTGGGAGAGACGTAGGTCTCGTAGTTGCGGTACTCCTCGTGGAGGTCCAGGAAGGTGGCCACGCTGACACTGGCGTTGGCGCCCTCAGCCAGAGCCGCAAAGCGGACCCGCAGGCCGTCCCCCGCCCCCTCCATGTTGCCGTTGCCCAGGGTGAATTCCGCCTTGGGGAAGGGCTCGTAGGGGCAGGGCATGAAGCCCTGGACGCTACCGGGGTACTCAAAGGCGAACCGGGCGGGCGCCGGGGTCTCCTCCAGGCCCGTGGTGCGCTCGGCGGCCCGGACGATGCGGCGGGTCTCCTTCACCGCGTCGGTGATTCCCTCGCCGCCGTCGGAGGTGATGACCAGCAGCCGGTCGGCCACGGGGCCCCGGAAGTCGGGGCCGGTCTCCAGCCCCTCCAGACCCAGGCGGATGCCGTTGAAGCAGCCCACATTGCCCGCGTTGCAGTCGGTATCCCAGGCGGCGGAGGCGCCGATCTTCACCGACTGGGCGAAGTCGTCTCCGGCGCAGAGGATAGCCGCCAGTACCATGGCGTGGTTGGGAATCATGTGGCAGGGGCCGGGGTAGAGGTGGTAGCCGTAGCGGCTGTCCAGCACCTCCCGCACCTTCCGCCAGTCGGACTGGGCGGCGCAGATGTTGCGCACGTCGTCCACCAAGCTGCGGAGCTGGTCGGTCTCCACATAGGCCATGCAGCTGTCGAAGAGCTTGTTCAGGTCCTTCTCATCAAAGGCCGCCGCCTCCAGGGCCCCCAGGAAGCCCGCCGCGTCCAGCGCCACACCGTCGTGGGACACGCCGGCGCAGGCGCGCACCAGACGGTTGGCCCGCTCGGGGTCGCCGGGGCACATCATGGCGTAGGCATCCATGAAGATCTGGGCGCCGATCTGCTGGGCAAGCACCGGGCCGTTGCGCTGGATAGATCCGCTCTCAGGGGCGGGGATGCCCCGCTTCAGGTTCAGGTAGGCGGTGTGCTCGGTGGAGTTGCCCATGCCGCCCCACCAGAGGATGGAGCGGTCCTCGATGATGTAGTTGAGCCAGGTCTTGCCGATCTGCTCCGCCGTAACCTCCGCGGGGAAGCCGTTGTCCTCCACGGCGCGGAAGAAGGCGAAGGTGCCCGACAGATCGTCGTCGGCCACAATGAGGGGCAGGTCCAGCTCTTTGTTGACGTAGTAGGGGATCTCGCCGAACCGGTCGATGATGGTCTGGTAGGGCCAGCCCTCCACCGGGCGGCCCAGGTACACGCCGATCATCTTGCCCAGAACACCGGCGTAGATCTTGTTGCGATAGGCTTGGGATAGCTGCATATTCTTATCCTTTCACTGCGCCGCTTACCATGCCTTCAATGAACCGCCTCTGCATGAGGATGAAGAAGATGATAATGGGCGCCACAATGATAACCGTTGCCGCCATATTGGTGCCGTGGTTGGATGTATTGGTACCGTTGAGGGACATAAGGGACAGCATGGCGGTAAAGTTCTTCTGTCCGGTCAGGAAGGTGGAGGACACCAGGAACTCGTTCCAGGAGTTGAGTCCGGTGATGATGCCCACCGTCACCAGGCCGGGAGAGAGGAGGGGCAGGATGATGTGACGGATGACCTGCATGGTGCCGGCGCCGTCGATGCGGGCGGCCTCCTCCAGCTCCTTGGGAATGGACATGAAGAATGCCCGCAGCAGGGAGATGGCCAGGGGCAATCCGCAGGCCGCCAGGATAAAGGACACAGCCACATGGTTGCCCAGCCAGCCCATCTTGGCGTACACCCGGTACAGGGGGATGAGGAACAGGTACACCGGCATGGTCATGGTGACCAGGAAGTAGCTGAGCACCACCGAGGTGCCCCGTACCTTCCGCCCGGCGATGACGTAGGCCGCCAGGGTGGCGAACACCAGCACAACAATTACTGTACTGCCGGTGTATACCACGCTGTTGAGCAGGCCCTGGGCAAAGCGGCCGTCGGTCCAGGCCTTGACGTAGTTGCTCAGACCGGCGGTAAACTGGATGGCCAGGGGATTGTGGACGATATCCTGGTGGGTCTTGAAGCTGTTGATGAGCACCAGCAGCATGGGCAGGGCGCAGATCACCGCCAGCAGGCACAGCACTATCTTAATCAGAACCCGGGTTGTTTTGCTCTCTTTCATGCTCTCACCCCTTACTGAGACTCACTGCGGTTCATACGGGCGTAAATGACCGACGCAATCAGGCCCAGAATGGACATCATGACCGCGATGGCCGCCGCCTTGCCGAACTGGAAGAGCGTGAAGGCGTAGTTATAGGTCAGGGTACCCAGCATCTCGGTGGCGTGGGCCGGGCCGCCGGAGGTCAGCAGGTAGACATAGTCGAACTGGAGGAAGGACTGGATGACGATGAGCACCATCATCAGCTTGAAGGTGGGCAGCATGCTGGGGAAGTAGACATACCGGAACAGCTGCCAGCCGTTGCAGCCGTCCACCGTGGCCGCCTCAATGTAGTCGCCGGGGGTCTGGCGCAGGGCGGCCAGGAAGACCACGGCCAGGTAGCCCCAGTAGTGCCAGATGTCCACCACGGCCACACCCACCAGGGCCGAGCTGGTGGAGGTCAGGGGAGAGGAGACCCAGGACCAGCCCAGCACGTTCTTGAAGAAGCCGAACAGACCGGTGACCGGGCTGTAAATCATATTCAGCCAGATGAGGGCGTTGGCGATGGGGGCGATGACGTAGGGGAGCAGGAAGATGACCTGAAATGCAGAGCGGCCCTTCTTCTGCTTGAGCAGGCACATGGAGGCCGCCAGCGCCAGCAGCACGGGGACGGTCAGGTACATGATCATCCACTTGATGTTGTTGGTCAGCGCCTTGCCGAAGACACTGTCGCCAATCAGCTCGGCGTAGTTGGAGAAGCCGACAAGGTTCATGTCGGAGGAAATGCCGTTCCAATCGGTAAAGGAGGATACGATGGTGGTAATGGAGGGGATCAGAATCACACAGACACTGAGAATCACCGCCGGTGCCATCAGCAGATAGTAGGGAATTTTCTGTCGGATCCGTCTGCCTGACACAGCGCATCACCTCTTTCTATAAAATACGGTGACCGTGCACAGACGACACGGTCACCGTTTCCTCTCCGAAGGAGAGTTTCCTTATGGTTATTTGCTTCCGCCGGGAGCGGGGCAAATGGGACAGGAACCGGCATCAAAGTCATTCTGGAAGGAAGTATCAATTTCCTGCATGAACTCGGTGGCATCCTTCTCCCCCAGCCACACGGCGTCCACCACGCACATCAGGTCAAAGGCCTCGGCGGGCATGTAGGAAGAGTTGTAATAGCCGAAGTTGCCGGCATCGATGGCGGCGCAGGCCTCAGCCACGCCCTCCATAAACATCTTGGACAGTCCCTCGAACTGGCTCATATCGATCTCGCTCAGGGTGGTCAGAGGCACCGCCCAGTAGCCGGGCCAGTCCTTGGCCATGGCGGTGACGAAGTCGGTGGTCATCATCATGTCAAGGAACTCGGCACAGACATCCTTGTGCTCGGTCTTCTCGTTGATGGCCAGCAGACCGGTGGCGCCCACGGTGTAGGTGGCGGGGACATCGCCGACGGCGGGGAAGACGGTGAAGCCGAAGTTGTCGGCGTTCTCATCCACAGCGTAGGGCATCAGGTTCTGGATAAACTTGAGGGGGCCGAAGTAGAAGGGCGCCTTGCCCTCCGCCAGGAGCATAGCGGAGTCGGACCAGTCCAGAGAGAAGTAATCGGTGCCCAGGTAGCCCTTCTGGTACCACTCGGCAGAGGTCTCAATGGCGCTCACCAGGGACTCGTCGGTCCAGGGAATCTCGTCCACCAGGGCCTTGTACACGTTGTCGGCGCCGCCGAAGGAGTTGAGGAACAGGGAGGTGTAGTCCTCATTGGTGGGCTGCCAGCCCTTGTTGCCGGTGACGGAGCCGTACATGCCCTTGGCAATGGCCTCGTCCATGGTGGCGGTCAGCTCATCCACGGTGGTGGGAACGGACCAGCCGTTCTCCTCCAGCACCTGCTTGTTGTACACCATGCCGATGATGTTCATGCCCATGGGCAGGGAGTACAGGGAGCCGTTGTACACGCCGGAGTCATACATGCAGCTGAGGATCTTGTCCTTCCAGCCGTACTTCTCAGCGTACTCGTCCAGGTTGGCGTACTTGCCGGCCTGGATGTAGGTCAGCGCCAGGGAGGGAGAGGATTCGTAGATGATGTCGGGACCTTCGTCGGCGGACAGGGCCACGGCCATGTCCTTGTTGACCGAGGAACGGTACTCAACGGTCATGTGGTAGCCGGGATGGGTCTCATTGAACTTGTCCACCAGGTTGGCGGCCATGGCGGCCTGCTGCTCGGAGGTGGAACCCCAGAACCACATGGACAGCTCTACGGTCTCGCCATTGCTTCCGCTGGGATTGCCGCTGGGGTCGCTGCTGCCGCTGGGCTGCTCACTGTTGCTGCAGCCAGCCAGAATGCCAAGACACATGACCAGTACCAACAAGAAACAGGATACTCTCTTCATAGCTGCTACTCCCCTTTTGTTAAAACGTTTATTCTTTTTGTGCGGTTTCCTCATCCGCACCTTACATTTAAAATCCTAGCATCAAAACGGTCATATGTCAATCTTAAAATCATTTACGTTAAAAATATACATATATTTTTTGTCTTTTTTGGTCGTTTTGTACTTAATTTTCTTTTGCTCACCTCTCTGATTTTTTGATAAAACGTTAATTCAATCGTGTTTTTCGTTTTTTTCTCCAAAACAGATTGCGTAACTCACCCATTTTGGCTATAATGTGTCTATCACACTTTCACCTTGTACCGCTGGTATCGGACTGCAAAGGCTGTTTCCCTCCCCACCGGCGGCGCGTTCAACCCACAGGATGGAGGCATTCTTTTGGCTTGTACAATTCGTGATATCGCCAGGGCAGCCGGCGTCTCTGTCACCACTGTGTCTCTGGTGCTGCGAGGAAAGGAATGCCGCATTTCCGAGGAGACCAGGGCCAAGGTCCAGCAGACGGCCAGAGAGATGAACTATGTCCCCAATCAGGTGGCCGTCTCTCTGGTCACCAAGAAAACCAACACCATCGGTCTTGTCTACTCCGACATGCTCAACCCCTTCTATGCCGAGATGGCTGTCGGACTGGAGCGCAGCGCCCGTCTCCACGAGTACGGCCTGCTCATCTGCAACTGCGACGAGCAGGTGGAGCGGTGTATTGACAACATCTCCCTGCTGGAGAGCCGGTGCATTGACGGCTTTGTGCTCCAGCCGCCGGAGACCATCAACGCCAGTCCCTCCAAGCTGCACGCCCTTCAGGAAAAGCTGAAGGCCTGCTCCACTCCCTACGTGATTCTGGACCGGGCTATCCACGATGTGTACCACGACTATGTGGCCGCCGACCACCAGCTGGGCGGGCGTCTGGCTGCGGAGTATCTGGTCCGGCTGGGCCACACCAGAATTGGCTGCATCACCGGCTCCCTGTCGGACTACGGTTCAAAGCGTCGTCTGGCCGGGTACCGTGAGGTGCTGGAGGCCCACAACATCCCCTATGATCCAAGTCTTGTCTACGAGGGACTCTACCAGATTGAATCAGGTTATCGGGGCGCCTGTGAGCTGCTGAAAAAGGATATCACCGCCATTTTTGCCTTCAGCGACCTGATTGCCGTCGGTGTGCAGCGGGCGGCGGCAGAGTTCGGCGTATCCATCCCCCACGACCTCTCCCTGGTGGGTTACGACGACAGCTCCATTGCCCACCTGTGCTCCGTCCCTCTCACCACCATCCGCCAGCCCACCGAGCTCATCGGGCGGCAGGCCTGCGAAATTCTGCTCTCCCGCATCAAGAACCCCTCCGCTGAGCATACGGACTACTTCTACCCGCCCGCACTCATCCAGCGCAGCTCCTGCTCCCTCCCCAGATCCAATCCCGCTCCCCTGCTATGAGCATAAAAAGCCGGGGCACTCCTGAAGGAGTGCCCCGGCTTTTTTCTTCCGAAACAGCTTGTCTTACAGCTTGGACAGGGCCGCCTTGTCCGCCACCAGGGTCACATCGGGGTGGAGCTGCAGGATGGAGGCGGGCAGCTGGGGATTCACAGGGCCCTTCACCATGCCGTACACGGCGTCCGCCTTGTCGGCGCCGCTGGCCACCATCACAATCTTCCTGGCACCCATGATCACGCCGATGCCCATGGTCAGAGCCTGGCGGGGCACCTCGTCCCGGGAGGCAAAGAACCGGGCGTTGGCCTCAATGGTGCTCTCGGTCAGGTCCACCACATGGGTGGGCACCACGAACTCATCGCAGGGCTCGTTGAAGCCGATGTGGCCGTTGCGCCCCACGCCCAGCAGCTGCAGGTCGGCGCAGCCCAGGCTGCGGACAAAGGCGTCGTACCGGGCGCACTCGGCCTCGGCGTCCTCGGCCAGGCCGTTGGGCACGTGGGTGCACTCGGGGTGCACGTCGATATGGTCAAACAGGTTGTGCTGCATGAAGTAGCGGTAGCTCTGGTCGTGGGCGCCGGACAGGCCCTTGTACTCGTCCAGGTTCACGGTGGTCACGCCGGCAAAAGAGAGTTTGCCCGCCTTGTACCGCTCCACCAGACGCTGGTAGGTGCCCACGGGAGAGGACCCGGTGGCCAGGCCCAGCACGCACTCGGGCTTCACAATCACCTGAGCGGCAATGATACGGGCCGCCTTTTCGCTCATCTCATCATAATTCTCTGCTGCATAAATGCGAATCATGGCATATTTCTCCTTTTATATTTTATGTTGTGTCCTCCGGAGCGGCTCACTGTCCGCCCAAAATATATCGCTCAATGGCCATGGCAGCGCCCTCCTCCATGTTGGAGGCGGTCACCGCGTCCGCCGCGTCCTTGACCTCCTGGGCTGCGCTCTCCATGGCCACGCCCAGGGCTGCGGCTTTGAGCATGGGGATGTCGTTGCCGCTGTCGCCGATGGCCATGGTGCGGGCCGGGTCAGCGCCCAGAAGCCGGCAGGCCGTCAGCATCCCGTTGGCCTTGGTGGCCAGGCTGTGGGTGACCTCCACACTCTGGGGGCTGGACCAGGCAAAGGAGATGGGGGCTCCGGCCAGAAGCCGCTCCGCCTCCGCCCTCAGCCCACAGGGGATGTAGGGCAGGTTGACCTTGTCCAGGGCCAGATCGGGCTGTTCCAGCACCGCATCCAGGCTGGGCACCTCCTGCCCCCGTGTCGTGAGGATGTTGTTCAGGTGGAACCGGAGGTCCTCCCCGTGCTCCCGCTGCATATTCCAACTCTCCCGGGTGAGATAGAGCCGTCCGCCTGCGGAGAGCTCCACCGGCAGGCCCAGGCTGGCGGCAATTTCCATCACTTGCCGGGCCGTGTCCGTCTCAATATAATGGGCCTCCAGCAGCTCACCAGTGCGGAGCCGGCGGACCTCGCCGCCGTTGCACAGGACGCACAGGTCCTCCCAGTCCGCGCCGGTGTGGACGGCAGGCGGCAGCATGGCGTACTGCCGTCCGGTGGTTGGCACAATGGCCACACCCCTCCGGGCCGCCGCGTCCAGGGCGGCGTACAGCCGGGGGCTGAAGGTCTTGCGGTCATCCAGAAGGGCGGTCCCGTCCAGATCCATGGCCAGCAGGGAAATCTCCATAGGGGCACCTCATTTTCGCAGAATACGGGACAGCGTCCCGGCACAGCATACCATCTTTTCCCCCGCGCCGCAACCGGCCCGGGGCATAAAGCAGGCCGCAGGCTCCCTTCCGGGGCCCGCGGCCTGCTGTTGTCCGTGCGGAAATCTTCAGTCCCGGGTCAGGACAAATTTCTCTCCTCTGCGGACACAGTCCGCCAGAAGAAGCCAGGGCTCCTCCACCCGGCCAATCACGTTGACCCGGTTGTCCGCCGGCAGGTCGGAGCGGACCAGCTGCACCTCACCGGAGTAGCGGCCGTAGCCGTCGTTGTCCACGGTGATGCTGCCCCTTGTCCGGGGCAGGCAGTTTTGGGGCGTCACCTGTCTGCCGAAGCAGGAGTACTCTCTGGACTCGGCAAGTCGGATGAGCCGGGAGGGGGAATCGGGCCGGTTGGTAAAGACCCGGCCGTACAGCCATTGCGCCTCGGGTGCAAGCTGAGCGGGCAGCTCCAGCACTCCATCCCGGCAGAACCGGAGAATGCGCGCCCGCTCCCGGGGTGAAATGCCCGGGTCGCCTACAAAGACGCCGTCCACGCCCAGACGGACTGCCAGATCGGCAAAGCAGGCCGAAGGGGGCATGCCTCTATGCCGCTCCAGTGTGGGCAGGCCCGCGTGAATGGGACCCCGCAGCGTCCCGTCGCCGGGGATGAAAGCCAGCACCTTCAGCCCGGCCGCCCGGAGCGCCTTTGTGCGCTCCAAAAAGAAGTCGTCGTCCAGGCCGGTCTCAGGCCGGGGGTAGAAGTTGTGCATGGCCATCACCAGGGGCCCGGCAGCGGCAATGCGCTCCGCGTCCTCCGGGCTGGTGGTGGAGGCGTTGACCACCACAGGGATGCGGGCCGCCAGGCCGGCAATCTCCTCTGCAGAGAAGCCGTAGTCCACCCGCAGAGCCCAGATACCCAGCCGTTCGGCCAGCCGGATCAGATCCGGCTGGCCGAACTGGGCCACTGTTTTTGTGGATACATCCGCGATAATCCGAAAATCCCGGGCGCTGAGCCACCGGCAGGCCTCCTCTGCCCGGCGGCAGTAGTCCGCCGAGAACTCCTCGCTGATGTGGAGGGAGAGGAACACGGCCGCGCCGCTGCCTGCGAGGGTCTCCAGTTCCTCCCGCTGCTGCTCAAAGGAGGTCAGGTAGACCGAATAGCCCAGTGACTCAGGCCGCGGCCACATCCTGATCCTTGATGCCGAACCAGGTGAAGATAAAGCCCATGATGTAGCTGATCACCAGGCCGATGAGGAAGTAGACGATGGACACGATAGCGCTGTTGGGGCCGGCGGTCATGACGAAGATGCCCAGCAGGCCGGAGGGGCCCCAGGTGG
Organism: Pseudoflavonifractor sp.; assembly: GCF_050943825.1. Taxonomy (NCBI): domain Bacteria; kingdom Bacillati; phylum Bacillota; class Clostridia; order Eubacteriales; family Oscillospiraceae; genus Pseudoflavonifractor; species Pseudoflavonifractor sp. The sequence continues at coordinate 101,075 of NZ_JBMNPX010000009.1, forward strand.
TGGCAGCCACCTGCATCAGCATGACGAAGGCGCCGCCGAAGCCGGCGCCCAGGCCGGCGGTGAAGAAGGGCTTGCCCATGGGGAGGGTGACGCCGTAGATGAGGGGCTCACCCACGCCCAGGATACCGGCAGGCAGAGCGCCGCCGATGACCTGGCGCAGACGGTGGTTGCCGGTGCGCTTGGCCTTGATGGAGAGCGCGATGGCAGCGCCCACCTGGCCGGCGCCGGCCATGGCCAGGGCGGGATACAGGGTGACATAGCCGAAGGCCTCAAGCTGGACAGTGTACAGAGCCACCAGGCCGTGGTGCATGCCCATGGCCACCATGGGCAGGAACAGGGCGGCGCCCAGATAACCGGCGACCATACGGACCACGGGGTTGGTGCTCATGGCCACGACCTCGACCGCCTTGCACAGGCCGGTGGAGATGAGGCCGGTGATGGGCATGACGATGAGGATGTAGGGGATCAGGGTGATGATGAGGGTCAGAATGGGGGTGAAGCAGATGTCCACGGCGTCGGGCATCTTGCTGCGGATGGCCTTCTCAATCTTGCACATGACCCACACGCCGATGATGACGGCCAGCACACCGCCGCGGCCGGCACGGAGGATGGCGTCAAGGGGCTGGGCCTCGTTGTACAGGCCCACAATCTTGGAAATGGCGTCGATGTTGCCCAGAGTGGTGATCATACCGACCATGCCGCCCAGGATGGGGGTGCCGCCGAACTTCTCGGCAGCGCGGTAGCCGGCCCAGGCAGTGATGTAGGTCATGAAGGCGGTGTTGATGAGGCTGAGCAGGTTATAGATGATGGCCAGGACGGAGTTCTCAGCGTAGGTGGGAACCGCCTGGGCCAGCAGGGTGGCCAGACCGGAGCAGATACCGGCGGCGATAACGCCGGGAATCAGGGGCACGAAGATCTCGCCCAGGGTCTTGAGCATGGACTTGATCTTGCTCTCCTTCTGAGCGCCCTTGATGGCGGCCTTGTTGGCCTTCCAGTCGCTGCTGGCGGACACGCCGGCGTCGCCGCTCTCAGCGGAGACGGGAATGCCCATGTCCTTGTAGATGTCGGCCACCTTGCGGCACTTGCCGGGGCCGACAACGACCTCCACATAGCCGGGGTTGTCGTGGACCAGACCCAGAACGCCCTCCACGTTCTTCAGCGCGGCGTCCTGAATGGCGCTGTCATCCTTGACATGGATGCGGACGCGGGTCATGCAGTTGGTGGCGCTGACGACGTTGCTTCTGCCGCCGACCAACTCCAGGATCTTGCTGGAAAGTTCCTGATTTGTCATGTTACACCTCTCCTTTTTCTATTGGGGTTACACACAATCGTTCCGCTGGGCGGAACGCAAAAACAGCCCCCAGGCTGTTCTCGCCATAAGTACCTGACCGGCTTCCGGCCTTACTGAATGGCCTCGCGGACATGGCCTCTGGCCTTGTCCAGGCGGGCCTTGGCCTCCTCGGCATCGCAGTTGGCCAGAATCATGGTGATGGCGGTCTTCACGCTGCCGCCGGCCGCCGCAATGGTGGCCTTGGCGGTGTCACGGTCCACGCCGGTGGCCTCCATGACAATCTTCTCAGCCCGGACGTGGAGCTTCTCGTTGGTCTGCATTACGTCCACCATCAGGTTCTGATAGGCCTTGCCCACACCCACCATGGTGGCGGTGGAGATCATGTTCAGGATCAGCTTCTGCGCGGTGCCCGCCTTGAGCCGGGTGGAGCCGGTGAGCACCTCGGGGCCAACCACCACCTCGATGGCCAGGTCGGCAGCCTGGCCCACGGCGGAGCCGGCATTACAGGAGATGGCCACAGTGCGGCAGCCCAGCTCCCGGGCATAGTCCAGGCCGCCCAGCACGTAGGGGGTGCGGCCGCTGGCGGCGATGCCCACCACCAGATCGTCCTTGCTCAGATTGTGGGCCTTCAGATCATCCCGGCCCAGGTCCCGGCTGTCCTCAGCGCCCTCAACCGCCTTGATAAAGGCCTTCTCGCCGCCGGCGATGAGGCCCACCACCAGGTCAGGAGAAACGCCGAAGGTGGGAGGACACTCGGCGGCATCCAGCACGCCCAGCCGGCCGCTGGTGCCGGCGCCCATGTAAAACAGCCGTCCGCCCTTCTCCAGGGAGTCGATGGCCCACTCCACCGCTTTGGCGATGTTGGGCAGCAGAGGCTCAATGGCCTGGGGGACTCTGGCGTCCTCCCGGTTCATGGCCGTCACAACCTCCAGCGGGGTCATGGTATCCAGATTCATGGTGGCCTGATTGCGGGTCTCCGTGGTCATTGCGTCCAGATTTAAATTCAACGCCCATTCTCCTTCCGCGCCTGAGTGGAGCCGGTGGTGCGTTCCGCTCCCATCTCCTCTCAGCCCGTCCGAAAGCCGGGAGGAGAAATCATATTATTGCAAGCAACAGCCTTCGCTGTGCATTCATCCTAATAAATACTGCATTTCATGTCAATTATTTGAGCAGTTTATGGCACATTGTTTCGCTAACTGGCTTCTTTTCTTCCTAATCCATCATTTTGATGAAACTTTCCTGGATGAAAACTTTCGAATTGTCTGATATGCACATATATTTCGAAAAAAGTTTTATTTTTTTACTTGACACATGAAACTTTAGTTGCTATACTGTGCTCGCAAGCAAAAGTTGAATACAATAGCCGCCTGAGTTTTGTGCGTTCTGACGTCCGATCTGGAAAGTCCTCTGTGCCGGGGCATTGTCCCCGGAAGAGTTCTGTCCGGAGGGACGTCTTTTATTTTTTTCGCAGCACAGTCATTGCAGAAGCTTGAAAGGAGCGAGCATTTTACCATGTCTGAGAAAAAAGGATTTGCCTCCTGGCTCTTTGGAAAGAAAAAGGGCGCGGAAGAGGTCCCCGCTGAGGAGCCCGGCGTGGAGCGCCTGGGCAGCCCCCTGACCGGCAAGGTCATCGGGATTGAGCAGGTGTCCGACCAGGTCTTTGCCGATAAGATCCTGGGCGACGGCGTGGCCGTGATCCCCGCCGACGGCAAGGTGTACGCCCCTGCCGACGGCACCGTGGAGAACCTGCTGGAGAGCCATCACGCCGTGTGCCTCCTCACCACCGGCGGCGCCGAGCTGCTGATCCACGTGGGCAAGGACACCGTGGCCCTGGGCGGCAAGCATTTTGCCGCCCACGTGAAGGAGGGCGACAAGGTCAAGCGGGGTCAGCTGCTGCTGTCCTTTGAGCGTGAGGCCCTGCTGGCCCAGGGCTTCGACCTGGCCACTCCCGTGGTGGTGAGCAACGGCGACGAGTTCGTCATGGAAAAGGCGGAGGGCGGCGAGGTCCGTCCCGGCGACACCATCATCACCCTGACCAAGCGGGCCTGACCTACATCTATAATATAAAAAGAGGTATTCTGATATGATTCAGTTCCAGTACACCATTACCGATCCCAACGGGCTCCATGCCCGTCCCGCCGGCCTGCTGGTGAAGGAGGCCCAGAAGTTCTCCAGCACCGTGAAACTGACCCGGGGTGAGAAGAGCGCCGACCTGAAGCGGCTCTTTGCCATCATGGGCATGGGCGTCAAGTGCGGCGAGACCGTGGAGGTGGCCGTGGACGGCGCCGACGAGGCTGAGGCCGCCCAGACCCTGGAGAAGTTCTTCCAGGGGAACTTTTAAAGGAGGCGCTTGTCATGACGGTACTGCACGGTGAAGGTGTGTCCCGGGGCGTGGCCTCGGGCAATCTGCGCTTCCTCCGCCGGGACGCCCAGGCTCAGCCCCGCCGGGAGGTGGCTGACGCTGAGGCCGAGGTGCTCCGCTTCGACCAGGCCCGGGAAGGAGCCATGGAGCAGCTGGGCGCCCTCTATGAGGAGACCTGCGCCAAGCTGGGCGAGGAGAAGGCTCTCCTGTTCCAGATCCACCAGATGATGCTGGAGGACCTGGACTACTGCGAATCCATCACCGGCATGATCCGGGATGAACACGTCAACGCGGAATACGCGGTGGACCAGACCGCCGCCCAGTTTTCCGAGATGTTCGCCCAGATGGACGACGACTATATGAAGGAGCGGGCCGCCGACGTGCTGGACGTGTCCCGGCGGGTCATCCGCCTGCTCACCGGCCAGGAGGACGAGGAGCTGGGCGGCAGCGAGCCCTGCATCATCGCCGCCGACGACCTGGTGCCCAGTGAGACCGCCCGGCTGGACCAGAACAAGGTGCTGGGCTTTATCACCGCCCAGGGCTCCTCCAACTCCCACACCGCCATCTTTGCCCGCACCATGGGTATCCCGGCTGTGGTGGGCCTGGGGGACAGCCTGCTGGAGGATTTTGACGGCAAGAACGTGTTTGTGGACGGCGCCTCCGGCGAGGTCTTTGTGGACCCGGACGCCCGGACCACCGCGGAGCTGGAGAGCCGCCGGGACCAGGAGGCGGCCCACCGCCGCTATCCGGACACCTTCCGTGGCCGTGAGGCCGTCACCCCCGACGGCCGCCGGGTGCTGGTGTGCGCCAACATCGGCGCACCCAAGGATCTGGAGGCCGTTCTGGGCGCCGACGCCGACGGCATCGGTCTGTTCCGCAGCGAGTTCCTCTACCTGGGCCGGGACAACTATCCCCCCGAGGAGGACCAGTACCAGGCCTACCGCCAGGTGCTGGAGGCCATGGACGGCCGCATGGTGGTCATCCGCACCCTGGACATCGGCGCCGACAAGCAGGCCGATTACTTCGAGCTGCCCAAGGAGGA